>JAFHKH010000163.1 GCA_016937595.1 Pseudomonas cedrina subsp. fulgida | reverse complement strand
TTGAAATGCATTCCAAATGTGGGAGCGGGCTTGCTCGCGAAGGGGTCGACGCGGTTTTAGTGACTACCGCCGGTTAGCCCAGCGCAACCGCAACCACTCCAGATCCTCCGGCCGGGTCACCTTGATATTGTCCGAGCGCCCTTCAATCAAGCGCGGTGCCTGGCCGGACCATTCCATGGCCGACGCTTCATCGGTAATCAGCGCATCCGCCACCAGGCTGTCGGCCAACGCGCGGTGCAATGCCCCCAGGCGAAACATCTGCGGCGTGTAAGCCTGCCAGATCAGGCTGCGGTCAACGGTTTCGACGACGCGGCCGTGCTTGTCGACGCGCTTGAGGGTATCGCGGGCCGGCACGGCCAGCAGGCCGCCGACCGGGTCGTTGGCCAGTTCGCTCAATAGCGTGTCCAAGTCGTCCCGGCTGAGGTTGGGCCGTGCAGCATCGTGCACCAGCACCCAATCGTCGTCGCTTGCGCCCTGACCATGCAGATGCAACAACGCGTTGAGCACCGAGCCCGAACGCTCCGAGCCGCCGTCCGCGCGCTGGATGCGCGGGTCTGCGGCACACGCCAGGGCAGGCCAATAAGGATCGTCGCAAGCAAGGCTGACCACCAGGCCCCTGAGCATGGGATGGTCGAGAAAACAGCCAAGGCTGTGTTCGAGAATAGTGCGCCCGCCCAGCTGCAAATATTGCTTGGGACGGTCCGCCGCCATACGGGCACCAACGCCCGCGGCAGGAATCACGGCCCAGAAGGCCGGCAAGCGGTTGTTCATTGGGCCATCTGGTAGAGGGTTTCGCCCTCCTTGACCATGCCCAACTCATGACGAGCCCGTTCTTCAACGGTCTCCGTACCTTTTTTCAACTCAAGCACTTCGGCATCGAGGACGCGGTTACGCTCCAGCAGGACTTCGTTTTCGGCGTGCTGTGCAGCAATTTGCTCGGTCAGTTCTTTTACCTGCGCAAAGCTGCCATTACCCACCCATAGGCGGTATTGCAGGCCAGCCAGCAACAAGAGCAAGACGAGGAACAACCAATTGGGACTGCGCATCGAATATCGGGTATCCAGTGAAAAAAGACAGCCATGCAAAACTTTTGAAGCAACTGATAGCACGAAGCCTGGAAAAACCAGGCTTGTGCTGGGTAGCCATCAGATTAGCGCCGAAAACCACACTGCCGTGAGTTTTCCGACGCAATCCGCCGACTTTTTATCATGCTTTACCCTCAAGTAGCGATCAGCCGCGAAACTCGCCGCGGCCGTTGTACTTGGCCTTGCCAGCCAGTTGCTCTTCGATACGCAGCAATTGGTTGTACTTGGAAACACGGTCGGAACGGCACAGCGAACCGGTCTTGATCTGACCCGCCGAAGTGCCCACGGCCAGGTCGGCAATGGTCGAGTCTTCGGTTTCGCCGGAACGGTGCGAGATCACGGCGGTGTAGCCCGCGGCCTTGGCCATCTGGATGGCTTCCAGGGTTTCGGTCAGGGTGCCGATCTGGTTGAACTTGATCAGAATCGAGTTGGCGATCTTTTTATCGATGCCTTCTTTCAGGATCTTGGTATTGGTCACGAACAGGTCGTCGCCCACCAGCTGGATTTTTTCGCCGATCTTGTCGGTGAGGATTTTCCAGCCATCCCAGTCGGACTCGTCCAGGCCGTCTTCGATCGAGATGATCGGGTAGCGCTCGGTCAGGCCCTTCAGGTAATCAGCGAAACCTTCGGAGTTGAACACCTGGCCTTCGCCGGACAGGTTGTACTTGCCGTCTTCATAGAACTCGCTGGCCGCACAGTCCAGGGCCAGGGTCACATCGGTGCCCAGCGTGTAGCCGGCGTTGGCCACGGCTTCGGAGATCACTTTGAGTGCATCTTCGTTGGACGCCAGGTTCGGAGCGAAACCACCTTCGTCACCCACGGCGGTGCTCAGGCCACGGGCCTTCAGCACAGCCTTGAGGTGGTGGAAAATCTCGGTGCCCATGCGCAGGCCTTCGGAGAACGACTTGGCGCCCACCGGCTGGACCATGAATTCCTGGATGTCGACGTTGTTATCGGCGTGCTCGCCACCGTTGATGATGTTCATCATCGGCACCGGCATCGAATAAACACCTGGGGTACCGTTGAGGTTGGCGATGTGGGCGTACAGCGGCAGGTCCTGGTCCTGGGCAGCCGCCTTGGCAGCGGCCAGGGACACGGCCAGGATGGCGTTGGCGCCCAGGCTGCCTTTGTTTTCGGTGCCGTCGAGCTGGATCATCGCGTGGTCCAGGGCTTTCTGGTCCAGCGGGTCCTTGCCCAGCAACAGGTCACGGATCGGGCCATTGATGTTGGCTACAGCCTTGAGTACACCCTTGCCCAGGTAACGGCTCTTGTCGCCATCACGCAGTTCCAGCGCTTCGCGCGAACCGGTGGAAGCACCGGACGGCGCGCAGGCGCTGCCGATGATGCCGTTATCGAGAAGCACGTCCGCTTCGACGGTGGGGTTGCCACGGGAGTCGAGAACTTCACGACCTTTGATGTCGACGATTTTTGCCATTGTTGTAAACACTCCAAAGTTGACGAAAACGACGCAGCTGATGGAAATCTTTTGGCCGACCGCAAGGGTGGAACAACGGGGCAGGCTTGCAGGCGACAAGGCCCAGGCCCTTGGGCCTGAGCGAAAAGCGTAGGAAAGTCTACCGGAGAAACGGCGCTTACGCGGTCTCTACCGTCGGAAAACTCTTGACCAGCTCGTCCAATTGCTTGAGCTGGGCCAGGAACGGCTCCAGCTTGTCCAGGCGCAGGGCGCATGGGCCGTCGCATTTGGCGTTGTCCGGGTCCGGGTGGGCTTCCAGGAACAGGCCGGCCAGGGACTGGCTGATACCCGCCTTGGCCAGGTCCAGTACCTGGGCACGGCGCCCGCCAGCGGAATCGGCGCGGCCACCGGGCATTTGCAGCGCGTGGGTCACGTCGAAAAACACCGGGTATTCGAACTGCTTCATGATGCCGAAACCAAGCATGTCCACCACGAGGTTGTTGTAGCCGAAGCTTGAACCACGCTCGCAGAGGATCAACTGGTCGTTACCCGCTTCCACGCACTTGTTCAGGATGTGTTTCATCTCCTGGGGCGCGAGGAACTGGGCCTTCTTGATATTGATCACCGCGCCGGTCTTGGCCATCGCAACGACCAGGTCGGTCTGGCGCGACAGGAAGGCCGGCAACTGGATGATGTCGCACACTTCGGCGACCACGGCAGCCTGTTCAGGCTCGTGGACGTCGGTGATGATCGGCACGCCGAAGGCTTGCTTGATGTCCTGGAAGATCCGCATGCCTTCTTCAAGGCCAGGCCCGCGATAGGAAGTGACGGACGAACGGTTGGCCTTGTCGAAGCTGGCCTTGAACACGTAGGGGATACCGAGTTTCTCGGTCACCTTCACGTATTCTTCACAGACCTGCATCGCCATGTCGCGGCTTTCCAGTACGTTCATGCCGCCGAACAGCACCATGGGCTTGTCGTTGGCAATCTCGATGTCGCCTACGCGAATGATCTTCTGGGCCATCAGGGTTACGCCTTCTTCTGATGTTGGGTCAGTGCTGCCTTGACGAAGCCGCTGAACAGCGGATGACCGTCACGCGGCGTCGAGGTGAACTCAGGGTGGAACTGGCAGGCCACGAACCAAGGATGATCCGGTGCCTCGACCACTTCAACCAACGCACCATCACCGGAGCGACCGGAGATTTTCAAGCCGGCCTCTTTGATTTGCGGCAGCAGGTTGTTGTTCACTTCGTAACGGTGACGGTGACGCTCGACGATCACGTCCTTGCCGTAGCAATCGTGAACCAGCGAGCCCGGCTCCAGCAGGCAATCCTGCGCGCCGAGGCGCATGGTGCCGCCCAGGTCGGAGGCTTCGGTACGGACCTCGACGGCACCGGTGGCATCTTCCCACTCGGTGATCAGGCCCACGACCGGGTGGCCGCTCTTGCTGTCGAACTCGGTGGAGTTGGCGTCTTTCCAGCCCAGCACATTACGCGCGAACTCGATAACGGCCACTTGCATGCCCAGGCAGATCCCCAGGTACGGCACCTTGTTTTCACGAGCGTACTGCACCGCAGTGATCTTGCCTTCGACGCCCCGCAGGCCGAAACCACCGGGCACCAGGATCGCGTCAACGCCTTCGAGCAACGCGGTGCCCTGGTTCTCGATGTCTTCGGAATCGATGTAGCGCAGGTTGACCTTGGTCCGGTTGCTGATGCCGGCGTGGCTCATGGCTTCGATCAGCGACTTGTACGCGTCCAGCAGCTCCATGTACTTGCCGACCATGGCGATGGTGACTTCGTGCTCGGGGTTGAGCTTGGCGTCGACCACGGCTTCCCACTCGGACAGGTCGGCACTGCCGCACTGCAGGCCGAAGCGCTCGACCACAAAATCATCCAGGCCTTGCGAATGCAGGATGCCCGGGATCTTGTAGATAGTGTCGGCGTCTTCCAGGCCAATCACCGCACGTTCTTCAACGTTGGTGAATTGCGCGATCTTGCGACGCGAGGAAATGTCGATCGGATGATCGGAGCGGCAGATCAGCACGTCCGGCTGCAGGCCGATGGAACGCAGTTCCTTGACCGAATGCTGGGTCGGCTTGGTCTTGGTCTCGCCGGCGGTTGCGATATAAGGCACCAGGGTCAGGTGCATCAACATCGCGCGCTTGGCGCCGATTTCGAACCGCAACTGGCGGATGGCTTCGAGGAACGGTTGGGATTCGATGTCACCCACGGTGCCACCGATTTCGACCATCGCCACGTCGGCATCGCCCGCCCCCTTGATGATGCGGCGCTTGATTTCGTCGGTGATGTGCGGGATCACCTGGATGGTCGCACCCAGGTAGTCACCACGGCGCTCCTTGCGCAGTACGTGCTCGTAGACACGGCCGGTGGTGAAGTTGTTGTTCTGGGTCATGGTCGTGCGGATGAACCGCTCGTAGTGGCCCAGGTCCAGGTCAGTCTCGGCGCCGTCATGGGTGACGAACACTTCACCGTGCTGGAACGGGCTCATGGTGCCCGGGTCGACGTTGATGTACGGGTCCAGCTTGAGCATGGTGACTTTAAGCCCCCGCGCCTCCAGGATGGCCGCCAATGAAGCGGAGGCAATGCCTTTCCCCAATGAAGAAACAACACCGCCCGTGACGAATATGTAGCGCGTCATGAAAAACCCTAGAAGTCTGCGTTAAAGCGGTCCGAGCCGCCGGGGAGAGCGAAGAGAGGCCGAAGCCCCCGATCACCTGCATTAATCACAGTGCACCTTTCAAAAAAACCGCCGCGTGGTGACAGACCAGCAATGGAACACCGGTACGTTGATCGCTACACATTTTTTGGAATCGCCCAGCAAAGACTGCTTGGTAATCGGCAACTGCTGCGATTCAGGCGAATCCACAGAAGTTGTATCAAGAAGGGAGCGTAGTCTACCGGAAAGGCGCTATCAGCTCAAACCTTGATCGCAGGTCTGTGGCATCCACTGTAATTGCCAGCCCTCGCTCGGCACTGCCCAGCGTCCAGCGGCGCTGGGCACGCCCAGCAATTGTTCGTCCCGATACAGCAGCGGCAGTCTGCCACGCACAAAGCCCGGCAACCCGCTTTCGTTAAGCAGCCGCTTCAGGTCGCGTCGGCCGCGACCTGGCACGTCGATGACTTCACCGCCCTGCCGGTAACGGACCTGCAACGGACCCGCGGGGGGGATGCCGGTGATCTTCAACTGACCATTACCGGGTAACACCAGTGGGTTTTGCGGATCGGGCCAGCTCAGGGATGCGTCGGAAAACTCCGACCACGTGGCCGGTAACCACCAGAGGCGCTCGCCGCTGCGCTGCAACTCGCCGTCGGCCAGGCGCCATAGCGGCTGTGCGTCTTCCTTGGCATCGCGCAGCGAATGCCAACCGGCCCAATGATCGCTGTCGGGCAGGCGTGTCAGCGGCGTCAGCCAATGGCGCAGGGCGTTGCGCTGACGGGCGTCGGAAAGCTCGCGCAGCGGCGCAAGCGCCAGGGATGGCAAGTGCAGCCAGGGAAACGGCGAAGGCTGGTCAGCGGCGCGCAGGTCCATCTGTGCCAGTTCATCGAGCAGGCCCTGGGCCTCATCCAGATGCTCGGCGGTGCGCGCCAGGCTTGCAACGGCCTGGGGCCAACGCTCGGTGAGCACCGGCAACACGCGATGGCGAAGGTAATTGCGCGAGAAGCGCAGATGGGCGTTGGACGGTCTTCAACCCACGTGAGCTGATGCTCGCGGGCGTAGGCCTCCAATTCGCCACGAGACACCTGCAGCAACGGACGCAGCAGATAACCACCCGCCAATGGGCGCTGCGC
Organism: Pseudomonas cedrina subsp. fulgida; assembly: GCA_016937595.1. Lineage (GTDB taxonomy): Bacteria > Pseudomonadota > Gammaproteobacteria > Pseudomonadales > Pseudomonadaceae > Aquipseudomonas > Aquipseudomonas fulgida. Next base: position 20,147 of record JAFHKH010000163.1, on the reverse strand, counting down.
AGGCATTGCCGCCAGGCCACGCACCCCGGCGCCGCGCAGCAGGCGGAATAACAGGGTTTCGGCCTGATCGTCGCGATGCTGGCCAGTCAGCAACACCTGCCCTGCTCCAGTCACCTCGGTAAATGCCTGGTAACGCGCCTCGCGGGCGGCACGCTCAAGGCTGGCCCCAGGCTGCACTTGCACGCGCAGGATGCGCAAGGGCACGCCCAAGTGGTCGCATAGTGACTGGCAATGCGCTGGCCAGGCATCAGCGGCGGCTTGCAGGCCATGGTGGACATGAACGGCACCGAGGGGCGGCAAGGTTTCGGTTTTTGCCAGGGAGGCGAGAAGATGCAGGAGGACGGTGGAATCAAGCCCGCCAGAGAACGCGATGTGCCAGGCCGAGGCATTGCGCCAGGGGGCCAGGGTTTGCAGGAGTTGAGCGATTAGGGTGGGTTTCATAGCAAAGTACCACCATCCATCTGGAATGCACTACCCCAGCCTATGCAAGCAAATGTGGGAGCGGGCTTGCCCGCGATGCAGGCACCTCGGTCTATCAGTTGCACCGAGGTGATGCTATCGCAGGCAAGCCAGCTCCCACAAAGCCCGCTCCCACATTTTGGTCCAGCGTTGGTCTTAGAGACCGTAGCTCATCAGGCGCTCATAACGGCGGGCCAGCAGCGCTTCGTTATCCAGCTTCTTGAGCATCGCCAGTTGCGAACCCAACTCTGCACGGAGGGTGGCGGCGGCTGCAGCCGGGTCGCGGTGGGCGCCGCCCAATGGCTCGGCGATCACTTTGTCGACAATGCCCAGGCCTTTGAGGCGATCGGCAGTGATGCCCATGGCTTCGGCAGCGTCCGGCGCCTTTTCGGCGGTTTTCCACAGGATCGAAGCGCAACCTTCCGGCGAGATCACCGCATAGGTCGAATATTGCAGCATGTTCAGTTGGTCGCAGACGCCAATGGCCAGTGCACCGCCGGAACCACCTTCACCAATCACGGTGGCGATGATCGGGGTTTTCAGGCGCGACATGACGCGCAGGTTCCAGGCGATGGCTTCGCTCTGGTTGCGCTCTTCGGCGTCGATACCCGGATAGGCGCCCGGCGTGTCGATGAACGTCAGGATCGGCATCTTGAAACGTTCGGCCATCTCCATCAGGCGGCAGGCCTTGCGGTAGCCTTCCGGACGCGGCATGCCGAAGTTGCGGCGCACTTTCTCGCGCACTTCACGGCCTTTCTGGTGACCGATCACCATCACCGGCTGGTCGTCCAGGCGAGCGATACCGCCCACGATGGCCGCGTCATCGGAGAAGTGGCGGTCGCCATGCAGCTCGTCGAATTCGGTGAAGATATGCTGAATGTAGTCCAGGGTGTACGGACGGCGCGGGTGGCGGGCCAGGCGCGCGATCTGCCAACTGGTCAGCTTGCCGAAAATATCTTCGGTGAGCGTGCTGCTCTTGTCTTGCAGGCGGGCGATCTCATCGCCGATATTCAGCGAATTGTCATTGCCGACCAGGCGCAGCTCTTCGATCTTGGCTTGCAGGTCAGCGATCGGCTGTTCGAAATCAAGAAAATTCGGGTTCATAAGCGTCCGTCTTGGGTCGACGGCCAAGGAGTGCCTGGCCAGCCGGTTGTCTGTTCGCGCCCTACCTTAAGGGAGAGGCGCGTCCAGGTCGAGATTAAATGTTTCGTCGAGATCAGGCGATTTTCCGGATAAAAAGAAAGCGCCTGGCCATCAACGGTATTGGAGGAAGACGTTGTCACGACCGAACTGGTCACGCAATGCTTGAATCAAGCCATCAGCGGGATCAATTCGCCACGCCTCGCCAAACTGCAACATGGCCTTGGCGTCATTGCCGGTGTACTCCATGGTCACCGGGCACGCGCCACGGTGGCGTTTGAGCAAATCACCCAACCAGCGTAGCTGATCGCCCTTGAGCGCTTCGGTCTTGACCTTCAAGCGCAGGCTTTCAGCCAAATTGGTACGCGCATCTTCCATGCTCATCACCCGCTTGATCCGCAGGCGCAGGCCGCCGGAGAAGTCATCGTTGCTGACCTCCCCTTCCACCACCACCATGGCGTCGGTCTGCAGCAACGACTGGGCGGAGTGGAACGCGTCGGCAAACAGCGACGCCTCGATGCGGCCCGAGCGGTCGTCGAGGGTGATGAAGCCCATCTTGTCGCCCTTTTTGTTTTTCATCACCCGCAGGGCGATGATCATGCCGGCGACGGTCTGGGTGTCCCGCGCAGGCTTGAGGTCGATGATGCGCTGACGGGCGAAGCGGCGGATCTCACCTTCGTATTCGTCAATCGGGTGGCCGGTGAGGTACAGGCCCAGGGTGTCTTTCTCACCCTTGAGACGTTCCTTGAGGGTCAGTTCCTTGGCCTTGCGGTGGTTAGCGTAGACATCCGCATCTTCTTCGACGAACAACCCGCCAAACAGATCGGCATGGCCGCTGTCATGGGTACGGGCGGTCTGTTCGGCAGCCTTGATCGCCTCTTCCATCGCGGTGAGCAATACCGCGCGGTTGCGGTCGATATTTGCCTGGTAAGCCTTGGGCTCGTCATGGAAATACGGGCCGAGACGGTCGAGCGCACCGCTGCGGATCAGGCCATCGAGGGTGCGTTTGTTGATGCGCTTGAGGTCGACCCGCGCGCAGAAGTCGAACAGGTCCTTGAACGGCCCGTCCTGGCGCGCCTCGGTGATGGCTTCCACCGGGCCCTCGCCCACGCCTTTGATCGCGCCGAGGCCATAAATGATGCGGCCTTCGTCGTTCACCGTGAACTTGAACTCCGAGGCGTTCACGTCCGGCGCATCGAGGCGCAGTTTCATGGTGCGCACTTCCTCGATCAAGGTCACGACCTTGTCGGTGTTGTGCATATCCGCCGAAAGTACCGCGGCCATGAACGGCGCCGGGTAGTGGGCCTTCAGCCAGGCGGTCTGGTACGACACCAGGCCATAGGCGGCGGAGTGGGATTTGTTGAAACCATAACCGGCGAACTTTTCCACCAGGTCGAAGATGTTACCGGCCAGGTCGGCGTCGATATTGTTGGTGGCACAACCTTCAATGAAACCGCCGCGCTGCTTGGCCATTTCCTCGGGTTTTTTCTTACCCATGGCACGACGCAGCATGTCCGCGCCGCCAAGGGTGTAACCGGCCATGACCTGGGCGATCTGCATCACTTGTTCCTGATACAGGATGATGCCGTAGGTCGGCGCCAATACGGGCTTGAGGCCTTCGTACTGGTAGTCGGAGTGCGGGTACGCCAACTCGGCGCGGCCGTGCTTACGGTTGATGAAGTCGTCCACCATGCCCGATTGCAAAGGGCCCGGACGGAACAGGGCGACCAGGGCGATCAAGTCTTCCAGGCAGTCGGGCTTGAGCTTTTTGATCAGCTCCTTCATGCCGCGCGACTCAAGCTGGAACACCGCAGTGGTTTCGGCTTTTTGCAGCAGGCTGTAGGTCGGTTTGTCGTCCAGCGGGATAAACGCGATATCCAGCGGCTCTTCGCCGACCTTGGCGCGGTCGCGGTTGATGGTCTTGAGCGCCCAGTCGATGATCGTCAGGGTACGCAGGCCGAGGAAGTCGAACTTCACCAGGCCGGCCGCTTCCACGTCGTCCTTGTCGAACTGGGTAACCAGGCCGTCGCCTTCTTCATCGCAATAGATCGGCGAAAAGTCGGTGAGCTTGGTGGGGGCGATAACCACGCCACCGGCGTGCTTACCGACGTTACGCACCACGCCTTCGAGTTTGCGCGCCATGTCCCAGATTTCGGCGGCTTCTTCATCGACCTTGATGAAGTCGCGCAGGATCTCTTCCTGCTCGTAGGCTTTTTCCAGGGTCATGCCGACTTCGAACGGGATCATCTTCGACAAGCGATCGGCCAGGCCGTAGGACTTGCCCTGCACCCGGGCCACGTCACGGATAACCGCCTTGGCCGCCATGGAGCCGAAGGTGATGATCTGGCTGACCGCGTTGCGACCGTATTTCTCGGCCACGTATTCGATCACGCGGTCACGGCCGTCCATGCAGAAGTCGACGTCGAAGTCGGGCATGGACACCCGTTCCGGGTTCAGGAAGCGTTCGAACAGCAGGTCATATTCCAGCGGGTCGAGGTCGGTGATCTTCTGCACATAGGCAACCAGCGAGCCGGCACCTGACCCCCGGCCCGGACCAACCGGCACGCCGTTGTTCTTGGCCCACTGGATAAAGTCCATCACGATCAGGAAGTAACCGGGGAAGCCCATCTGGATAATGATATCCAGCTCGAAATTCAACCGGTCGACATAGACCTGGCGCTTGGCCTCGTAATCTTCGGTAATGTCTTTGGGCAACAGGACGCTGAGGCGATCCTCCAGGCCATCGAACGACACCTTGCGAAAGTACTCATCGATGGTCATGCCATCGGGAATCGGGAAGTTGGGCAGGAAGTGCTTGCCCAGCTTCACTTCGATATTGCAACGCTTGGCAATTTCGACGGAGTTTTCCAGGGCCTCGGGCAGGTCGCTGAACAGCTCGGCCATTTCCTCGGCGCTTTTGAGGTACTGCTCTTCGCTGTAGTTTTTCGAGCGGCGCGGGTCATCCAGGGCGCGGCCCTCGCCGATGCACACGCGGGTTTCGTGGGCTTCGAGTCTTCCTTCTTGATGAAACGCACATCGTTGGTGGCCACCAGCGGCGCGCCCAGCTTGTCGGCCAGGGCCACGGCGGCGTGCAGATGCTCTTCGTCGTTGGGGCGGTTGGTGCGCTGCACTTCGAGGTAGAAGCGGTCGGGGAAGACCTGCATCCACTCGCGGGCCAGCACCTCGGCTTCGTGCGGATTACCGCCAAGCAGCGCGAGACCGATCTCGCCCTCCTTGGCCGCCGAGAGCATGATCACCCCTTCGCTGGCCTCGGCGACCCATTCGCGCTCGATGATGATCGCGCCGTTACGCTGGCCGTCGATAAAGCCACGGGAAATCAGTTCGGTGAGGTTGCGGTAACCCACGCCATTCATCGCCAGCAGGCTGATGCGGCTCAGTGCGTTGTCAGGATCTTTGTTCGACAGCCACAGGTCGACGCCGCAGATCGGCTTGATGCCGGCGCCCATGGCGTTCTTGTAGAACTTGACCAGGGAACACATGTTGTTCTGATCGGTAACCGCTACCGCAGGCATATTCATGCCCACCAGGGTTTTGACCAGCGGTTTGATCCGCACCAGGCCGTCGACCAGGGAGTATTCAGTGTGCAGGCGTAGATGAACGAATGAAGCCGGCATGATGATCCTGTTCTTATACGTGGAGACAACTGGGTGAAGACAACTGTTTTTGAAGACAGCAAGGCCCGGATTGTACCGGGCCTTGGCAAAAACATCAGCCTTGGGACTATACCTGGATGAGGCTCGCGCGCAGCTCGTACGCCTGGCGCACCGGGGCGAAGGAGCGGCGATGGATCGGCGTCGGGCCAAGGCGAGCCAGGGCTTCCAGATGAACGGGCGTCGGGTAACCTTTATGGCCACCGATGCCATAGCCGGGGTAGATCAGTTCAAACGCGGCCATTTCACGGTCGCGGCTGACCTTGGCCAGGATCGACGCCGCAGCGATGGCGGGGACCTTGCCGTCGCCCTGAATCACCGCCTCGGCCGGCATCGACAGTTTCGGACAGCGGTTGCCATCGATCTTTGCCAGTTTGGGGGTGATATGCAGCCCTTCGACCGCGCGCTGCATGGCAAGCATGGTGGCGTGGAGAATATTCAGCTCGTCGATTTCTTCGACTTCGGCACGGGCGATGTGCCAGCTCAGGGCTTTCTCGCAAATCTCGTCGTACAGCTTTTCGCGGCGCGCTTCGGTGAGTTTCTTCGAGTCGTTGAGCCCCAGGATCGGACGGCCAGGATCGAGGATCACCGCCGCCGTGACGACGGCGCCGCACAAAGGCCCGCGACCGACTTCGTCAACACCGGCCACCAACTCGTGGGCTTCGGCAACCAGACTGAAATCCAGGCCCATTTGCGTCGTCATAAAGCTTCCTGTTTTTTGCCGATCAAGGTCAATACGGCGTCCGCCGCCTGATTCGACGCATCACGGCGCAGGGTGCGGTGGATGTCGTCAAAACCGCGGGTCTGTTCTTCACCGCCGTCAATCAAGGGTAGTAGGGTTTTGGCAAGGGCCTCGGGTGTTGCATCGTCCTGCAACAACTCCGGCACCAACAGGCGCTGTGCCAGCAGGTTCGGCAACGAGATGTAAGGGCTTTTGACCATGCGCTTGAGGATCCAGAAGGTCAACGGCGCCAGGCGGTAGGCCACGACCATCGGGCGCTTGTACAGCAAGGCCTCCAGCGTGGCGGTACCCGAAGCGATCAGCACCGCATCACACGCCGCCAGGGCCAGGTGCGATTGGCCGTCGAGCAAGGTCAATGGCAGTTTGCGGCCTTCAAGCAGCGTTTCGATCTGTGCACGGCGTTGCGGGCTGGCGCAGGGCAGTACGAAACGTACGCCTGGCTTCAGGGCTTGCAGGCGCTCGGCAGCCTCAAAGAATACCGAGGCCAGGCGCCCGACTTCGCCACCACGACTGCCGGGCATCAGTGCGACCAGCGGGCCGGCGGGCAAGCCAAGTTCGGTACGCGCCGCCGCGCGGTCAGCCTCCAACGGAATGGTGTCGGCCAGGGTATGCCCGACAAACCGCACCGGCACGCCCTTTTCTTCGTAGAACCTGGCTTCGAACGGCAGCAGGGTCAGCATCAAGTCGCAGCCTTCGCGGATCTTGAGCACGCGCTTCTGCCGCCACGCCCACACGGACGGGCTGACATAGTGCACGGTCTTGATCCCGGCCTGACGCAATTTGAGTTCGATAGTGAGGGTGAAGTCCGGCGCGTCGATCCCGATAAACACGTCGGGCTTTTCTTCAATCAGGGTCTGGATCAGCAGCTTGCGCCGCGCCAGCAGCTCGCGCAGACGGCCCAGCACTTCCACCAGCCCCATGACCGACAAGCGCTCCATGGGGAAATAGGAAACGAGCCCTTCGGCCTGCATCAACGGGCCGCCGACCCCCATGAATTCCACCGCCGGATGCTGGGCCTTGAGGGCCCGCATAAGACCTGCGCCCAAAATGTCACCGGAAGCTTCTCCGGCCACCAGCGCGATACGCAGATTAGCCATGATCAGCGCGTGATGCCGCGCGTCGACGCCTGGATCGAGTCACGGAACACCGCAACTTCCGGGAACACCGCTGCCGGCTCGGCCAGTTGGATCAACGCCTGGTCCACGGTAAGCCCCTGGCGGTAAACCACCTTGTAGGCGCGGCGCAACGCGTGGATGGCCTCTTCGCTGAACCCGCGACGGCGCATGCCCTCGAAGTTCATGCTGCGGGCTTCGGCCGGGTTGCCAAATACCGTGACGAACGCCGGAACGTCCTTGCCGATGGCGGTACCCATGCCGGAAAAACTGTGGGCACCGATATGGCAGTACTGATGCACCAGGGTAAACCCGGACAGGATTGCCCAGTCATCAACGTGCACATGGCCCGCCAGCGCGGTGTTGTTGACCAGGATGCAATGGTTGCCGATTACGCTGTCGTGGCCGATGTGCGCATAGGCCATCACCAGGTTGTGATCACCCAGGGTGGTCTCGGCCCGATCCTGCACGGTGCCACGGTGAATGGTCACGCCTTCACGGATGATGTTGTGATCACCGATTACCAGGCGCGTTTCTTCACCCTTGTACTTCATGTCCGGGGTGTCTTCGCCTACCGAGGAGAACTGGTAGATGCGATTGTGTTTGCCAATGCGGGTCGGACCCTTGAGGATCACGTGCGGCCCGATGACAGTCCCCTCGCCGATTTCCACACCTGCGCCGATGATCGACCAGGGGCCGACCTCAACGTCGGCGGCCAGTACGGCCGACGGATCGATGATTGCGCGAGGGTCAATCAAACTCATAGTTTGCGTTCCGCGCAGATGATCTCGGCGGAGCACACCGGCTTGCCGTCCACCGAGGCCTGGCATTCGAACTTCCAGATCTGCGCTTGCAGCTGATGAACTTGGCTTCCAGGATCAACTGGTCGCCCGGAGTAACCGGGTTGCGGAAACGCAGCTTGTCGGAGCCCACGAAATAGTAGAGCGTGCCATCGGCAGGCTTGAGGTCGAGCATTTTGAAACCAAGGATACCGGCAGCCTGGGCCATCGCCTCGATGATCAACACGCCCGGCATGATGGGATGCGCGGGGAAGTGACCATTGAAGAACGGTTCGTTGATGCTGACATTCTTGTAGGCACGAATGCGCTTTTCCTCGACGTTGAGGTCCACTACGCGATCCACCAGCAGGAACGGGTAACGGTGAGGCAGGTATTCGCGAATCTCGTTGATGTCCATCATGTCGGGGGGAAGCCTGTAATAAAGATTGGGGGCGGGCGAACTAAACGCACGCCCCGCTAGCAAATCAAGGAGGCAGTCTAGCGGCTGTGCACACTTGATATGGAAATGGTATCAGCCTTCTGATGAAGCATTACCGCCAGGGGTCACGTCCCCAACACGCTTTTCAAGCTGTTTGAGACGTCGAGCCATGTCGTCGAGCTGCCTCAACCGCGCTGCACTCTTGCGCCATTCAGCCGCAGGCTGCATGGCGGTACCGGAAGAATAGGCCCCAGGCTCGGTAATCGAGTGGGTGACCATGGTCATGCCCGTGATAAAAACGTTGTCGCAAATATCGATATGCCCCACCAGCCCAACGCCACCGGCGAGCATGCAATGCTTGCGATCCGGGTGCTGCCGGAGATCCCCACACAAGCGGCCATGGCGGTGTGATCGCCAATCTGCACGTTATGGGCGATCTGGATCTGGTTATCGAGCTTCACGCCGTTGCCGATCACGGTATCGGCCAGGGCCCCGCGGTCGACGGCAGTGTTCACGCCAATTTCCACGTCGTCGCCGATCACTACGCCGCCGACCTGGGCAATCTTGTTCCAGATGCCCTTGGCGTTGGCAAAGCCAAAGCCTTCGCCTCCAATCACGGCCCCCGACTGGATGACCACACGCTCACCGATACGCACATCGTGGTACAGGGTTACGCGCGGTGCAAGCCAACCGCCGGCGCCGATTTCGCAGCGCGCACCGATAAAGCAATGGGCGCCGACCGTGACACCCGCCGCAATGCGTGCACCGCTCTCGATCACCGCGAAGGCACCGACGCTGGCCGCAGGGTCAACCTGGGCATCATCGGCAATCACCGCGGATGGATGAATACCCACGACAGCCTTGGGTTTCGGATCGAACAGGTGCGACACCCGCGCATAAGCCAGGTAGGGGTCAGCCACCACCAGCGCCTCCCCGGCAAACCCCTCGGCGTCAGCGGCTTTGAGCAACACGGCTGCGGCTTGGCTGTCGACCAGGTATTTACGGTATTGAGGGTTTGCGAGGAAGCTCAACTGAGCTGGGCCAGCCTCCTGCAAGGTGGCTAGCCCAGTGATTTCTTTCTCCGGGGAGCCACGCAAGGTGGCTCCCAGGAACTCGGCCAACTCGCCGAGCTTGATAGTCGCGGTCATGGCTTACTTCAGCTGGTTCATGCGCTCGATCACCTGACGGGTGATGTCGTATTGAGGCTTGACGTCAATCACAGCGCCACGCTCGAACACCAGGTCAAAGGCACCCTTCTTGATGACTTCTTCCACGGCGCTGTCGAGTTTCGGCTTCAGCTGTTTCAGCATTTCACGGTCAGCAACAGCTTTGGCTTCGTTCAGTTCCTTGGACTGGAACTGGTAGTCGCGGGCCTTTTGCTTGAACTCAAGCTCCAGACGCTCGCGCTCGCCTTGCTGCATCTTGTCGCCACCGGCGACCAGACGATCCTGGATGCCCTTGGCGCTGCTTTCCAGCGTCTTGAGCTTGGTCAGTTGCGGACCAAATTTTTTCTCGGCATCCACGGCGTATTTCTTGGCCGCATCGGATTCCAGCAGCGCCATCTGATAGTTCAGGACGGCGATTTTCATTTCGGCGAAGGCCGGGGTGGTTACCAGCACAGTGGCCAGCAAAACCAATTGAGTCAACTTACGCACGATGCACTCCTACAGAATCCGTTGTCGTTATCTTGGGTCAGACGCTTAGAACGTCTGGCCGAGGGAGAATTGGAAAATCTGGGTTTCAGCGTTATCCGGTTTCTTGATCGGCATGGCCAGAGCAAAGCTCAATGGGCCAAGCGCGGTCACCCAGGTCACACCCACACCCACGGAGCTTGCCAGGTTGCTGAGGCTCACGTCGTTGCACTTGGTGTCGGACTTCACGCCGCTAGGGTTGGTGATCTGCTCGCATTTGGAGTCGAACACGTTACCCACATCCCAGAAGACCGACGTCCGCAGGGAACGCTGATCTTTCACGAATGGAAGCGGGAACAGGATTTCCGCACCACCCTGGATCAGCACGTTACCACCGAATGGCAGCGGGTCATTGTCCGAATCAGGATTCGTGCCCCGGTTACCAGTGACACCAACGCCACGGCTAGGCGTACCGCGCGGCCCAAGGTGCTGTCCTTGAAACCCCGTACGGAGTTGAAGCCACCCGCGTAGTAGTTCTCGTAGAACGGCAGACCGTTGGTGGAACCATAACCGTCGCCATAGCCCAGTTCAGTGTGCAGGCGCATGGTGTAGTTGTCGCTCAACGGCGTGAACAACTGGCCACGGTAGTCGAGCTTGAAGAACGACAGGTCGCTGCCGGGTGTCGTGGATTCCAGGGTCAGGCTCTGGGAATGGCCACGGGTCGCCAATACACCTTTGTTCAGGGTCGACTCGGACCAGCCGGCGGACGCCTTGAAGTTGAGGAACTTGTCACCTTCACGGCGGGTGAAGTCAAAGATCTCGTCCACTGTGTAGACACCGGTCTTGATCTCATCCTGTTGCGCAGTAAGGCCGAAGGTCAGGCGCGAAGTCTCGCTGATCGGGTAACCCACGTTGACACCGGCACCCAGGCTGTCGATTGCATAGCTTGCAACGTCGACGTCGAGGTCTTTGTAGTCGGTGGTGCGGTAGAAGGCGTTGTAGCCCAGGCTCACACCGTCGGCAGTCCAGTAGGGGTCGGTATAACCGAAGTTGTATCGGCTCTGGTATTCGCTTCGGGTCAGGCCGATGGACACCCGGTTACCGGTACCCAGGAAGTTGTTCTGGGTGATCGAACCACCGAGGATCAGGCCGGCGCTTTGTGCGAAGCCCACGCTGGCGGTGATCGAACCGGATGCCTGCTCTTCCACGGCATAGTTCACGTCAACCTGGTCGTCCACACCCGGTACGGCCGGGGTTTCGACGTTGACTTCCTTGAAGAAGCCCAAACGCTCAAGACGGGTCTTGGACTGGTCGATCAGGTAGGTCGAGGCCCAGCCACCTTCCATTTGGCGCATTTCCCGACGCAGCACTTCGTCCGCGGACTTGGTGTTGCCACGGAAGTTGATGCGGTTCACGTAGGCACGCTTGCCTGGATCGACCACGAACGTAATGTCCACGGTGTGATCATCATCGTGCGGGGTCGGCACGCCGTTGACGTTGGCGAAGGTATAGCCTTCGTTACCGAGACGACGGGTGATCAGTTCGGACGTGGTGGTCATCAGCTTGCGCGAGAACACCTGGTCCTTCTGCACCAGCAACAGCGCCTTGATCTGGTCTTCAGGTACTTTCAGGTCGCCGCTGAGCTTCACGTCACGAACCTTGTACTTCTCGCCTTCGTTGACGTTGACCGTAATGTAGACGTGTTTTTTGTCCGGGGTGATGGACACCTGGGTCGAAGCGATATCCATGTTGATATAGCCACGGTCCAGGTAGTAGGAACGCAGGCGCTCCAGGTCACCGGAGAGTTTTTCACGGGCGTACTTGTCATCGTTCTTGAAGAACGACAGCCAGTTGGTGGTCTTGAGTTCGAACAGGTCGATCAAGTCTTCATCGGCGAACTTGGTATTGCCCACCACGTTGATGTGCTGGATCGCCGCCACGGTGCCTTCGTTGATGTTGACCTTGAGGCCGACACGGTTGCGCGGCTGCGGCACCACCTCCGTTTCCACGGTCGCGGAATAGCGCCCCTGGGCAACGTACTGGCGTTGCAGCTCGTTGCGCACACCTTCGAGGGTGGCGCGCTGGAAGATCTCGCCCTCGGCCAGGCCGGATTGCTTCAGGCCTTTCATGAGGTCTTCAGTGGAGATCGCCTTGTTGCCTTCGATCTCGATACTGGCGACGGAAGGTCGCTCGACGACGGTGATGACCAGGACGTTGCCTTCGCGACCCAGTTGGATGTCTTGAAAGAAACCGGTTTTGAACAGCGCACGAGTGGATTCCACCAGGCGACGGTCATCAGCCTGTTCACCGACGTTCAACGGTAAGGCACCAAAGACGCTACCCGCGGAAACCCGCTGGAGGCCGTTGACGCGAATATCGGAGATGGTGAAGGACTCGGCGTGAACTTCGGCGATCATCAATACGGTGAGAACCGCAGTTAGCAGCAGACGTTTCATGAAGTCCTTTCTTATTCCAACTGGCAATAAACAAACTGCCGCAAAATGCGGCAGATTCGCAATTCAGCGAAGCGTTACAGTCGACCCAGATCGTTGACCAGGGCTAATAACATCACCCCGACCACCAAACTGATACCGATCTGTATCCCCCAACCCTGCACCCGATCCGACAAGGGGCGACCACGCGCCCACTCGACCAGATAAAACAACAGATGCCCCCCATCCAATACAGGAATGGGCAACAAATTCAGAACACCCAGGCTGATACTCAGATAAGCCAGGAAATTCAGGAAATCCGCGACACCCGACTGGGCAGAAGCGCCCGCCACTTTAGCAATGGTTATCGGTCCACTCAAGTTTTTTACCGAGAGCTCGCCGAACAACATTTTCTTGAGGGAGTCGAGGGTCAGCACACTCATGGTCCAGGTGCGCTTTGCACCCTCGCCAATCGCTGCCAAAGGCCCGTAACTGACCTCGCGCACCATCGATGGCGGCCAGTCGACACCTTTGACCCCGGCACCCAGGTAACCCCCGGCCGCCTTGGCCTCCCCACGCACCGACAGGGTCACGGGGACGTCGATTTGAGCACCATCGCGCTCAACTTTCAGCATAATTTTGGTGTCAGGACGTACACGGACCAGGTCGACCACCTGCTGCCAGTCACCCAGCGCCTGGCCATCGAGGGCCAACAGGCGATCACCGGTCTTCAGGCCAGCGGCCTGGGCCGGACCTTTCGGATCCAGCTCGGCCAGCACCGGCGGCAGGGCTGGACGCCATGGACGTATGCCCAGGGATTTGATCGGATCAGGCTCGTCAGCCCCCTTGAGCCATTTATCGAGCGCCAGCTCCCGCGGGGTTTCGGTGGTGGAATCCTGCTCGCGCACCACGACATTGACCGTGCCGCTTTCGCCAAGACGACGTACCAGTTGCAGATTGACCGCGCCCCAGCCCGTGGTGGGTTCGCCATCAATGGATACAATTTCCTGCCCGGCTGCCAGACCGGCCTTGGCGGCCATGCTGCCCGACTCGACCGCGCCGATGACCGGCCGCACCTGCTCACTGCCCAGCATGGCCAAGACCCAGAAGAACACCATCGCCAACAGGAAGTTGGCAATCGGGCCGGCGGCGACAATGGCGATACGCTGACGAACGGTCTTGCGATTGAAGGATTGGTCCAGTTGGTCCGCCGGCACTTCGCCTTCGCGCTCATCGAGCATCTTGACGTAGCCGCCCAGCGGGATGGCCGCAATCACGAACTCGGTGCCATGGCGGTCATGCCAGCGCAACAGCGGCATGCCGAAACCGACCGAAAAGCGCAGTACCTTGACGCCGCAACGACGCGCCACCCAGAAGTGGCCGAATTCGTGGAAGGTAACCAGCACGCCCAGAGCAACCAGGGTGCCGACAATCATGTAAAGCGCACTCATCTAATTTCTCCGCATTCCAATCCAGTGCCTGAAGGTCAGACTAACGCGCGTTGCGGCTCAGCCATTGCTGTGCCAGGGACCGGGCCTTGGTATCGGCCTCGAATACCGCTCCCAGTTCATTCACCGCCACGACAGGCTCAAGCGCCAGGACGTCCTCGATGATACTCGCGATCTGCGGAAAGCGGATACGCCGCTCAAGAAACGCCGCCACCGCCACTTCGTTGGCTGCATTGAGCATCGCCGGCGCAGTGCCACCCGCTTGCGCAGCTTGCCGCGCCAGGCGCAAACAAGGGAAGCGCTGCTCGTCCGGCGCTTCGAAGTCCAGGCGGGCCACCGCAAACAGGTCCAGGGGCGCCACGCCGGAGTCGATCCGCTCCGGCCAGGCCAGCGCATTGGCAATCGGCGTGCGCATATCGGGGTTGCCCAACTGCGCCAGGACCGAACCGTCCACGTAATCGACCAGGGAATGAATCACGCTCTGCGGGTGAATCACCACCTCGATCTGGTCCGGACGCGCATCGAACAACCAGCACGCCTCGATCAGTTCCAAGCCCTTGTTCATCATGCTGGCCGAGTCGACCGAAATCTTGCGCCCCATGGACCAGTTCGGGTGAGCGCACGCCTGGTCAGGCGACACATGCTCCAGCTCGGCCAGCGGGGTTTGCCGAAACGGCCCCCCGGAAGCGGTCAGCAGGATCCGACGCACGCCAACCTGGCTCAAGCCACGGGCATAATCACCGGGCATGCACTGGAAGATTGCGTTGTGCTCGCTATCGAGGGGCAGCAGCACGGCGCCGCTCTTGCGTACCGCCTGCATGAAAAGCGCGCCGGACATGACCAGCGCTTCTTTATTGGCCAGCAGAATCTTCTTGCCCGCATCGACGGCGGCCAGGGTCGGACGCAAGCCCGCAGCCCCGACGATAGCGGCGACCACGGTATCCACGTCGGCAGCGGCCGACACCTGGCACAGCCCCTCCTCCCCCACCAGAACCTGGGTATCCAGCCCGGCAACCCGCAGATCGTCCTGCAGCGCCCGGGCCGCGGCGGCCTCAGGCACTACGGCGAAGCGCGGCGCATGTCGTACGCACAACCCCAGCAACTCGCTCAAGCGGCTGAACCCGGTGAGGGCGAAGACTTGATAACGATCAGGATGACGAGCAATCACGTCCAACGCGCTCAGCCCCACCGAGCCGGTTGCGCCCAGCACGGTCACTTGTTGCAGACGACTCACGAAGCGGTCATCCACAACAGCACCGCGAAGATCGGGATCGCAGCCGTCAGGCTATCGATACGGTCCAGTACGCCGCCATGGCCCGGCAACAGGTTGCTGCTGTCCTTGATCCCGGCCTGACGCTTGAACATGCTTTCGGTGAGGTCACCCACCACGGAGATGAATACGACAATGGCGGTGGCCAGCAGCGCCAGGAAGATATCCTTCACCGGCCAGCCACGCACAACGCCGACTCCCAGCGCGATCACCAGGGTCAACGCCAGGCCGCCATACACGCCCTCCCAGCTCTTGCCTGGGCTGACCGCCGGTGCCAGCTTACGCTTGCCGAACGCCCGGCCGGAGAAGTACGCACCGATGTCTGCACCCCAGACCAGCACCATGACCGCCAGGATCAGCCAGTTACCCATTGGATAACGCTTGATCTCCACCAGCCCTTGCCACGCCGGCAGCAGATCAACAGCCCGATCACCAACTTGCAGGCCACACTGGACCACTTGCCGCTGGTGCGCGGATAGGTCAACACCAGGAAGGTCGCCAGCGCCCACCACAAGACCGCCGCCCCCAACACCCACGGCGCAAGGTCCGGCAGGATGTACAGGAGAAACGCCAGGACGGCCACGACGGTGGCATACACCACGCGCGGCAATTGGGCACTGAAACCTGCCAGGCGCGCCCACTCCCAAGCACCCAGGGTGACGACCAGGCCGATAAACAGCGCAAAGCCGGCCCCCTCGAGCAGGAAAAACCCACACAAGGCGATCGGCAACAGGATCAGTGCGGTGATGATTCGTTGTTTAAGCATTTAAACCCGGGCTCCAGCTTCGATCTGCTCGCTCGTTTTACCGAAGCGACGCTGACGGGAAGCGAAATCGGCCAGTGCGTTACGCATGGCATCGTGTTTGAAGTCCGGCCAGAACAGGTCGGAGAAGTACAGCTCAGTGTAGGCCAACTGCCACAACAGGAAATTGCTGATGCGGTGCTCGCCACCGGTGCGGATGCACAAGTCCGGCAGCGGCAGGTCGCCGGTGACCAGGCAGGTTTGCAACAGTTCGGGCGTGATGTCGTCGGGTCGCAGATGACCGGCCTGCACTTCACGGGCCAGCCGCTGTGCGGCCTGGGCGATGTCCCACTGGCCACCGTAATTGGCCGCGATCTGCAGCACAAAACGATTGGTACCGGCAGTGATCGCCTCGGCTTCACGCATGGCGGCCTGCAACTCCGGGTGGAAGCGCGAGCGGTCGCCAATGATGCGCAGGCTGATGTTGTTGTCGTTGAGGCGCTTGGCCTCACGACGCAAGGCCTTGAAGAACAGGTCCATCAAGGCACTGACTTCTTCGGCGGGCCGTTGCCAGTTTTCACTGGAGAAGGCAAACAAGGTCAACACTTCGACCTTGGCCTCGGCACACACCTCGATCACCGCCCGTACCGCATCGACACCCGCTTTATGCCCGGCGACGCCCGGCATAAAGCGTTTCTTCGCCCAGCGATTATTCCCATCCATGATGATCGCGACATGGCGCGGCACCACGGAGGGTACAGTCTGCTTGGTCTTTTCCATGAAGGCTTCCTGACCCCTTATACGGCCATCAGGTCCTTTTCTTTTTCTTCCGTGGCCTTGGTGATCTGGGCCTCGGCATCCTTGGTCAGCTTGTCGATATCGGCGGTGGCACGACGTTCTTCGTCCTCGCTGATTTCCTTGTCCTTGACCAGCTTCTTCAGGTCACCCAGCGCATCGCGACGGATGTTGCGCACGGCAACGCGCGCATCTTCGGCGGCACTGCGGGCCTGCTTGGTGAAGCCCTTGCGGGTTTCTTCGGTCAGTGCCGGCATGGAGATCAGCAGCAACTCGCCCAGGTTGGTCGGGTTGAGGTTCAGGCCCGCGCTCTGGATGGCCTTGTCGACGGCGCCGAGCATATTGCGCTCGAAAGCCACGACCTGCAGGGTGCGCGAGTCTTTTACGGTGATGTTGGCCACTTGGGTGATGGAGGTATCTGCGCCGTAGTACGGCACCATCACGCTACCCAGGATGCTTGGGTGAGCCTTGCCTGTACGAATCTGACCAAATGCATGGTTCAGGGAGTCCAGGGATTTCTGCATACGCTCTTGAGCGTCTTTCTTGATTTCGTTGATCATTGTTGGCCTTCCTCGATCAGAGTCCCTTCTGCGCCGCCGTGTACGATATTCAGCAGGGCGCCGGGCTTGTTCATGTTAAATACGCGCAACGGCATCTTGTGGTCGCGGCACAGGCAGATAGCCGTCAGGTCCATCACACCCAGCTTGCGATCCAGTACTTCATCGTAGGTCAGATGATCGAACTTCTCGGCATGCGGGTCTTTGAACGGGTCTGCGGTGTATACGCCGTCCACCTTGGTGGCCTTGAGCACCACGTCGGCGTCGATTTCGATCGCACGCAGGCACGCCGCCGAATCGGTGGTGAAGAACGGGTTACCCGTGCCGGCGGCGAAGATCACCACTTCCTTCGAGTTCAGGTGGCGCATGGCTTTGCGGCGATCATAGTGATCGGTCACACCGACCATGGAAATAGCCGACATCACGATAGCCGAGATATTGGCACGCTCCAGGGCGTCGCGCATGGCCAGGGCGTTCATCACAGTGGCCAGCATGCCCATGTGGTCGCCGGTGACCCGATCCATGCCGGCCGCACTCAGTGCCGCGCCACGGAACAGGTTGCCGCCGCCGATCACCAGGCCGACCTGTACGCCGATGCCGACCAGTTGGCCGACTTCCAGCGCCATGCGGTCGAGTACCTTGGATCGATCCCGAACTCTTCCGAGCCCATCAGGGCCTCGCCGCTAAGCTTGAGTAGAATGCGTTTATAGCGAGCCTGATAACCACTGCCCTGCTGAGCCATTGCGAATCTCTCCTGCGGCGTATTTTTAAAAATTCATGGCGAGCCGTTTACGGCTTGCGTTCACTCCAGCAGACGCTGCTACAGCGCCATCGGAACACGGCTTTGTAAGCCAGTTCCGAAAGGAAGCCAACCAAAATCGGCCTTCCCATTTGAAAAGAGGCTGCGCGCGTGAGCGGGCAGCCTCTTTCGGGCGACAGTTGAAAACTGTCTTATTGCTTGGCGGCAGCCAGCTGGGCGGCAACTTCTTCAGCGAAGTTGTCGACCGGCTTCTCGATGCCTTCGCCTACTTTGAAGTAAGTAAAGGAAACGATTTCAGCACCGGCTTTCTTGGCCAGTTCACCGACCTTGATTTCAGGGTTCTTGACGAACGCCTGCTCAACCAGGCTGGCTTCAGCGAGGAACTTGCTGATACGGCCCTTGATCATGTTCTCAACGATGTTCTCAGGCTTGCCGGCGATCTTGTCGGCGTTCAGGCTCAGGAACACCGCTTTTTCACGTTCGATTGCGTCAGCGGACACTTCCGAAGGCAGCAGGAACTCAGGGTTGCTGGCCGCTACGTGCATAGCGATGTCCTTGGCCAGCTCAACGTTGCCGCCTTTGAGAACAACCGCAACACCGATCTTGTTGCCGTGCAGGTAGCCACCGACCACATCACCTTCAACGCGAACCAGGCGACGGATGTTGACGTTTTCGCCAACCTTGCCGACCAGTACCAGGCGATCAGCTTCTTGAGCTTCGATCAGCGGAGCGGCATCGGTCAGTTTGTCAGCGAACGCTTTTTCAACGCTGGCTGCAACGAATGCCTTGAAGTCGTCCTGCAGAGCCAGGAAGTCGGTCTGGGAGTTCACTTCCAGCAGAACGGCGGATTTGCCGTCTTCTTTCAGAGCGATAGCGCCTTCAGCAGCGACGTTGCCTGCTTTCTTGGCGGCCTTGATGGCGCCGGAAGCACGCATGTCGTCGATGGCTTTTTCGATGTCGCCGCCGGCCTTGGTCAAGGCCTTTTTGCAATCCATCATGCCTTCGCCGGTACGCTCACGCAGTTCTTTAACCAACGCTGCAGTAATCTCTGCCATTTCAAAATCCTCTTGGATAGGTTTTCAACCATTCCACCCGATCAAACGGGCGATCAATTCTTCCCGAACCCTCTTGTAGGCCGCTGCACGTTACAAATGATGTAGCTGCGCTGCCGACAAATGGTTTTCGAGGTGGCAAAAAGGGGGCCAAGCCCCCTTTTTGCTTACTGAGTCAACGCCAGGGCGTCAGTTACTCAGCGGCAGCTACCGGAGCTTCTTCAACGAACTGCTCGGTACCACCAGCAACGTGGTTGCGGCCACGGATGACAGCGTCGGCCATCGAACCCATGTACAGCTGGATAGCGCGGATTGCGTCATCGTTGCCTGGGATGATGTAGTCAACGCCTTCCGGGCTGCTGTTGGTATCGACTACGCCGATAACCGGGATGCCCAGCTTGTTGGCTTCGGTGATCGCGATGCGCTCGTGATCAACGTCGATAACGAACAGTGCGTCAGGCAGACCGCCCATGTCCTTGATACCACCCAGGGAACGATCGAGCTTTTCCAGGTCGCGAGTGCGCATCAGCGCCTCTTTCTTGGTCAGCTTGGCGAAGGTACCGTCTTCGGCTTGCACTTCAAGGTCACGCAGACGCTTGATGGAAGCACGGATGGTCTTGAAGTTGGTCAGCATGCCGCCCAACCAGCGGTGATCGACGTACGGCGAACCGCAACGTGCTGCTTCTTCAGCAACGATCTTGCCGGCGGAACGCTTGGTGCCGACGAACAGAATCTTGTTTTTGCCCTGGGCCAGGCGCTCTACGAAAGTCAAAGCTTCGTTGAACATTGGCAGGGTTTTTTCAAGGTTGATGATGTGGATCTTGTTACGTGCGCCGAAAATGTACTTGCCCATTTTCGGGTTCCAGTAACGGGTCTGGTGGCCGAAGTGCACACCGGCCTTCAGCATATCGCGCATGTTGACTTGGGACATGATAGTTCCTTAATAAGTCGGGTTTGGCCTCCACGTATCCCAATGACCAACCAGCGGCTTCAAGGCCTCCGGCACCCAGGTCATCGTGTCGACACGTGTGTGGATTTAAGCTCTGCGGGGTATCCCCGGAAAGCGGCGCATTTTATACCACAGCATCGGCAAAAACGGAACACGCAATCACATTTGC
>JAFHKH010000162.1 GCA_016937595.1 Pseudomonas cedrina subsp. fulgida | reverse complement strand
TAGTCCTTGGACTTCTGGTCGGTGTTACGGATCAGCAGGCCGATGGCGCAACCGGTGGTACGGCCTTCGAACACACCGGAGAGGATCTCGACTTCGTCGGGCTCCTGGCGCTGGGTGGTGTGGCGGCTGGTGCCGGGCTTGCGGCGGTCGAGGTCACGCTGCAGGTCGTCCAGGGACAGCTCGAGGCCGGGCGGCAGCCGTCGACATGGCGACCAACGCCGGGCCATGGCTTTCGCCCGCGGTGGTGACAGTGAACAGCTTGCCGAAGGTATTGCCGGACATGCAGGGCGCTCCGTGAAATCAGTTGAATCAAGTCAACTGTAATAACTTAAGGCCGCCAGTATACGCAGGCCAACCGACTAGTTCATCCTCGAAACCTTACCGGTAGACCCTGGTCCAACCGGCACCTCTCCAATGATGGCGCGATGATGCTGCGAGTTCTGCTGTTTACCCTCACCCTGTTTACCGCCGTGGCCCAGGCCGCCTCCCCTGTCGTGCTGCAACGGCCCATCAGCCTGGACACCGGCAGCGGCGAGCTGTTTGGTTCGCTGCTGTTGCCGCAATCGGACAAACCGGTTCCGGTGGTGCTGATCATCGCCGGTTCCGGCCCCACCGACCGTAACGGCAACAGCGCCGACGGCGCGCGCAACGACAGCCTCAAGCGCCTGGCCTGGGTACTGGCCCGGCATGGCATTGCCAGCGTGCGCTACGACAAGCGTGGTGTGGCCGCCAGCCTGGCTGCCACGCCCGACGAGCGCAACCTGACCCTGGACGCCTATGTCGCGGACGCCGTGGCCTGGGGCAAACAGCTCAAGGCCGACACACGCATGGGCCCCTTGATCGTGCTCGGCCACAGTGAAGGAGCCCTGGTGGCAGCCCTCGCCGCGCCGCAACTGGACCCGGCGGCGTCATTTCCCTCTCCGGCAGTGCGCGCCCGGTCGACCAGGTCATTCGCCAGCAGCTGGCCGATCACCTGCCCCCTGCCCTGCTGCTGCGCAGCAATCAGATCCTCGATCACCTCAAGGCAGGCCAGGTGGACGCGGATGTGCCGGGCCCGCTGGAAGGTATTTTCCGACCCAGTGTACAGCCGTACCTGATCAGCCTGTTCCGTGCCGACCCGTCAGCCGCCTTTGCCAAGCTGCGCATGCCGGCGCTGATCGTCCAGGGCTCCAACGATATCCAGGTCGGCGTGGGCGACGCCCAGCAATTGAAAAAGGCCAAGCCCGACGCACAGTTGGCGGTGATCGAAGGCATGAACCACGTGATGCGCATCGTGCCCAACGACGTAAAACAGCAACTGGCCTCCTACAACGACCCGCAGTTACCCCTCGCCGCCGAGCTGGGCAACCGCCTGGTGCGTTTTATCGACGGGCTTCAATCCCGTTAGGCGGCAATTGGCCTCTAGTCCTGACACAAATGGCCGATAAGCTCAGGGTCGACAGTAAAAAGACTGTCGGCTTGCTGGGTTTGGACAGGATCGCGCCGCATGACAACCACTGAAGCAACACCGGAATCCACCGCCGAAACCCAGGCTGAAAAAACCGCGGCCGTCGACGCGGCGGCCCTGCCGTGGGCGGATGTTCAGGCCGAGCATTTCAAAATGCTGCGCCTGGCGCCCCTGGCCACTGACCGCGCCACGGGTGCGCGACCGCTGCGGTTCGTGCAGTTCGGCTATGCCGAGCGCCATGACCAACACCATAGCCTGCTGCGCATGGTCATTCAGCTACCGGGGCAGCGTGTGCGCCGTGAGCAGAACCACCTGGATATCTGGGTCGACCACGACAAGCATCGCGTACACTTCGGCCCGGGCAACAGCCTGGAAATCGAACCGGTCAACCGTGGCATCGGCCGCTTCCTGGTGGCCCAAGCGGCCGCCTGGGCGAAGAAAAAATGGTCGCACTACCGCGTCGACGGCGTGGACCTGTCCAACAAGGACGCACTGAACGAGTCCACGCGCCTGCGCCGCGATCACTTCCTGCGCATCCACGGTTTTGATGTGGCTTACGCCGACGTGCAGCATCTGAAGGGTAACGTGCAGCCAGGCAAGGTCGGCGATGTGCTGGAGAACTGGAACACCGAAAAGGTGCAGTTCGTGGAAATTCTCGAAGCGGCGCAGATGCTGCAACAAGCCGATCAGAACCTGGCCGAGCAGGAAGTGAAGCTGCGCAAGGAAGAGGAAAAGGTCACCAAGTTCAAGCGTGAAGACAGCGGGTTGCGCTTCACCATCACCTGCTTGGTCGCGTTTACGGTGTTTCAGGCGGGGCTGTTGATCTGGATTGCCACGCACCGCTGAAACCGGTCTGCGCCATGAAATGAGATTCCAATGTGGGAGCGGGCTTGCTCGCGAATGCGGAGTGTCAGTC
>JAFHKH010000161.1 GCA_016937595.1 Pseudomonas cedrina subsp. fulgida | reverse complement strand
CCAGCCGCCCAAACCCGGCGACCCCCACGCCAGCGGCACGGTGTACCTGGCGACCGCCGACGCCGAAGGCAATATGGTCTCGTTCATCCAGAGCAACTACCACGGTTTCGGCTCCGGCGTGGTGCTGCCCGACAGCGGCATCGCCCTGCAGAACCGCGGGCAGGAATTCAGCCTCGATCAGTCCCATTCCAACTGCCTGGCACCGGGCAAGAAAACCTTCCACACCATCATCCCGGGCTTCCTCACCAAAAACGGCGAGGCCCTTGGCCCGTTCGGCGTGATGGGCGGCTACATGCAGCCCCAGGGCCATGTGCAGATGGTGATGAACCTGGTGGACTTCGGCCTCAACCCGCAAGCCGCCCTGGATGCACCGCGCTGGCAATGGCTGGGCGACATGAAAGTCGGCATCGAACACGGCGCGTCCCGCGACCTGGTCAATGCGCTGGCACGGCGCGGGCACAAGGTGCAGACCGACAGCGACCTGACCGACTACGGACGAGGGCAGATCATCCTGCGTGACCCGGTCACCGGCGTATTGTGCGGGGGCACTGAACCACGGGCGGATTCGCATATCGCGGCATGGTAACGGCGGCCTGAGTTGACCTCTTCTGCACAGTGAGTACGTGGGAGAACAGCGTGTTGAATAGTGAGATGGGCGGGCACGTTGCACTGGCCAGTGGTGAACAGTTTGACCTGGGCGAGCCGAAGAGCGTTTTTCAAAGGCTTTGCGGCGCCCAAGAAAATATTTTAAATAAACTACATTTAAATCAAGACATTGCGGATTATTGCTGTATGATGCCGCCCACACCGAAAGTGAAGGGTGATTAGCTCAGC
>JAFHKH010000160.1 GCA_016937595.1 Pseudomonas cedrina subsp. fulgida | reverse complement strand
TGTGTACGTCGCGCCTAAAGTCGAACCGATTGTTGTGCCGCCAGTGCCTGCAAACCTATGACCCAACGGACCCTGGGCGAATGGCTCGCCTACCTTGAGCAGTTGCATCCGTCCGCCATCGACATGGGCCTGGAGCGCTCGCAACAGGTAGCGGCCCGCCTCGGGTTGGGCCGGCCGGCGCCGCGCGTGATCACGGTGACCGGTACCAACGGCAAAGGCTCCACCTGTGCCTTTGTCGCGGCGCTGCTGCAGGCTCAAGGCCTGAAAGTCGGCGTCTACAATTCCCCGCACCTGCTGCGTTATAACGAGCGGGTGCAGCTCAATGGCCGCGAAGCCACCGATGCGCAGCTCTGCGAAGCATTCGCCGCACTGGATGCCGGCCGGGGCGAGATATCCCTGACCTACTTCGAGATGGGCACCCTGGCGGCGTTCTGGCTGTTCGAGCGTGCGCAACTGGATGTGGTGGTGCTGGAAGTCGGGCTCGGCGGGCGCCTCGACACGGTCAACGTGGTGGACGCCGACCTGGCGCTGGTCACCAGCATTGGCGTGGACCACGCCGATTACCTGGGTAATACCCGCGCGTCCGTGGCCTATGAAAAAGCCGGTATCTTCCGTCAGGGCCGGCCTGCGCTCTGTGGGGACCTGGACCCGCCGCAGACCTTGCTGGACAAGGTGCGCGAGCTGGATTGCCCGTTTTACCTGCGCGGGCGTGAATTCGATCTTGAGATCACCGGGCAGCACTGGCAATGGCGTGGGCGCGATGCCCGTGGCCAGGTTGTGGCGCTTCGCGACCTGCCGCTGCTGAACCTGCCGATGGAAAACGCCGCGCTTGCGCTGCAGGCGTATCTGCTGCTGGAGCTGCCGTGGAACGCCGGGCAGATTGCGGCCACGCTGCTGGCAACGCGCGTGGCGGGGCGCTTGGATCGTCGTGAGTTCGAATGGCAGGGCAAGCGCCTCAACCTGATGCTCGATGTGGGGCATAACCCCCATGCAGCCGAATACCTGGCGCAACACCTGTCGCGCACGCCACCGCTCGGTCGTCGTCTTGCCGTGTTCGGTCTGCTGGCCGATAAGGACCTGGACGGTGTGATCGCCCCCCTGTTGGGCAATGTCCAGGCGTGGGCCGTGGCACCGCTGGATACGCCACGCAGCCGTCCTGGCGCCGAACTGGCAGTGGCCTTGCAGAACCTTGGCGCGCCCGTGGCGTCGTATGCAAGCGTGATCGATGCCCTTGAGGCGCAGTGCGCCGTTGCCACGTCCGACGATGAAATTCTGTTGTTCGGGTCATTTTATTGTGTTGCCGAGGCGCTCGAGTGGTTGGCCCGGCGCTCCACGGAGGAAGCTGCACATGGCATTACTGGATAGCGCATACAAGCAGCGAATGGTCGGAGCCCTGGTTCTGGTGGCGTTGGCGGTGATTTTCCTGCCGATGCTGTTCTCTCGCCAGGACGAAGAGCGTCAGGTTGTGGTCGAGGCCCCGGCCGCGCCACAGGCGCCCGCGCTGCCCCAGGTGCAGGTTGAACCGGTGGTGGTGCCTGAGCCGCAGGCGTTGCCGGAAGAAGAGCCTGTGCCGACCGATGACGAAGTGGCCGCCCAGCAGGCGCCGTCGATGCCAGTGCAGCCAAGCGTGCCGGTGGTCAAGCCGGCTCCGGCACCGACCGTCGCGGCCAAGCCCGCCACGCCCGCGCCGGCTCCCAAGCCGGTAGCACCGCAACCTGCCGCACCGGGTAAGCCGGACGTGGGGCAGAGCCGTATCGACCCGAATGGCCTGCCGATCAGTTGGTCGATTCAAGTGGCCAGCCTGGGTAATCGCGAAGGCGCCGACGCGTTGCAGAAGAAGCTGCGCAGCCAAGGCTATAACGCTTACATCCGCAGCGCCGACGGCAAGAACCGGGTATTTATCGCCCGCTGATCGAGCGTGCCGAAGCGGACCGCCTGCGTGACTTGCTTGATCGCCAGCAGAACCTCAAGGGCTTCGTGACGCGTTTCCAGCCTGAGCGTGGCTGAGTCCGAACCGATTCCAGCTTGAAATGCGGGCCAAATGTGGGAGCTGGCTTGCCTGCGATGGCGGCGGGGCAGTCAACAGTGATGTTGACCGTGCCGCCGTCATCGCAGGCAAGCCAGCTCCCACATTGGTTTTGTGGTGGGGTTGAAATCGTATTCCCTGGCCACAAACTATTGATTTGCAAAGCAGCCACAATCACCGCTTACCGATAGCCCGACGCTCTGCTAAAATGCGCCGCCTCATCCGTCCGTAGGCTCAAACGTGCCATTTACCTGGGTTGATTGGGCGATTGTCGCAGTCGTCGCCATCTCCGCTTTGATCAGTCTAAGCCGCGGCTTCGTAAAAGAAGCATTGTCGTTGCTGACCTGGATCATCGCAGGAGTCGTAGCCTGGATGTTTGGCGGTTCATTGTCGGTCTACCTGGCGGGATACATCGA
Organism: Pseudomonas cedrina subsp. fulgida; assembly: GCA_016937595.1. Lineage (GTDB taxonomy): Bacteria > Pseudomonadota > Gammaproteobacteria > Pseudomonadales > Pseudomonadaceae > Aquipseudomonas > Aquipseudomonas fulgida. The sequence goes on along the minus strand of JAFHKH010000160.1, from coordinate 4,658 downwards.
AACACCCTCGGCCCGCGTCATCGCGGGCTGCGCCATCATGTTCATCGCCACGCTGCTGGTGGGGGCAATGGTCAATTATCTTATTGGCGAGTTGATTCGTGTCACCGGCCTCTCCGGGACCGATCGATTCCTCGGCATGGTCTTCGGTGCCGCGCGCGGCGCGTTGCTGGTGGTCGTGGCGGTCGGGCTGTTGAGCCTGGGGCCGGTACAGCAGGATGCATGGTGGCAAGAGTCGGTACTCGTGCCAAAATTTCTATTGGTTGCAGATTGGTCCAAGAACCTCATTCTGGGGTGGAGCAGTCAGTGGCTGGCCAGCGGAATCAGCGTACCCGTTGATCTTCCGTTCAAGGAGCACCTCTTACCGGCCAAAACGCCTCAGTAAGCTGTGTTCAGTCAAGATCCATTAAGTAGGGGTTGCGTCGCATGTGTGGCATCGTCGGTATCGTCGGTAAGTCGAACGTCAATCAGGCGCTGTATGACGCGCTAACCGTCCTCCAGCACCGCGGCCAGGACGCTGCCGGTATTGTGACCAGCCACGACGGCCGGTTATTCCTGCGCAAGGACAACGGGCTGGTACGTGACGTGTTCCACCAACGTCACATGCAGCGCCTGGTCGGGCACATGGGCATTGGCCATGTGCGCTACCCGACTGCCGGTAGCTCGACGTCGGCCGAAGCTCAACCGTTTTACGTCAACTCGCCTTATGGCATTACCCTGGCGCACAACGGTAACCTGACCAACGTTGAGCAACTGGCAAGGAGATTTACGAGTCCGACCTGCGTCACGTCAACACCAACTCCGACTCGGAAGTGCTGCTTAACGTGTTCGCCCACGAGCTGGCCCAGCGCGGCAAGCTGCAGCCGACCGAAGAAGACGTGTTCGCCGCCGTCATCGACGTGCACAACCGTTGCGTCGGTGGTTACGCCGTGGTGGCCATGATCACCGGTTATGGCATCGTTGGCTTCCGTGACCCGCACGGCATTCGCCCGATCGTGTTCGGCCAGCGTCACACCGACGAAGGCGTCGAGTACATGATCGCTTCCGAAAGCGTATCGCTGGACGTGCTGGGTTTTACCCTGATCCGCGACCTCGCGCCGGGCGAAGCGGTGTACATCACCGAAGACGGCAAGCTGCACACTCGCCAGTGCGCCGTGGCGCCGACACTCACCCCGTGCATCTTCGAACACGTCTACCTGGCGCGTCCGGATTCGATCATCGACGGTGTGTCGGTGTACAAGGCGCGCCTGCGCATGGGTGAAAAGCTGGCTGAGAAGATCCTGCGCGAGCGTCCCGAGCACGATATCGATGTGGTGATCCCGATCCCGGACACCAGCCGCACCGCTGCGCTGGAACTGGCCAACCACCTTGGCGTCAAGTTCCGCGAAGGCTTCGTGAAAAACCGCTACATCGGCCGTACCTTCATCATGCCGGGCCAGGCTGCACGCAAGAAATCGGTGCGCCAGAAGCTCAACGCCATCGAGCTGGAATTTCGCGGCAAGAACGTGATGCTGGTGGATGACTCCATCGTGCGCGGTACCACTTGCAAGCAGATTATCCAGATGGCCCGCGAGGCCGGTGCGAAGAACGTGTATTTTTGTTCCGCGGCGCCTGCGGTGCGTTACCCGAACGTGTACGGTATCGACATGCCGAGCGCTCACGAGCTGATCGCTCACAACCGTTCGACCCAGGACGTTGCCGACCTGATCGGCGCCGATTGGCTGATCTACCAGGACCTGCCGGACCTGATCGAAGCGGTCGGCGGTGGCAAGATCAAGATCGACCAGTTCGACTGCGCCGTATTCGACGGCAAATATGTGACCGGTGATGTTGACGAGACCTACCTGAACAAGATCGAGCAGGCGCGCAATGACTCGTCCAAGATCAAGACCCAGGCGGTCAGTGCGATTATCGATCTGTACAACAACTGAGTGACAACGCCCTGAGGGGCCGGTTTTGTATCTTAAATAAAGAATTGAGTGAGGAGGGGCAGCATGAGTCAGGAATGGGATGCCGGTCGGCTGGACAGCGACCTCGATGGCGTAGCTTTCGATACCCTGGCTGTGCGCGCCGGCCAGCACCGCACCCCGGAGGGTGAGCACGGCGACCCGATGTTCTTCACGTCCAGCTATGTGTTCCGCACGGCGGCCGATGCGGCTGCGCGCTTTGCCGGTGAAGTGCCGGGTAACGTGTACTCGCGCTACACCAACCCGACCGTACGCGCGTTCGAAGAGCGCATCGCGGCGCTGGAAGGCGCAGAGCAGGCCGTGGCGACGGCAACCGGCATGGCGGCCATCATGGCCGTGGTGATGAGCTTGTGCAGTGCCGGCGATCATGTGCTGGTGTCGCGCAGCGTGTTCGGTTCGACCATCAGCCTGTTCGAGAAGTACTTCAAGCGCTTCGGTGTTGAAGTGGACTACGTGCCGCTGGCGGACCTGTCCGGTTGGGATGCCGCGATCAAGCCCAACACCCGCTTGCTGTTCGTTGAGTCGCCGTCCAATCCGCTGGCCGAATTGGTGGATATTGCCGCCTTGGCCGAAGTGGCCCACGCCAAGGGCGCGATGCTGGTGGTCGACAACTGCTTCTGCACCCCGGCGCTGCAACAGCCGTTGAAGCTGGGGGCGGACATCGTCGTGCACTCGGCCACCAAGTTCATTGACGGCCAGGGCCGCTGCATGGGCGGCGTGGTCGCAGGTCGCGGCGAGCAGATGAAGGAAGTCGTTGGCTTCCTGCGCACGGCGGGCCCGACCTTGAGCCCGTTCAATGCCTGGGTCTTCCTCAAGGGCCTGGAAACCCTCAGCCTGCGCATGAAAGCCCATTGTGCCAACGCCCAGGCCCTGGCCGAGTGGTTGGAGCAGCAGGACGGTATCGAGAACGTGCACTACGCCGGCCTCAAGAGCCACCCGCAACACGAACTGGCCCAGCGCCAGCAGCGTGGTTTCGGTGCCGTGGTGAGCTTCGAAGTGAAGGGCGGCAAAGAGGGCGCCTGGCGCTTTATCGATGCCACACGCCTGATCTCCATCACCGCCAACCTGGGTGACAGCAAGACCACCATTACTCATCCGGCCACCACCTCCCACGGCCGCCTGGCGCCGCAGGAGCGTGAGGCGGCGGGTATCCGTGACAGCCTGATCCGCGTCGCGGTAGGCCTGGAAGATGTCGGCGACTTGCAGGCTGACCTGGCTCGCGGGCTGGCGGCGTTGTGATCGAGTGGTCCATGGAAGCTGCGGCAGCCAGTAACGGGCGCGTCGCGCTGGTGACCGGCGCGGCGCGGGGCATTGGCCTCGGGATCGCGGCGTGGCTGATCAGCGAAGGCTGGCAGGTGGTGTTGACCGACCTGGACCGTGAGCGCGGCGCCAAGGTGTCCAAGGTGCTGGGCGAAAACGCCTGGTTTATCACCATGGACGTGGCCGACGAGAAGCAAGTGACTCAAGGTGTCGCCGAGGTATTGGGGCAGTTTGGGCGCCTGGATGCATTGGTGTGCAATGCGGCGGTGGCCGACCCGCACAACATCACCCTGGAAAGCCTGGACCTGGCCTACTGGAACCGGGTGATGGCGGTCAATCTCAGCGGGCCGATGTTATTGGCCAAGCACTGCGCGCCTTACCTGCGCGCCCATGGTGGTGCGATCGTCAATTTGGCGTCGACCCGGGCGCGCCAGTCCGAACCGGACACCGAAGCCTATGCGGCCAGCAAAGGTGGCTTGCTGGCCCTCACGCATGCCTTGGCGATGAGCCTTGGGCCCGAGGTGCGGGTCAATGCGGTCAGCCCTGGCTGGATCGATGCACGTGATCCTGCGGCCCGTCGCGCCGAGCCGTTGAGCGATGCCGATCACGCCCAGCATCCGGCGGGCAGGGTAGGTACCGTGGAGGACGTGGCGGCGATGGTGGCGTGGCTGCTGTCGCGCCAGGCGGGGTTTGTCACCGGGCAAGAGTTTGTCGTGGACGGCGGCATGAGCAAGAAGATGATTTATAGCGAGTAGGGCGGGCGGCGGCGTTGAAGCAATTTTGTCTTTTTCAGAAAAACTTCAAGCGGGCTATTGACTTAGGTCTGCTACCTGCGTAAATTTCGCGGCCTCAACGAAGCAAAGGGTGATTAGCTCAGCTGGGAGAGCATCTGCCTTACAAGCAGAGGGTCGGCGGTTCGATCCCGTCATCACCCACCACTTCTTGAGAGTTTTGCTCCAGGGCAAGACGCAACGTTAAAGGTTGCACCGACGCGCAGCGGTAGTTCAGTCGGTTAGAATACCGGCCTGTCACGCCGGGGGTCGCGGGTTCGAGTCCCGTCCGCTGCGCCATATTTCCAGGCTCGATGTATCGGGTTTGAGATTGAACAGCCAAGGCTGATCGATCAGATGTTCAAGACGGTCGGGTGGTTATGCTCGGCCGGTCAAGCGATACGCAGCGGTAGTTCAGTCGGTTAGAATACCGGCCTGTCACGCCGGGGGTCGCGGGTTCGAGTCCCGTCCGCTGCGCCATATCTGCCTCAAGGCCCACTGAACGCCTTGCAGCACAAAGAAAGCCACTGGCTACTTTGATCCGATAGCAAAGACCCTGGTCGAGAGACCGGGGTTTTTTGTGTCTGCGATTTGGCTGTATGTGGGAGCGGCTTGCTCGCGAAGGCGGTGGATCAGTGACATTGATATTAACTGACACACCGCA
>JAFHKH010000016.1 GCA_016937595.1 Pseudomonas cedrina subsp. fulgida | reverse complement strand
CACGCCACCGCCGAGCAGGGCGAAGGTCAGCACCAGGTCGAGGCTCAGGCGCCACATGATCAAGCCCAAGGCGAACAGCGCCGCGCCATAGACCAGCCAGGTGCTGGAAGGGATGGGCAGCATGTCGCGTCGCAACACCCGCAACGGCGGCACACGGCCCAGTGCCGCCAGCGGTGGCAGGGCGAAACCGGCGAGAGCGACCAGCCCGGTGCCGATCCCGGCGATGGCCGGTAACAGCCCGCCCGGTGGCACGTCCGCCGGCAGCAGGTCGTGAAGAAAGTAGAACAGGCCAAACTGCGCCAGCCAGCCGAGCACGGCCCCGGCCAGGCTGGCCAGCAGCCCCAGCACACTCAGTTGCAGCGTGAACAGCAACATGGCTTCGCGTCGCGACAATCCCAGGCAGCGCAGCAATGCGCTGGCGTCGAAACGTCGGGTGGCGAAGCGGTTGGCCGACAGCGCCACGGCCACGCCCGCCAGCAGCACCGCCACCAGGCTGGCCATGTTCAGATAGCGCTCGGCCTTGCCCAGCGCGCCGCCGATCTGCTGGTTACCGTCCCGTGAGTCCTGCAGGCGCTGGTTGGCCGCGAGCCCCGGCTTGACCAGGTCGCGGTAGGTCTGCAGCGCCGTACTGCCTTGTGGCCCGCGCCACAATTCGCGATAGCTGACGCGGCTGCCTGGCTGGACCACGCCGGTGGCGTCCAGGTCCGCCAGGTTGATCATCACCCTGGGTGTGAGGCTGTAGAAGTTGCCGGCGCGATCCGGCTCATAAGTGAGCACGCGCGCCAGGCGCAGGGTTTTCATGCCCACATCGATGCTGTCGCCGACCCTGAGGTCCAGGGCCGTGAGCAGCCGCGCTTCCACCCAGGCCTCGCCGGGTTTCGGGCCGCCTCCCGGAGTTTCATCGCCAAAGGGAGCCCCCGCGCTTTTCAGTTCGCCGCGCAGTGGGTACTGCTCGTTGACCGCCTTGATGCTGGAGAGCTGGATACCGTTGTCGGTGGCAATGACGCTGGAGAATTCCACGACGCGGGCGTGATCCAGGCCCAGCTCGACGCCGGACTGGATTTGCTCGGGGCGGGCCGGTGAGCTGCCTTCGAGCACCAGGTCGGCCCCCAGGAATTCAGTCGCGCGCAGCAGCATGGCACCGTTGAGGCGGGCACCGAAATAACCGATGGCGGTGCTGGCGGCCACGGCCACCAGCAGGGCGAAGAACAGCACGCGCAATTCACCGGCGCGGGCATCGCGCAGCAATTGGCGCATGGCGAGGCTGAACAGGCGCAACAGCGGCAAACGTGCCATCAAGGCTCCAGGGGCGCGACCATCAGGCCGGCTTCAAGGCGGATCAGGCGTCGGCAACGGTGGGCCAGGCGCTCGTCGTGGGTGACCAGCACCAGGGTCGTGCCGTTCTCTTTGTTGAGTTCGAACAGCAGGTCGCTGATGCGCTCGCCGGTGTGGCTGTCGAGGTTGCCGGTGGGTTCATCGGCAAACAGCACGTCGGCTCGGCGGCAAAAGCACGGGCAATCGCCACCCGTTGTTGCTCGCCACCGGAGAGTTGGCGCGGTGAGTGGGTCAGGCGCTGGCCCAGGCCCACGCGTTCGAGCAGGTGCCGGGCACGCTCGCGGGCATCCTTGCGGCCATCCAGTTCCAGCGGCAGCATGACGTTTTCCAGGGCGTTGAGGCTGTCGAGCAGTTGGAACGACTGGAATACAAAGCCTACTTGCTCGGCGCGGATGCGCGCGCGCTGGTCTTCGTCGAGGGTGCTCAGGGCCTGTCCGGCGAGGATGACTTCGCCGCTGCTGGGCAGGTCGAGACCGGCCAGCAGGCCCAGGAGGGTGGATTTGCCGGAACCGGAACTGCCCACGATAGCCAGGCTGTCGCCTTTGTTCAGTTCCAGGCTCAGTTCGTGCAGGATAGTCAGTTCACCTTCCGCGCTGGGAACCACTTTGCTAAGGTTCTGCGCGGTGAGAATGCTTGCGCCCATGGAGAATCCGATGCGAATGTGGTTTTTGAGTGCTGGCCTGGCCTTGATGTGCATGGCCCAGAACGCAGCGGCGGGTACAGTCCTGATCGTTGGCGATAGTATCAGTGCCGGTTTCGGCCTGGATACCCGCAAAGGGTGGGTCGCCTTGCTGGAGCAGCGGCTCAAGCAGGAAGGTTTCGACGATAAAGTGGTGAACGCTTCCATCAGTGGCGATACCAGTGCCGGAGGTCTCGCGCGGCTGCCGGCGGCGCTTGCAGAGCATAAACCGGACGTCGTGGTCATCGAGTTGGGCGGCAATGACGGCTTGCGCGGGCAGCCGCCTGCGCAATTGAAACAAAATCTTGCGTCGATGATTGACCAGTCCAAGGCCGGTGGTGCCAAGGTGCTGCTGTTGGGCATGCAGTTGCCGCCCAATTACGGCCCGCGCTACACCACGGCATTTGCCGAGGTCTTTGGCGCGTTGGCCAAGGAAAAAAACATCCCGCTGGTGCCGTTTTTCCTCGAGGGCGTGGGCGGGCATCCCGAGTTGATGCAGGCCGATCAATTGCACCCGGCGGTCGGCGCCCAGGGCAAGTTGCTGGAAAATGTCTGGCCGACGCTCAAACCGCTGCTTTGACGCTTTTCTACCGGCAGGCTTTCGGCTAAGGTGGCGCCCCCCGATTTGGAGCCCTTGATGTCGCGTCCTGCCTGGTCCCTGTTTAACTACCAACTGATCGAGCCGGACGAGCAGTTGGATCTGTTCGCCTGCCAGGAAGTGCGGGTGCATCTGGTGGCGCGTCAATTGGAACTGGGCGGCTCCATCGATCGCACGTTGTGCGGCACGCTACTGCCGGCGCAACCGCGCTGGTCGCAGGTGGACCGTTCGATTTTCCAGGACCAGCGCCTGTGCCCGTTGTGCCGCGCCATCCTGGAATCCCAGAAGCGCGGCACGCCGCCGATCTGGCCGGAGCTGCGTTTCGAGCTCTAGGGCCGCGACAAGCTTGCAGCTAGAGGTTCGCTTCACGTATACAATCGATTTTTACCTACCCGTCGTTCTGCGAAGGATTACCCGGATGTTGTCGCGCCTTTCCGTCGTCACCTGCTGCCTGTCCCTTGCTGCACTTTGTGCGGCCGGTTCCGCATCAGCCCTGCAGTTGCCCTTGCCACCACCGGGTGAAGACATCGTCGGCCAGGTCCAGGTGATCAAGGCCAAGTACGAAGACACCTTTGCCGACCTGGGCACCACCTATGACCTGGGGTATTCGGAGATGGTCGCGGCCAACCCCGGCGTGGATGCCTGGTTGCCGGGGGCGGGCACCGAGATTGTGCTGCCGACGCGTTTCATCCTGCCGCCGGGGCCCCGCGAGGGCATCGTGATCAACCTGGCGGAGTACCGGCTCTACTATTACCCCAAGGGCCAGAACGTGGTCTACACCTTCCCGTTGGGGATCGGCCGTGAAGGCTGGGGCTCGCCTATCGCCCACACCAGCATCATCGCCAAGACACCCAACCCGACCTGGACACCGCCGGCCTCGATCAAGGCCGAGCACGCCGCCAACGGCGATCCGTTGCCCAATGTGGTGCCCGCCGGCCCGGACAACCCGTTGGGCCCGTTCAAGTTCACCCTGGGTACGCCGGGTTACCTGATCCACGGATCCAACATGAAGTTCGGCATCGGCACGCGTACCAGCCACGGCTGCTTCCGCATGTTCAACAACAACGTGCTGGAGATGGCCGGCATGGTGCCGGTAGGCACCTCGGTGCGCATCATCAACGACGCCTACAAGTTCGGCAGCAGCGGCGGCAAGGTTTACCTGGAAGCGCACACGCCGTTGAACGATGACGGTACGCCGTCGGTGGTCGACAAGCACACGGCGGTGATCAACGCCTTGCTCAAGCGTGAAGACCTGGCCAATCAATTGCGGGTCAACTGGGACCAGGTGCGTGACGTCGTCGCGGCGGAAGATGGCTTGCCCACGGAAATCGGCGTGCCTGGCGCAGCCTCGGTCACCGCAAGCGCGCCTCTGGATCCCCTGTAGGCGGGCGTCTGACCCCAATCCGATCAGCTAAGCGCAGATCCCACAAGAAATCGCGGGCAATAAAAAAGCCGACCCATGAATGGATCGGCTTGATAACAACCCCGAGGGATTATTACTTGCGGCTAGCTTTTTCAAGCATACGCAGGGCGCGCTCGTTAGCTTCGTCAGCAGTCTGTTGTGCTTTTTGAGCAGCAGCCAGTGCTTCATCAGCTTTACGGTAGGCTTCGTCTGCACGAGCCTGGGAGCGAGCTGCTGCGTCTTCAGTTGCAGTCAGACGTGCTTCGGTTTCTTTGGAGACGCTGCTGCAACCGGTAGCCAGAACTGCGGCCAGAGCCAGTGCAGAGAATTTCAGAACGTTGTTCATCGTGTTCCCCTTCAAGGACTTTCTATTAGATGGCTAGTTCGCCCACAGTGAGCTAATAGCCGGCGTACATACTACCCATTACTTGTAGTAAGTAAACTGACGTAGCGCAAGAAGTAAAAAAAATTCTTGCAGCGCATTTTTTTTGGCTAATCTGCTGGAGGCTTGTATAAAAACCGTCCAATTTCTTTCAATCGGGCGCACTGTGGATCCAGCCTGAGAAGGCCGGCCTGCATGCCTCAGGCCCTGTGGGCAGATGAAATTTTATATATCCACGCCGACACTTACGTTCCGCTTGGGTTTACCCGGTCCAGCATCTTTTGTGCATGTAGAGGTGACTTTAAGAGCGCGAGTTCGTCTCAAGGTTCAACTGCCGGCAATGTTCAGGCTTTCGATCATCGGTTGATCGGAGGCCCTTTCTATATCCGCCAGCGGCAGGGGATGACGAGCGCGTCTTGAGCAATCGCAGGATTGATGCCTACTATTCCCTACGTGCTGGCTGCAAGCGCTCAGGGTTTTCTCGATGTCGAAACCGGCACGGGGTGGCGTAGATGTTCCTTCGCCGGAAAAACATCGGTAAGGTAGGGGTCAGAATCCAAGACCCGCGAGGAGTAGTGATGAGCGAGGCGTTGTCCATCCACCATGACCAGGCTGGTCATCAGTTCGAGACCAATGTGGACGGTCATCGTGCCTATCTGACCTACATGGACCTCGGCAAACAGACCCTGGATATCTATCGGACCTTCGTGCCCAACGCACTGCGAGGTCGTGGTATCGCGGCGGCATTGACCGAAGAAGCCCTGAAGTTCGCCGAAGAGTCAGGCTACACGGTGATCCCGTCCTGCTCCTACGTCGAACGCTACATGGAGCGCCACCAGCGCCATGCCGCGAAGCTCTAGGGCACACATGACAGAATGAAAAACGCCGGGCTCAGCCCGGCGTTTTTGTGTGCGCAGTTTAAAACTCAGGTGCGCTTGCGCTTGGGCAATACGTCCTTGAGCTTGGCATGCATGCTGCGCAGGGTGTTTTCGGTGGCAGACCAGTCGATGCAGGCATCGGTGATCGACACGCCGTACTGCAAGTCGGCCAGGTCTTTTGGAATCGCCTGGCAACCCCAGTTCAGGTGGCTCTCGACCATCAGGCCGATGATCGACTGGTTGCCTTCCAGGATCTGGTTGGCGACGTTTTCCATCACCAGCGGCTGCAGGGCCGGGTCCTTGTTGGAGTTGGCATGGCTGCAGTCGACCATGATGTTCGGCTTGATCTTGGCCTTGTTCAGCGCCTGCTCGCACAGTGCAACGCTGACCGAATCATAGTTGGGCTTGCCGTTGCCGCCACGCAGCACCACGTGGCCGTAGGCATTGCCCTTGGTGGTGACGATGGACACGCCACCTTCCTGGTTGATCCCCAGGAAACGGTGCGGGCTGGAGACCGACTGCAGCGCGTTGATCGCCACGGTCAGGCCGCCGTCGGTGCCGTTCTTGAAACCGACCGCCGACGACAGGCCGGACGCCATTTCGCGATGGGTCTGGGATTCGGTGGTGCGCGCGCCGATGGCCGACCAGCTGATCAGGTCCTGCAAGTACTGCGGGGAGATCGGGTCCAGCGCTTCGGTGGCGGTGGGCAGGCCCATTTCAGCCAGGTCCAGCAACAGCTTGCGACCGATGTGCAGGCCGTCCTGGATCTTGAACGAGTCATCCAGGTACGGGTCGTTGATCAAGCCTTTCCAGCCGACGGTGGTACGCGGTTTCTCGAAATAGACCCGCATCACCAGGTACAAGGTGTCGGACACTTCCGCCGCCAGCACCTTGAGGCGCTCGGCATACTCGTGGGCAGCCTTGAGGTCGTGGATCGAGCAAGGCCCGATAACGACAAACAGGCGGTGGTCGGTGCCGTCGAGAATGTCACGGATGACTTCGCGGCCCTTGGTGACGGTCTGCAGGGCAGCGTCGCTCAAAGGGATTTCGCGCTTGAGCTGATCGGGTGTGATCAGGGTCTCGTTGGATTCGACGTTTAGGTCATTGATCGGTAAATCAGCCATCGTGTTACTCGTCAGGGTCACGGGAGCCGGCCGCCAGCCATCCCCGTGCGGCGGAGCACAGCATGATTTGGATGCAGGGGGGAGGAACCTTAGCGCGTAATACGGGCCCGCGACAATGGGCAAAGCCCGCTTTAATCCAGCGTTGGCGCCACAAAGCCCTCATGGGTGAACTCGCTGGCCTGGCGCGATACCCACGCGCGGGCCAGGGCCTGGAGCGGCCCGGGAGTCGGCTCGGCGTCTTCGTGCTGGCGACAATAGCGCTCTATCCGGCATGCTTGCTCACCCATTGGCGCACCGAACAGCGCATGTTTATCGGTAAACGAGACACCGACATCATCAGGGTGAGGTAGAAAACGACCTATGTACACGGACCCCGAGCACCGTCCCATTGACGGCGGTGGCAGCAGTAGAGTGAAGCAGCTGGAATTGACCGACCTGGATATCGACCAGCAATTGCTGGGGTTGCCAGGCCTTTCGCTGGTCGTATTTACCAGCGTGGGGTGTGCCAGTTGCCGTTGGGCACGCCAGCAATTACCGGGCTGGCCATTGCCGGTGGACCGCGTGTGCTGGGTGGATGCCGGGCACAACGGCGGTGCGGTCGAACGCTACCAGATCTTTCATTTGCCGGCGTTGTTCGTGGTGTGCGAGGGTCAATTGCTTGGGCAATTACAGACGCGTCTTACACCCCCCGACCTTGTCGACGCCATTGAACAAGCGCTTACCCGCCCCCCGGAGGAACTGCCATGACCGCACAATCACCCCGCATTGGTATCATCGGCACCGGCGCCATCGGTGGGTTCTACGGTGTGATGCTGGCGCGTGCCGGCTTCGATGTGCACTTCCTGTTGCGCAGTGAGTACGCGGCGGTCAGCGAACGCGGCCTGCACGTCAACAGCAGCGTGCATGGCGCCTTGCACCTGCATCCGATGCAGGCCTATGCCCGCGCCGCCGATATGCCGCCCTGCGATTGGTTGCTGGTGGGCACCAAGTCCACCGGCAACCTCGAATTGGCGCCGACCCTCGCCCAGGTGGCGGCGCCGGATGCCAAGGTGGTGCTCTTGCAAAACGGTCTCGATGTAGAAGACACCCTGCGTGAACACCTGCCGGCGTCGCTGCACCTGCTCGGTGGGCTGTGTTACATCGGCGTGCACCGGTCTGCTCCTGGCGTTATCGAGCACCAGGCCCTGGGGCGGGTCAACCTGGGGTATCACAGTGGCACGGCGGCCAATGATGAAACCCGCCAGAAGGCAATTGTCGAAGCCGGCGCCGCGTTGTTTCATCAGGCCGGTATCGAATCCGAAGCCATGGCCAATGTGCATCAGGCGCGCTGGCACAAACTGGTATGGAACGTGCCGTTCAACGGGCTCTCGGTGTTGTTGGGCACCGGTACCACGGCCTTGATGGCGGACGAATCCAGCTGTGAGTTGATCCGGGCGTTGATGGCCGAAGTGATCCAGGGCGCACACGCCTGCGGCCATGAAATCCCCAAGAGTTACGCCGAGCAGATGTTCGCCATGACCCAGACCATGGCCGATTACCTGCCCAGCATGTACCACGACCACGCGCATAAACGCCCGCTGGAACTGGCGGCGATCTACGCGCGGCCACTGGCCGCCGCAAAAGCTGCGGGCTGTGAGCTGCCGCGGATGCAGGCGCTCTACCAGGCCTTGAGTTTTATTGATCGGCATAATCGCTGAGCCGAGGAGCAGAGCATGGCAACGGGAATGGGCGACAAATTGGTGCTGGCGATTTCATCGCGCGCGCTGTTCGACCTGAGTGAAAGTCACAAGGTGTACCTGGCCGAAGGCGTCGAGACCTACCGCCAGTACCAGATCGAACACGAGGAGGAAATCCTCGAGCCCGGCGATGCGTTCCCGCTGGTCAACAAACTGCTGAGCCTGAACGCCAGCCTGGGTCGCGCCAGGGTCGAGGTGGTGCTGGTGTCGCGCAACAGTGCCGACACTGGCTTGCGCGTGTTCAATTCGATCCAGCACTACGGGCTGGATATTTCCCGCGCCGCTTTCGTCGGCGGGCGTAGTCCTTATCCTTATCTGGCTGCGTTTGGTTGCCATCTGTTTCTGTCGACCCATGCCGAAGATGTGCGCAGCGCCCTCGACGCGGGGTTCGCGGCGGCGACGATTCTGTCCGGCGGTACGCGTCGCGCCTGCAGCGGCGAACTGCGCATTGCCTTTGATGGCGACGCGGTGCTGTTTTCCGATGAGTCGGAGCGCGTGTACCAGGCCGGCGGTCTGGAAGCGTTCCAGGCCAATGAGCGGGAGTCGGCACGCCAGCCTTTGCACGGCGGCCCGTTCAAGGGGTTTCTGGCGGCGCTCAACCGGTTGCAGCGCGAATTTGCGGACGAGGCCTGCCCGATCCGCACCGCCTTGGTCACGGCCCGATCGGCACCGTCCCATGAGCGGGTGATTCGCACCCTGCGTGAATGGGATATCCGTCTGGACGAGTCGCTGTTCCTCGGCGGCCTGGAAAAATCCGCGTTCCTGGAGGCGTTTGCCGCCGATGTGTTTTTTGATGATCAGGCCGGGCATTGCGAAAAAGCCATGGAATTTGTCGCCACCGGCACGTGCCCCATGGCATCAGTAATGAGCTCAAGCGCTAAGTCAGTCGGGTTCGTCGATGCGCTGCTAAGCTCATTTAATCTGCGCCATCCTCGCAGTTCCAGGGGGGGTCTATGATTCGTTCGATGCTGTACGCCACCGACCTCGGCCTGTACGCGCCTTATGTGATGCAGCATGCGCTGGCGCTGGCCCGAACGTTCAAGGCGGACCTGTATGTGATTCACGTAGTGGAGCCCATCGGGCTGTTCGCCGAATCGGTATTGCAGAGCTACCTTGATGAGAAAGCCCTGAGTGAATGGCAGAGCCAGGGCCTGAGCACGGTGATGGCGACGATTGAACAACGCGTGCTGGACAGTTTTCGGGAGGAGTTGGGGGAGGGCGAACAAGACTTGAAGTTGATCCGTTCGGTACGGGTGATCCAGGGCGACCCGTGCGAGGTGATCCTCGACCAACTGTGCAAATTGTCCGTGGACCTGCTGATCGTCGCAGCCATAGCCATGCAGTCGCGGCCGCTACGCCCTTGGGACGTACCGCCGCGCGGGTGCTGCAGCTGTCTACGGTGCCGGTTTACCTGGTGCCTTCGCTGCAACGTCGACGCAGTGACGACGTGTGAGCGGCGAAAACGATAAAAAGTTCTAGATTTATAGGTCTGACCTTTAATATAGTTATATACCGTCGCTGATACCCGTGGCGTCTATCTGCTTTGAGGGACACATATGAAGCTTCAACAACTGCGCTACATCTGGGAAGTGGCGCACCACGATCTCAACGTTTCCGCTACCGCTCAAAGCCTTTACACCTCCCAGCCTGGTATCAGCAAGCAGATCCGCCTGCTCGAAGATGAGTTGGGGGTCGAAGTGTTCGCACGCAGCGGCAAGCACCTGACCCGCGTCACCCCGGCGGGCGAGCGCATCATCACTACCGCCGGGGAGATCCTGCGCAAGGTCGAAAGCATCAAGCAGATCGCCCAGGAATTCTCCAACGAGAAGAAGGGCACCCTGTCCATCGCCACCACCCATACCCAGGCGCGTTATGCGTTGCCGCCGGTGATCCGCGATTTCATCAAGCAGTACCCGGATGTGGCGCTGCATATGCACCAGGGCTCGCCGATGCAGATCGCCGAGATGGCCGCTGACGGCACCGTCGATTTTGCCATCGCCACCGAAGCCCTGGAGTTGTTCGGTGACCTGGTGATGATGCCCTGCTACCGCTGGAACCGTTGCGTGGTCGTGCCCCAGGGCCACCCTTTGGCCAAGCTGCCGAAGCTGACCCTGGAAGCCCTGGCTGAATACCCGATCGTGACTTATGTGTTCGGTTTTACCGGGCGCTCCAAGCTCGACGAAGCGTTCAGCCATCGTGGCCTTACGCCAAAAGTGGTGTTCACCGCGGCCGACGCCGACGTGATCAAAACTTACGTGCGCCTGGGCCTGGGCGTGGGGATCGTGGCCAAAATGGCGGTCGACACGGCGCTCGATAAAGACCTGGTGGTGCTCGACGCCAGTGAACTGTTCGAGTCCAGCGTGACCAAGATCGGCTTTCGTCGTGGCACGTTCCTGCGTGGCTTCATGTGCGACTTCATCGAGAAGTTCGCCCCGCACCTGACCCGCGAAGTCATGGCCAAGGCGATCCAGTGCCACAACAAGCAGGAACTGGAAGAGCTGTTCGACGGCGTTGAATTGCCCGTCCATTAAGCGAGCGCTTAACCTTGTAGGAGCGAGCTTGCTCGCGAAGAACGTCAACGATAACGCGTGTTTCCTGAGT
>JAFHKH010000159.1 GCA_016937595.1 Pseudomonas cedrina subsp. fulgida | reverse complement strand
ATTGACTGACACACCGTATTCGCGAGCAAGCCCGCTCCCACAGTTTGATCTTCACATGGCTTAAATGCCCTGCGGGGTCTCTTCACCGCCCAGGGCTTCAACCAACGCCGGCAGGAACTCACCAAACGTCAGCATCATCAGGGTAAAGCTCGCATCCAACTGGCCCAGGGCTTCTTCGCCACCGTCCTGTTCCGCCTGGTCCTGCAGCAGGTCTTCGAACTTCAGGCGCTTGACGGTCATCTTGTCGTCGAGCATGAAGGACAACTTGTCCTGCCAGGCCAGCGACAGTTGAGTCACGACTTTTCCGGTGGTCAGGTGCAGCTGGATCTCTTCGCCGGTCAGGTCCTGGCGCTTGCAACGCACAATGCCGCCATCCTCGTGGGTGTCGCGCAGTTCGCATTCGTCGAGGACGAAGAAATCATCGGCCGGCTTCTGGGTGGTGACCCAGTCGGTCATGATCGCGGTGGGCGCGGTTTTCACCGTGAGTGGGCGAACCGGCAGGGTGCCGATCACTTCACGCAGGGTCGACAGCAGGTCTTCGGCGCGTTTCGGGCTTGCCGAGTTCACCAGGATCAGGCCCTGTTTCGGCGCGATGGCGGCGAAGGTCGACGAGCGACGGATAAACGCGCGCGGCAGGAAGGCCTGGATGATTTCATCCTTGATCTGGTCGCGTTCCTTCTTATAGACCTTGCGCATTTGCTCGGCCTCGATCTCTTCGACTTTCTCCTTGAGTGCGTCACGCACCACGCTGCCCGGCAGGATGCGCTCTTCCTTGCGCGCGGCGATCAGCAAAAAGTCTCCGCTGACGTGAACCAGCGGCGCGTCTTCACCTTTACCGAACGGCGCGACGAAACCGTAAGTGGTCAGTTCCTGGCTTGCGCAAGGGCGCGCCAGTTTGGTGGCCATGGCCGCTTCCAACGCCTCGGCATCAACAGGCAGATCTTGGGTCAGGCGATAGATAAGCAGGTTCTTGAACCACATGGGGTGAGTCTCTCCTCTATACAAAGGGGGGCATTATTCTCTTGATAACGTCCCAGGCCAACCCTGCCTAAGCCATTGGAAGCTATCAAAAAAAAGATTTAAGAAAGTGCTTGCCAGAGCCAGGGTCGCTCCGTAGAATGCGCGCCACACCGAAACGAAGGGTGATTAGCTCAGCTGGGAGAGCATCTGCCTTACAAGCAGAGGGTCGGCGGTTCGATCCCGTCATCACCCACCATTCGCTTGATGTGTTACGCGCAGCGGTAGTTCAGTCGGTTAGAATACCGGCCTGTCACGCCGGGGGTCGCGGGTTCGAGTCCCGTCCGCTGCGCCATATTCGGTTACCTGGAACGCTGAACGCCAGGTACCACAGGAAGCCCGCTCATTGAGCGGGCTTTTTTTCGTCTGCAGCATTCCACTGGGACTGCGCGACGTTTTCGTCATGCTCATCGCACGGGCCATCCATGACTTCCAGAAGGGGGCGATACCCTGTGACCATTCAAGGGCCAATCAATACACATCACGTGGTGATAAAGCCCGTCAGTTCCTCGGGCCGTCCCGTGGGGAAGGCTTCTCTCAAATAGTCGAGAAATACGGCAACACGTGAGCTCAATAATCGCCTGGATGGATAGAGCGTCCAGAGTGCGATTTCCGTTGCGTCTATGTCGCCCCACTGCACCAACGTGCCGTCGAGCAGGTCTTGGTTTACCAGAGAAACCGGCAGGCGCGCGATCCCAACCCCTACCCGCACCGCATCGCGGACCATGAACAGCGAAGAGAGACGCAGGACCGGTTCCACGTTTATGCGTGAGCCGCCACTTGGCGACTTGATCTTCCAGGTCGGCCCCCGGTCGCCGACGCCTCTTACCACGCAGGGCACCACCTCATCGCCGTCGGGATGCGCGAGCAGCGGACTCGCGACGACCACCAGCCGGTCGCGCAGGAAGACACGTCCGATAAGGCTCTCATCGGGCGCAGGATTGACCCGGATGATCAAGTCGTAACCTTCTTCGATCATGTCCACGATGCGGTCTTCGCTGGTGACTTCCAGGCGAACCTCCGGGTATTTGAGGGCGAAGCCTGCGGCGAGCTTGCCCATCGCCGCCTGGGCGAAAAACAGTGGCGCGCTGATCCGCAGCGTGCCTCGTGGCCGTTCCCCACCCGAAGCGATGGCGGCCACGCTCTCGTCCAGTTCAGTCAACAGCGCGGACGTCCGCTCGAACAGTGCTCGCCCTTCCTCGGTGAGCTTGAGGGTCCGTGTGCCGCGCTCGAACAAACGCAGTTCAAGGCTGCGTTCCAGCTCCGTTATCCGACGCGACAAGGTCGCCTTCGGTCGTCCGCTGGCACGTGCGGCACGGCCAATCCCGCCATGACGAGCAACAAGGTTGAAATCGGCCAGCGCGAGTAGATCCATGGGGTCACCTGTGAAATGCGCGCAAAAGCCGCGGACGCTGCACAAACGTTCTAGCCGCTTATTCCATTGCGCAGAATGATAAAGGTCTATTCCTGGCTGTTCCGCAGGTGGAACAGGGCGTTCATATTCAACGGCTATCGCAGCATTTTGTAAACAGAGATAGTGGGGCTGTCATTCAAAACCCTTACGGAGAATCACCATGACCATCCTCGTTACTGGCGCAACCGGCCGAGTCGGCAGCCACGTTGTAGAGCAGCTTCTCAAACGCCACGCCGATGTGCGTGTCCTCGTTCGCGACCCGTCGAAGGCTGACTTTCCGGCCCAAGTGGAGGTTGTGCAGGGCGAGATGCTCGACATCGATTCGCTGCGCCGCGCCTTCACCGGTGTTTCCAGCTTCTTCCTGCTCAATGCCGTGGCCGCGGACGAATTTACCCAGGCGCTGTTGGCGCTGAACATCGCTCGCGAGGCCGGCGTGGAACGGGTCGTATACCTCTCGGTGCTGCATGCCGACCGTTTCGTGAATGTGCCGCACTTCGCGGTCAAGTCGGGCGCCGAGCGGATGATCGAGCAGATGGGCTTCAGTGCCACGATCCTGCGTCCGGCCTATTTCATCGACAACGAAGTGATGGTCAAGGATGCCATGTTCGACTACGGCGTCTACCCGATGCCAATCGGCGGCAAGGGCATCGCCATGGTCGACGCCCGCGACATTGCCGAAGTGGCGGCCATCGAACTGGTACGCCGCGACCAGGCTCCGGGCAAGCTGGCGCTCGAAACCATCAACCTGGTGGGCCCCGATACGCTGACCGGTGCCGACATCGCCGCGATCTGGACCGAGGTGCTGGGACGCCCGGTCAATTATGGCGGTGACGACCCGAGTGGCTTCGAGCAGACCGTGGCCAATTTCATGCCCAAGTGGATGGCCTATGAAATGCGCCTGATGGCCGAGCGTTACGTCAGCGACGGAATGCTCCCCGAGGCGGGCGATGTCGAGCGTTTGACCCGCCTTCTTGGGCGCGAACTGCACAGCTATCGCGACTTCGCGACCCGGCTCGCAGGCACCATCTGACCGGGAACGGGCAGGGCGCTCTGGCAGCGCCCCGCCCCCGACTGACCCAGGGAAACCCCACCAGGAGCAGCCAATGTTCGATACCAAAGTCGCAATCATCGTGCGCAATGACTTGCTAATCTGGCAGCGTTTGAACGTCGTCGCGTTTCTTGCAACGGGTATCGCGTCGGCGGCTCCCGAGGCCATTGGCGAAACGTATATCGATGCGAATGGCCATGCCTATGGAAAAATGTTGGGGCAGCCGATGCTGATATTCGAAGCCGACCCAGCGGGCATTCAGAACGCCCATCGCATCGCCCTGGCACGTGATATCACCGCCGTGCCGTACGTCTTTGCGATGTTTTCAACCGGCCATGACGAGGCTAACCGTGAGGCATTTATGGCAGAGGACCCCCAGAATCTGAATCTGGTCGGGCTCGGTATTCGAGGACCCAGGAAGGCCGTGGAAAAAGCGACCAAGGGCCTATCGCTTCACAGGTGACAGGCTTGAGATTCCAACGCTGCCGCGAATGCCTCCGGCGTGGGGCTTTCCGGCCAGGTAGCGACAGTGGCGGGCAAGGTCAGCCACGGCTGTTTGTGCTTGACCCAAATGTGCGCAGCAGGGCTCAAGGAGGCGCGTTCGTCGAGCGTGCCAGCCCGAAGAATCCACAATCCAGGCGCTGCCGAAGTGTTGTTGTAGAGGCGCGTATGACAGGTTGCGCAGAGATGATGATGCGCAACTTGCCTTTGGTCTTTGTAGCGATATTCGACAGTTGCCCCTTCCAGGATAAACGCGTCCTTGGGCAGCATTGCATGCAGCGCGAAGCTGCTGCCGCTCCAGGTCTGGCAAAACTGGCAATGACACGCATAGATGGCGACCTGCACGTCGTTGAGGGAGCGATAGGATACGGCGCCGCAACGGCAACCACCGGCAAGTTTCATGGGTAAGCTCTCGTGTTTGAGCGACTGAACGCTTGATGCCAAAGCATGCACAAGATCCTTTCTGATTAAAATTGATCAAACCTTTCTACCGGCTCGCAGGAAATGTATGAACCTCCCGCCACTTCAATGGGAAACCCAGCGGGTCTTCCTGGCCGTTCTTCGAACCGGAAGCCTGTCCGCCGCGGCACGCGCCCTGGGCATTGCTCAAGCCACCGCCAGGCGGCGTATCGATGCTCTGGAGGGCAGCGTGGGAACCAGCCTGTTCGTGCGCTCGCCGGCAGGATTGATGCCCACGGACACCGCCCGAGAGTTAATTGGCCATGCGCAATCGATGGCATTGGCCGCCGAAGCATTTGCGCGTGCGGCGTCCGCGCAGGCCAATGTGCCTGGCGGCACGGTACGGGTCACCAGCAATCAGTTGCTGGGCGTGGAAGTGCTCCCTTCCATGCTGCGCGAGATCCGTGCCGCCCAGCCCCGGTTGTCGCTTGAACTGAGCGTGTCGAACCGCCTGGAAGACCTGGCCTTGCAGGAAGCCGATGTGGCCGTGCGCATTCGTCGTCCGGCAGAGGCATCCATTGTCACTCGGCATGTGGGGGACTTGCGCGTGGGTCTGTATGCGACGGCGGGGTTGCTTGAGCACCGAGGCTGGCCTCGGTGCGCCAATGAATTGAACGAATACCCGGTCATCGGCCCGGACCGCAACTTGGCGGAGCAGGCTTTCCTGGCACAACAGGGGTTTGTCAGCAGCGGCGAACATGCGGTGTTTCGCAGCGACGACCACCTCGCCCAGTTCGCAGCGCTGCGCGCAGGCCTGGGCATCGGCGTGTGCTCAAGCCAACTGGCGCGCCGTCATGACCTGGTGCGCGTATTGCCCGACCTGGTGGACTTCCCGGTCGACGTGTGGATCGCGATGCACCACGATCTCAAACGGGTGCGACGTGTGTCGCTGGTGTTTGACGCACTCTCGCACTCGTTGTCAGCGTATTTAACCGACGACTAGCTTGGGGTGGCATCCGCCAGTGGCGAATTCTGTGTGGACTTTCTGTGTCCAACCCTTCAATCGCTGACGCTATGGGGAAGGAGGAAGTATGAAAACTGTTGAGGCCGGTATCTTGGACATCGCCTACCTGAAGCTCGGGCCGGTAGACGGCCGCCCATCGTATTGCTCCACGGCTTCCCCTATGACGTTCATGCCTACGATGAAGTTGCCAGGCTCCTGGCCTCGGCTGGAAAGCGATGCTTCATTCCCTATCTGCGTGGTTATGGTGCTACCCGATTTCTGCATAAGCAGACCCTGCGCTCTGGACAGCAGGCGGCAATAGGCGCCGACGTGTTGGCGTTTCTCGACGCCCTGAAAATCGAAAAAGCAGTGCTTGCCGGTTATGACTGGGGTGGAAGAGGCGCATGTATTGTCGCCGCGCTATGGCCGGAACGGGTCAGCGGTTTGCTCAGTTGTGGCGGCTACAGTATTCAGCATATCGCTGGAGAGCACGCGCCGGTTTCACCCGAAGCTGAGCATCTGCTCTGGTATCAGTACTATCTTCACGGTAGCCGTGGGCGCGCGGGATTGACCGCGAACAGAAAGCAACTCTGCCATTTGCTATGGCGCATGTGGTCCCCCACGTGGGCGTTCACACAAGAAGCATTTGAGGCGACGGCGGCAGCGTTTGAGAACGACGACTTTGTTGACGTGGTCACACACTCGTACCGTCATCGTTTCGGATTGGTTGACGGTGACCCAGCCTATCGAGACATAGAAGCCCGGCTTGCCGCGCAACCACAGATCACTGTGCCTTCACTTGTTCTGGAGGGGGGCGCCGATGCGGTCGATCCACCCGCCAGGGACGACCCCTTCGCGCGACATTTTACCGGGCCGTATCGCCGGGAGATTTTGCCAGGCGTTGGTCACAACGTCCCCCAGGAGGCGCCGGAAAAATTTGCCGACGCGATCTTGCGCCTCGGCGGTTGAAATCAACCCGTGATATTGATCGATCAGGTCGGGGCAACGCCCTGGAAACGCGGCCTAAACGGCAACAGCTTCCTGCATCTCCAGCCCCTTCGCAGCGCCGGCAAACGGAACAGTCGCGGTGTGACTCAGGACAAAATTCACGAACAGGTGAAACAGCTCGGATTGGCTGGAAATGCCAAGCTTGAAATACAGGTGCTTGCGGTGATTTTTGACCGTGCCTTCCGCGATCCCCAGGTGCAGTGAGATCGAAAGGCTTGAATGCCCACGCAGGATCATGCTGACAATCAATTGTTCGCGGGGGGTGAGCTGGTCGGCGGCGAATCGCGAAAACGCGTTGTTCAAGTGTTCTTTCAACGCCGAGGCACTGTCATCGATATGCGCGCAAACGCCTTGATAGTGGCGCTGCAGCAGCACATCGACCATCGCCCGGCACTGTTGCAAACCTTCGAACTGCACAGGCGAAAAAGGCACCGAAGCGTTCATTCGCATCAGCGAATAGGCCAGGTGACCGATGCCTGGCACTGCCGAGATGAATACGATTTCTTCAGCCAAAGTGCCCGACTGCATGGAAATACACGGATGCACATCGGGGGAGTTGAAGTAGTCGCCCTCGAAAAAAGCATCGGGGGCCAGCTCGCTCATGCGGTAAAGCCCCGTCGCCCGACCGTGGGCGCAGGCGGTGTAGACCGGGTCCAGCAAATACGTGCCGTTGAGATAGCTGTGCATCGCGCCCGGTTCGCCAATGCCTTGCAGATTGTCGTGCAGTAACACGGGCGCGCCGTCCGTTGGGTAGAACAGCACGCAGCTTTGGTCGAAATTGACCAGGGCCCACAGCGCCTCATCCAGTTGTCGGGCGAACCCTTCACACTGCAGCCGTGCGACCAAACCGGGCGTCGCCGCGTGCCATGCGTCAAGGACGGGCGCGGCATCCATGCCATATCCGCCATCCGGAACTGAAGTTGCCATGCGATCCCCTTGTCTTTATCCAATGCGCCCCGCCCAGTGAATGCAGGGCTGAATCAGCGATAAAGAACAAGCATATTTCTTGCCACGCCGGCCTTAAACGGCAGAGAAACCGTTGTCCACGAACAGCTGTGTGCCACTGACGAATGAAGCGTCATCGCTGGCGAGAAACAACGCGGCACGCGCGACCTCTTCGGGCTCGCACAGCCGGCCCTGCTGCAGGCTGATCGCCGCCTCGCTGGCATCCACGCCCATTTGTTGCAAGTCGCGCATTTCACGCTCGCCGTGCGGGGTACGGATAAACCCAGGGGCCACCGCGTTGCAGCGGATGCCACGGTCACGAAACTCGACGGCAATGGCTCGCGCGAACATCTGGCATGCGCCCTTGCTGGCGTTGTACACCACCTCGCCAGGGGTGGCGTACTGCGCGGAGATCGACGAGGTGCACACGATGCTGCCCGCGCCCTTGGCAAGCATTTGGGGCAGCACCGCCTGAGTGACCAGGTACATGCTCTTGACGTTGACGGCCATGAGCCAGTCCCACTCATGCTCTTGTACGTCCAGAAAGGGTTTTACGATCAAGGTCCCCGCGTGGTTGAAAAGCACATCCGCCGGGCCGAATTCCGCCAGCCCCCGAGCGACCGCTTCGCGAACCTGAACGCCTTGCGAGACGTCGGCGCCCAGCCCCAAGGCTTGGCCGCCTGCGGCATTGATCTGCGCGGCCAGGTCGGCGGCGCCTCGGCGTTCAAATCGATGATGATCACCTTGGCCCCTTCCACGGCGAACAAGCGGCTTGCGGCAGCGCCGCAGCCCCCCGCGCCACCGGTAATAATGGCCACTTTGCCGGCCAGACGGCCCTTGCCTTTGGACAACTCGAGATTAGTCATTGTGGGTTTCCTTCACGACCGCCACTCACGGCGAATGCTTCTTCCGGTGACAACACCAGGCGATGACGACGATAGAACGCAAAATAGGCCATCCCGATCAGGTACCAGCAGGCCGCCGCCAGGGCTGCCCATTTATAGAGCGGATCGAGAAACTGATAAATCAGGGTCGCCGTCGCAATGATAATCACCGCGACCGCGCCGAATATCCCGTACGGGCTGCGATAGGGCCGATGCAAATCGGCGAAGGCGCGCTTGAGGCGAATGAACGCAATGCTTTGCAGGATGTAGGAAATCATGCCGGCGAACACGATCATGCTCACCAGGATGCCGCCCATCAACGGGTTGTTGTCCTTGCCGAACGTAAACCAGCAGAGCATCAGGATACCCAGTGCCGCCAGCGCGCCCGTGGCCAGTGCAATGTTCGGCGTATTGCGGGTGGGGTGCGTTACCGAGAGCCCGGTGGGCAAATAACCGGCACGTGACAGCGAATAGATATTGCGCCCTGCGGCAAAGCTGCCGGCCAGGAACGACGCCGCCAGGCCCAGCACGGCAACGGCCGACAACAGCTTGCTGGCGGTGTGCCCGAAAATCTCGCGGAAGCCATCGAGCAGCGGCTCCGATGAGGTGCTCATAAAGAACGTACCACCGCCGATCGAGGCGCTGAAAAACAGCACGCCCAAGGCCAGCACCGCAAGAATCACCGTGCCCCAGACTAACGCCAGCGGCAAATGGCGGGTCGGGTTATGCGACTCCTCGGCCGTCAGCGGCAACTGCTCGATAGCCAGGAACATGTAGACGGCGAACGGCAAGGCCAGCATGACCCCGGTCATGCCGAACGGCAGCCAAGGCCCGTTACCGCCCTGTACCTCGACCGCCTTGCCGCTGGCATCCGCCGCCAGGTTGAGGGCCTTGGCGCTGAAGTCCATATGCGGGTAAGCCGCAATAAAGAACACCACCAACACCGACACTGCCGCGAGGGTGATGAGCACCACGGCGCGCATCGACACCCCCAGCCCGCGATTTGAAAGCAGCAGCATGCAGGCATAGCCGACCACCCACCACACCGGTTGCCATTCGGGGCCGGTGCCGAAAATGGCGGTCAGGTAGGCCCCCATGAAAAACATATTCCCCGCCGGCGCCAGGATGAACTCGATATTCTCGGCAAGGCCTGTGCTGAACCCGCCCCACGGGCCCATGGTGGTGCGCGCAAATGAATAGGCACCGCCGGTATGCGGCAGCGCAGCGGCCATTTCACCGATGGACGAGCACAGAAACAGGTACATCACGGCAATGATCAGCAAGGCCAGAAACATGCCGCCAAACCCTTGGGCCAGGCCCAGGTTCCAGCCGGAATACTGGCCCGCCACCACCGCACCGACGCCGAGAATCAGCAGGGTGAAGAAGCCTGCATGACGCTGCAGGCGACGTTGCTCAAAGTAACCGCTTTCCACACTTTGATAACTGACCCCTGACGGGTTAACGGCCGCCGTCGGCGCTTTTATTGTCGGTCTGTCCACGCGGTGATCCTCCAGATCGGGCTCAAGGCAACTGCCTTGACCGTCATCTTCGAATGCACCGCACACGCTGCCTATGTCTCCAAGGGGACATGCCGAAAGCACCAATCGATAGCCGCCTGGTAGCGGCGAAACCCTAGCGGTCACTGCATCCGGTATGCAGATGGATGCCCAGGTCCTGACGGCCGGGGGCCAGATGCGGCTTGAGCGTCAACGCCGGAATGTCATAATCCCCGGCATTCTGGCGACGAAACGCCAAGGGCTGATCGCTGAACAGGTTATCCAGCCGGGCGGCATAGGCCGTGCAGAGCTGTTCGAACCGATCGGCATCCATTTTGCCGGTTTTATAGATTGGCAACGGCGGCATGACCGTGAATCCCGGATAGAACAGCATCCCGTGCTGGATCGGGAACAGAATGTCATCCAGCGCACCGTTCACCCCTCGGCCACTGTAATGAGAGGCCCACCCGCCCATGGTCACCACCAGCATTGCACGCTTGCCTGCCATGCGGCCTTCGCCGTAGCGGTCGCCCCAGTGGCTTTCGCTGTGTTCGCCGACACCATAGGCAAATCCATAGGCATAGACGCGCTCGACCCAGCCCTTGAGGATCGCCGGCATCGAGAACCACCACAGTGGGAATTGAAAGATCACGGCGTCTGCCCAGAGCAATTTGGCCTGCTCCGCCTCGATGTCCGCGGGCTGGGTGCCGGCGGCAAATACACGCTGCGACGCCAGCGCGGGATTGAATGGGGTTTCGTCGTCATAGCCTGGGGCGTCGTCCGCATCAATGGGCACCTTCCAACGCATGGCGTATAAATCCGAGACCTTGACCTCATGGCCCGCGTGTTTCAGGTGAGTGAGCGCGAAATCCCTGAGCGAGCCATTGAGCGAACGAGGTTCAGGGTGGGCGTAGATCAGCAGTAGTTTCATGAGAGGCTCCGAGTGAATGCAGCCCTCACCGTAACCACGAATCCGATATGATAGAAATGAATTCCTGAAACACGTGGTATTTGCATGCACAATACCTTGCGTCGCCTGGACCTGAATCTACTGGTCACGCTGGATGCGCTCCTGTCCGAGCAAAACGTTACACGGGCGGCGCGCTTGCTCAACCTCGCCCAACCGACCGTCAGCCTGCAACTGGGGCGGCTGAGGGAAATCCTCGACGATCCATTGTTATTGCCAGGCCCCCGAGGCATGTCGCCCACCGAGCGCGCCCGTGAATTGCGCGGGCCATTGCGTGAGGCTCTGCAGGCATTGGAAGGCGCACTGAGCCCCGTGGGTGATTTTGAGCCTGCACTGTCGCGTCAGACGTGGAGAATTGCCGCGAGCGATTACGCAACGACTGCTTTGATCTGGCCGGCGTTAGCGCAGCTCAGGGAACTGGCGCCCATGACCCGCCTGGCGCTGCTGAGCAAGTATCCTCCCAACCTGAGCAACGATCTGGAAAGCGGCCAGCTGGACCTGGCGCTGCATACTCGCGATGAGGCACCGCCCAAACTTCGCCATCGATCATTGCTTCACGAACGCTACGTGCTCGCAGGGCGGCGCGGTCATCCCGCATTCGCAACCAAGCTGACGCTCAAAGCCTTCTGCGCTCTTGAACATGCCGTCATGTCGCCCGATGGCGCGGGGTTCGTTGGGCGTACTGACCAGGTACTGGCCGCCAAGGGGCTGAATCGACGTGTCGTATTGTCAGTGTCCAATTTCAATTCGCTCGTCTCGGCATTGACGCACAGCGACCTGGTGGCGGTGGTACCTGAAAGGCTGGTGCGAGATGCGCCAGCACTTCATTTACAAGCGCCCCCACTCGCCATTCCGGGCTTTGAAATGCTCATGTTATGGCCAGAGCGGCTGCATCGCGATCCCGCCCACCGGTGGCTACGCGACCTTATCGCCTCGACGCTGGAGGCCACCTCCCGCTCAGACGTCTAAGTCATATCGGAATGAGGTCAGCCCCAGGCGCTGCCGGCCTGGAAGGTGCTCAGTCCTGCTTGACCAACTCGACCCTGCGGTTTTGTGCCTTGCCCGCTTCGGTGGCGTTGTCGGCCACCGGGTCGGCATCGCCAAAGCCGGCCGCCGACAACCTGGCCGCGTCGATGCCCTTGGCCGTGATGGCGGCGACGACCGCCTTGGCGCGGCCGTATGACAGGCTCTTGTTGTGCGCGGGGTCACCGGTACGGTCGGTGTAACCGTTAACGGCCAATTTCAACGAGGCATCCTGTTTGAGCAACTGCGAGACTTGCTCGATCTGCGGTTGTGAATCGGCAAGGATGCGGGTCTGGTCAGTCGCGAAGTTGACGTGCAAGGCCACCTTGCCGGTTTTATCCAACTGCGCTTTCAGTTCACTGGCCGGCAACAGGCCGGCGGTTATCTGCAGCGGTTTGGTTTCGGCGATCAGCAGGCCACCGCCAAACGAGTAGCTGCACAAATGAATCCAGATGTCGCGGTCGGCGCGATGGATAACGAAGACCTGCGCAGCGTTATTCCAGATGTCGCCCAGGCCACTGTTGTATTTGAGCGCGAAATCCCGTGGCCATTCCTGAATCTTCTGCGTTGCGTCTTGCGCAATTTTGCCGTCGAAGAGCTTGGTGCCGCCCAACGAAGCCACCACCGATTCAAGATTGCGTTGCAACTCGAGATCGGAGAATACCTTGCCCTGCGCCGCCTCGATATGCGCCGACCAGACCTTGCCTTCCACCGCTTCCAGGCGATCGCCGGTCCAGAAGGGCACCTGATCGAAGTCGGAGACATCGGGCGTGTTGGCGATGACATATCCAGTGGGAAGCGCGATGTACGGAAAGGCGCCCAACGGCGCGTCCGACACCGGCAGGCTGGCGGTATTGAACGCCTTGGCGTCTGCTGCCTGCACCCGTGACGGGGCTTGAATACCCAGGCCCAGGGTGATGGCCAGCGCCAGGCTGGCCACGGTGGTTTTTTTCAATGAAATCATCTTTTTCCGAGCACCCGATCAAACACTGCGGTCATTGGCGCCTTATAAAACCGGTGCTACCAAGATCACGCAATAGCACAGCTGTCCTATTGCCTCGGCCTTTACCGCTGGATCACAGTGGCGCTGCCGTTAACCTGAACAAGGATCTGTTTTTTGAACAATAGAGCGACCCGAAAAATTCAATCGAGCATCACGCGCGACAGGCGGCTGGCGATGGCCTTGACCGCGATGATGCTGGCAGGTTCTACCTGGACAAGCGCAGCGGTGGGCGCCTCGGCCTCATCGGCAGCGTGCACCAATGAAGCGGATTTCCAGGCCGGCACCGTGGTGGATTATGAGAGCCGCGATAACCTGTCGTCGGTAACCAGCCGCAGTAAAACTGAAACGCTGGGCCGTAAAGACTTCGCGGGTGCGCAGCCGGTGGCTTCATTGCACACCACGTTCATCAACAACTCACCGGTGTTTCTCACGACCACCTACGCGCAGATCAAGGACGGCCAGTTGATCCGCTATGGCGATCAGCACGGCACCGGCGCTTCGTTGACCACCACCCTTTACACGCCGCCTCCGGCCACGCCGCTGGATTTGCAGCCCGGGCAGACCGTCAGCGTCAGTTACAAAAGCCAGGCCGGCAGCGGCGGCGTGACGGTGGGTTTCGAGGTGACGGAAAAGCTGACCTACCATGGCCGTGAGACGATCAAGACGCCACTCGGGACGTTCGAGACCTGCCGGTTCACCAATGAAATTTCCTCGGGACCGGCATCCGGTGAACAACCGAAACAGAAGGTGGTGGTGCAGAACTGGTTTCCTGTCGAGGGGCCATACCGCGGGCAGTCAATCAGGTCAGTCAGCCCCTCCGGTCCGCAGGGGCAGGAACGCATCGTTGAAGTGGTCAAGATGCGTTATGAAACGCGCGCCAACTAGATTTATTTTGTCCTGAAACAGGCAGTTGTTTTTTGGGGAGAGGGTGGACTAACGCTGCCAGCGTGATGTTTGCATGGAGAGGGAAGTTCCTGAATACCCAGTGTTTCGGATAACTAGTACAGGTGTACTAGTTCAGGTGTTCTATTTCATAAGTTGTATGACTCGGACATGATCGGTGCTTGTTTTCATTTCTGAACGGGTTGTGCTTCCTGATATGAGTTGCCGAATTGTCGTGGCGGATGAGCACCCGCTTTACCGAGAGGGGATGATAGGGTTACTCGAGTGTTTAATACCTGGAGCAAAAATAAGGCAAGCGGGAAATTTGAAAGAAGTCTGCATCTTTCTAGAGCGTTGGCAGCCCGTCGCGATGCTGTTTATTGAAGTGCGTTTGCCGGGGCTGTGCTCCCTGAAAGAACTGGCAAAACTGTGCAAGGAAAAAGGCGAGACTGCAATCATTGTGGTGTCGGCACTGGATGACGGCGTGGTCATTGCGCGTGTCATGGAGGCGGGCGTGAATGGCTTTATTGGCAAGAATATTTCAGCCGAAGAAGTCCGCAGTGCGATCAACGACATTCGTAACGGCCAAGTAGTGGTCAAGTACGAATCCGATGCGTCACCGTCTTTCGAAGGTGATGAAGCGATGAGCAAATTGACGTCGAGGCAGAGGGAAGTCTGGCACTTGATCGCACAAGGTAAAACCAATAAGGAAATTGCCGCTGAACTGCAAATCTCTCCGTATACCGTGCGTGTTCATGTGTCTTCGCTGATCCGTGTGTTGAGTGTTCCTAATCGAGCGGTCGCCGCGGCACGCTTCGCAGGGCGCTATAGCTAGGCCAGCGGTTGATCCACGGCTAACTCGCCGTGCGTTCGATTGACTTGATCTGTTCAAACAACACGCTACGCAGCTCCGGCGGTCGCACCGGTTTGGCCAGTACCGAGATATTGAGTGTGTGCAGCGATTGGCGGATGGCCTCGATTTCGTGCCCGGTGATGATCAAGGCCGGCACCTCGCGACCACGGTGCTCGCGTATTGCTGCGATACACTCGGCCCCCGAGACCCTGGAGCCCAAGTCAAAATCGGCAATGATGATGTCGCAATCGCTGCTCAGGGTATCCGCATCGCCATGGGGCTCGACCACGCAGCCCCATTTCTCGAGCAGGGCCTTGGTCGCCATCAACACATTGGTGTCGTCTTCTATCAAGCAGATCCGCAGCCCGGTCAGGCGCTCATGGACGCTTTTTACCCGAGGCGCCATGGCCCTGGGGGTTGCTGGCTGCAAACCGGCAATTGCCACTTGGGTGCCGCGTCCGGGAGTGGAGCGGATATGCACGTCCACATTGAGCAACTGGCTGATACGCTTGACGATGGACAGGCCCAGCCCGAGCCCTTCGACATCCTTGTCGCGGACATGGCGCACCCGATAGAACTCCTTGAAAACCTGCGGCAAGTGTTCGGCGCCAATCCCGCATCCCTTGTCGTAAACCACTACGGCCAAGCCCTTTGCCTGGCGGCGGACACCAATCAGCACCGGCTCTCCCGCGGCATATTTGATCGCATTGGAGACGAGGTTCTGCACCATGGTGGTCAACAGTCCGGGATTGATGTCGACCCACTGCCGGCAAGGGCGCAGGCGCAGCTCGATCCCGGCCCAGCGCGCGGCCTCGGTGTTCTGTTTGACCACCTCCTGCAGCAGCGCGCCGAGGTTCACCGGCTCCGATTGCGGCTCGACCTTTCGGTTGTCGAGGGTATAGATATCCAGAATCGAGCGGAACAGCTGGGAGACGGTGTGCAGCGAGCGGTCGATGTTGTCCACCAGCCGCAATTCTTCACCCCTCAGGTTGGCGTCGCGCAGGCACGCGGTGAACAGGCCGATGGAGTGGATCGGCTGGCGCAGGTCATGGCTGGCCTGAGCCAGGAAGCGTGACTTTTCCTGGTTGGCGGCGATCGCCTCTTCCGAGGCAATGCGTGTCCGCTTGAGCAGAATATGGGCGTAGGCCGGCACCACGATGGTGGTCACGATCAGCATCAGGAACATATAGGGCTGGGCGCGCCAGAACGGATTCAACCAGAAGATAACGATCAGAGTGGACAACGCGATCACGGTTGCCAGGGCCAGATAGTGTGAGCCGAAGCGCATGCCATTACCCAGGGTCACCCAGAGCAGCGCCGCGTAGATAGGCAGCGCGCCTTCGCCTCCCAGGACCATGGCGAATGCGATACCGGTGTAGTCATGCAGCATGGAGAACAAGCGCCGCCAGAAAAAGTGCCCCGGCCAGCGCTTGATCGCCATGCGCAGGAATATCGACGCAATGATGAACGTCGAGATATACACAATAATGGGCGTATAGGTCGCGATGTCGCCGGGGTGCAGGGCGGTCAGTATGACCATGTAGAGCCACGCGCAGGCGCTGACGGTCAATCGCAGCGTTGCCTGGTCGAGTTCGCTGTTCTTTTCCACGTGATTAATCTCTTCTGACACCAAACGACACGGGGTGCATTATCGCGCGCGGGACGCATTAGTAAACCGTGTACGAATCCACTCTATAATTAATCGACCGTCTGCCCCGGTTTTTATGAGTGGAAAACTGCAACTTTCTGTTAGGTGAGATTGGGCATGAAAGAGTGCGTGCTGAAGAGGAGGTCATTGCCATACTACGCGAAGCGGAAGCTGGCGAGTTGAGCGCTGCCAATGTGCATGACAGCCAAATATCGAGGCCCTTTGGGATTCCAGCAATACTGTACACAGGGTTAGGGCCAGCAGTGCGTATGCCGCGCGCCCCGCGAGAGCGATCAGCAGTCTTGATGCCGGTTGCCTGCTCTGCTGCATGGGTGGGCCCAGATTAAGCACGGGAGCCCCTCATCAAATGAAGGGCTCCCAGCAATAGCAATCGGCAGTATGACGCCGTCCGCTTTTCTATATCATTAACGCCGGTCTGTAAATTTCATTAATACGTGGGGCGAGAAAGCATCTGTCAGGTTTAACTTAGGGTATAACTATCAACCACGCCGTTTACAAATCGAACTCGCAAGAAATCGTAGCTTGACTGTTTCTCCGTTGTCTTGGTTCCGGTTACGGTGCCGACATCGTCCATCACGTCATACGCTTTTCCTACTTTCGCTTCCTGATTGTAAGAGTCGAGTGAGTTTTGGGTAGGTGCGTACTTGCGGTACATTTTTAGCATTGCGTTCATGCCTTCTTCGCCTTTCTTGTAACTCCAGTCTTCAGACTCGCCATTCCCTTCTTGGCTGCGGTGGACTTCATAAGGTGCACCAAACTTTTGACGCACCTCTGCGATCGTCGTTTTTCCTTTAATGAGATTGGCTTTAACAAAAGCAGGCGTGTACTTAGACCCACCCCCTCCAGTGAGGCTTCCAAGTGGATCGCCCATAAAATCCCCAAGCTGATCCCCTTGGCCCGCGCAGCCTGATAAGGTTATTGCGAAACCAAGCGCCACAGCGACATTACGAAAATATTTCAAATTGCTCGAAGTTATCATAATCATAGTTCCCTTATAGCGTGTGCGCCCATGTATGCAATATGCATGGATAATAGATTGTTTGCACGAGACACAAGCAGGTATGCGCGCGTGTGTCGTAGGATGAAATAAACTTTAAGATTTTCAGTAATTTAATGCTATTCAAAATATGTTGGCAATAGTACAGGTGTGCTAGTGTGAAAATACAAGTGTTGTGCGACGCTACAGAGTAGTAGTGAACGAATCTTGAAGCTCAACACTGTCTATCTCAGCTTGGCCTCGAAGGCACAGCAAGGCGATCGCAAGTTTCGTTTGGTCGCGCATTCTTGAAGCAAGGCGGTAAAGTATGAAGTTACGGATAACCGCTTTACCCATTGTGATGTTGCTGGGTGTGCAGGTTCGCCTCTGAGCACTAGGGGCATGAGCCAGCTTTATCACACGACCTACACAACGTTCAAAGGTTGATCATTCCCACGCAGAGCGTGTGAACGATCAATCAAGGCTGTGTAGATACCCCTATGTGGGGACTCATGTCTCGAGTTTGCCCGCCCACCCGCTGGCACCGGGAAAGTTGCTGAATTGAGCCGCCGCTGCCGCACGGGTGGGCACGCCCAGGGTTTTGAGCAGCGTGGAAACATGGATGCGTACGGTGAACGGGGAGATGCCCAGTTCCCTGGCGATCTCCTTGTTGGTCTTGCCGGCCGCGATCAGGCCGAGCACTTGCTTTTGGCGGGCGGTGAGCGAGGAAAGGCTGGGGTCCAGGAGTGGGTTTTCAGGGGTGTATTTGACCACCACTTCGCCTTCACGAATCGCCATGATGGCTTCGGCAATCCCGGTCGGGTCAACATTTTTGCCGATAAACCCGTCAGCGCCTTGTGCGATGACCTGCGAAATAATCTCCAGGTCGTCGATCATCGACACCACGATGATCGACGTGCGTTTGAACTCGGCGCGCAGTTGGCCGATGACTTGCATTGAGGTAATACCGGGGAAGCGCAGATCCAGAATCAACGAATCGACTTCCGCGCCGGATCGCGCCAGTGCCAGGACTTCAGCCAGATTGCCCGCCTGCTCAATGATCGCCGTCGGTATAAGGCGCTCAATGGTTCTCAGCATACCTTCGCGAAACAGAGGGTGGTCATCAGCCACTATGATTCTGTGCGTCATGCTCAAGGTCCATCCAGCCTGCTTATCTGCGCATCCTAAACCAAATCGTTACGCTATGTTTCAAGTTTGAAACAGCTTTTTCACGCTGGAGAGTTGGAATGAACATGACGGAAAAGAACAGCGAGCTGGACCAGGCCACGTTTCGGTTGACGGTCAGCGCCTGTGCTTCGCTGTATATCTTTGTGGTGGCCTTTCTGCCTTCCAGTAATTTTTCCACCTATGTGCCGATCATGTGGTACATGGCGTTTTTTATCAGCGTGGCGGTGCCGTTGCGCATGGCGATCAAGCGCTGGCCAGGGCACTTCTTCTGGCGCCGCTTGTTCGCCATGAGCCATGACTACAGCGGCATCGCTTTCGCCATGATCGTGGGCGGGGAAGGGGCGTTGCCGGTGTATGCCGCCTTGCTCTGGGTCACGCTGGGCAACGGCATGCGCTTCGGCTCGCGCTATTTGGCCGCCGCGACACTTATCGCGCTGAGCACGCTGGTGATGATCTTCGTACTGACACCGTTCTGGCGTGGCCAGCCCTATATGTTCCTGATGCTGATCGTGACCACCATCGTGGTGCCGGCCTACGCCCATATTCTGCTCAAGCGGACACGCATTGCCTCGGAAGAGGCGATCGCCGCCAACCAGGAAAA
>JAFHKH010000158.1 GCA_016937595.1 Pseudomonas cedrina subsp. fulgida | reverse complement strand
GCGAGCAGCCGCTCCCACAGTTGGAAGGGGTCAGACCCCAACTTATCCCGCAACCCGTAATACCAGGCGCCCAGCGCCGCAAACGGCGTGCGCAGCAGTTGCCCACCCGGGAACGGGTAGTGCGGCAGGTCGGCAAACGCATCAAAACGTTCCGCCTGCCCTCTGAGCGCCTCCGCCAGTACCTTGCCCGCCAAGTGCGTGTACGTCACGCCATGGCCACTGCAGCCTTGCGAGTAGTAGACGTTGTCGCCCAGGCGACCCACTTGCGGCAAGCGCGACAGGGTCAGCAGGAAATTACCGGTCCACGCGTAGTCGATCTTCACATCCTTGAGCTGCGGGAAGGCCTTGAGCATTTTCGGACGGATGATCGCCTCAATGTTCGCCGGGTCGCGCGCGCCATATACCACGCCACCGCCGAAGACCAGGCGCTTGTCGCGGGTGAGGCGGTAGTAGTCGAGCAGGTAATTACAATCTTCGACGCAGTAATCCTGCGGCAGCAGTGTCTTGGCCAGCTCATCACCCAGGGGCGCCGTGGTGATCACTTGGGTGCCGCAAGGCATCGACTTGGCCGCCAGTTCCTGCACCAGGTTGCCCAGGTACGCATTGCCCGCGACAATGATGAACTTGGCCCTGACCCGACCCTCGGCAGTGTGCACCACCGGGTTGGCGCCGCGCTCGATGCGCACCGCCGCCGACTGCTCGTAGATCGTACCTCCCAGGGATTCCACGGCGGCCGCTTCGCCGAGTGCCAGGTTAAGTGGGTGGATGTGCCCGCCGCTCATGTCCAGCAGGCCGCCGACGTAGTTGTCGCAGGCCACCACCTCGCGAATACGGCGTTCGTCCAGCAACTCCAGCTGCGCATGACCGTAGCGTTCCCACAGGCGTTTCTGCGACTCCAGGTGGCCCATGTGCTTGCTGTTGAGGGCGGCGAATACACCGCCGTCCTTCAAGTCGCATTGGATCTGATACTTGGCCACTCGCTCGCGAATGATCCGGCCGCCTTCAAACGCCATCTGCCCCAGCAATTGCGCCTGCTGAGGCCCGACGCTGCGCTCGATCACGTCGATATCACGGCTGTAGCTGTTGACGATCTGCCCGCCATTGCGGCCCGAGGCGCCAAACCCCACCTTGGCGGCCTCCAGCACTGTCACACGAAAACCGTTCTCCAGCAGGAACAGCGCGCTGGAGAGGCCGGTATAACCGGCGCCAATCACGCAGACATCGGTTTCAACCTCGCCTTGCAATACCGGCCGAGGTGCAACGGCATTCGCGGAAGCGGCGTAATACGACTGGGGGTAGGGCGTGTTCGCCATCCTGGAACCTCTGTTTTATATTTTTTACGAGTGCACCGATCCTACCTGAGTTGAAAATTGCCTGCCAGCCGCGCGAAATCCACGGGCATGCCCACGCAAATAAAAAATTCGCATATTCATAGGGTTAGCTGCAAAAAAGATGTTGACACCCCTCGGGAATTCCGTAGAATGCCGCCTCACAGCAGGCACGTAGCTCAGTTGGTTAGAGCACCACCTTGACATGGTGGGGGTCGTTGGTTCGAGTCCAATCGCGCCTACCACACAAAATCCGCTCTGCTGGGCGGTCTCGAAGGGCTCACCGAAAGGTGGGCCCTTTTTTGTTGCCTGCGATTTGCAAAATTTTTGCAAAAGCCGCACCTGGCAAATGGCGCTGCCCCCCTGTAGCAACACCCATTCAACCACCGCCACCACTAGCAAAAACATGACGAACCCGAATGAGAACACGCGTTTGCGCCGGGTGGGGTGTAGTCGCTGGCGTGAGGGAGGCGTGCTCCAGTCACCCGCATTTGCCTGATCAACGGGCGGCATTAAGACGCGAGAATCCCCTTTGGCCTGTCCACATCGTGTTACGTGCGCCGTCCAATCACCCACAAAATTTATTGGTTCGCAGCAACAATTTTTCTTGTTGGACACCTCCCATCTCCAGGCAGCAAAGTTGCCGCCACTGACGCTCGACCTTTCGGGTCAACAATAAAAAACCGAGCCGACTGCACGCCACTTCCTGTTGTGAACCCTTTGTTCACATCCTGCTGTAATGGCGCCGCAGCGCGCATTTAAGGACCTCTCCGCCATGCAAACTGTTGTGAACTTATGGCCGTTGATCGGCGTACTTGTGATCGTGGTTGGCTTTGTTCTGCGCATCAACCCTCTGTTGGTGGTCACCGCCGCCGCTATCGCCACCGGATTCGCCGCCCATTTTCCCCTGGAAAAAATCCTCGCCGCCATGGGCGATGGCTTCCTTCAAACCCGCGCCCTGCAATTGATCCTGTTGTTGCCCCTCGCGGTCATCGGCCTGCTGGAGCGCCACGGGTTGCGCCTGCATGCGCAGAACTGGATTGCACGGTTTGAACGCGCCACGGTCGGGCGCTTGTTGATCATGTACCTGTTTGTGCGCGAATCCACGGCCGCCATGGGCTTGACCAGCCTAGGCGGGCACCCGCAAATGGTGCGCCCGCTGCTGGCGCCAATGGCCGAGGGCGCCGCAGAAAAGCGTTACGGCAAACTGCCGGATGCGTTGCGTCACAAAGTGTTGGCGATGTGCGCCGCGACGGACAATGTCGGTCTATTTTTTGGTGAAGATATCTTTGTCGCCTTTGGTGCGATCGCGTTGATGCACACGTTCCTGCTCGGTTCGGGGATTGATGTGGAACCACTGCACATTGCGGTGTGGGGGATTCCAACGGCAATTTGCGCGTTTATCATCCATGCGATCCGCCTGCATCGGTTTGACCGAAAGCTCGCCCGTGAGATGACGCCCGCCGCCGCCCCAGGGGAGGTCGCGCAATGATCATTTCGATTCAATACCTCTATTGGCTGGCTGGGGCCCTGCTGCTGATCACCGCAGGCATGATCTTGATGGACCGAACCCATCCCAAGCGCTGGTCAACGGCACTGTTCTGGCTGCTGTTCGCCATTCCGTTTCTGATCGGTGAGCGGCTGCCGTCGGTGGCCATCGGGGCTGGCCTCGTGGTAATGGCGTTGATCGCCGGTATGGGCGGTGTAGGTCGTGGCAAGCATGCCGAGCTGCATGACAAGGATGCCCG
The DNA here is from genome assembly GCA_016937595.1 of Pseudomonas cedrina subsp. fulgida. Taxonomy (GTDB): domain Bacteria; phylum Pseudomonadota; class Gammaproteobacteria; order Pseudomonadales; family Pseudomonadaceae; genus Aquipseudomonas; species Aquipseudomonas fulgida. Next base: position 54,042 of record JAFHKH010000158.1, on the reverse strand, counting down.
TGCCAGTGCCGGTCGGCTGGGCCACAAGCTGTTTATCCCGGCGTTGGCCATTCCCCTTACCACGGTGATCGGCTCGGTATTGCTCAAGCACACCGAGATTGGCGGCGTGCCGCTGCTGGACCCGAAGAACACCACCTTTGTCTCCCTTGGCATCGGCTGCCTGATCGCCCTGGGCCTGGCCTGCTGGCTGACCCGCGATACACCGGTGCAAGCCTTGCGCGAATCCCGGCGCCTCACCGAAGCCCTGGGCTGGGCCATGGTGCTTCCGCAGATGCTGGCGATGCTCGGTTTGTTGTTTAACGAAGCGGGGGTCGGCACCGCCGTTGCCCATGTCACTACCACCTATATCAACCTGGATTTCAAATTGGTGGCGGTCATGGTCTATGTGCTGGGCATGGCGTTGTTTACAGTGATCATGGGCAATGGTTTCGCGGCGTTTCCGGTGATGACCGGCGGCGTCGGCGTGCCGGTGCTGGTGGGTATCTACGGCGGCAACCCGGCGGTGATGGCGGCGATCGGCATGTTCTCGGGCTATTGCGGGACCTTGATGACCCCGATGGCCGCCAACTTCAATATCGTGCCGGCGGCGCTGCTGGAGTTGCCGGATAAAAACGCAGTGATCAAGGCCCAGTTGCCGACGGCTTTGATGATGCTGGTGGTTAATATCGTTCTGCTTTATCTGTTGATGTGAGGCCGAGAATGCGCACTGTATTGCTGACGGGCTTCGAGCCCTTTGATCAAGATTCGGTGAATCCGTCCTGGGAGGCGGTGCGCCAACTGGACGGCGTGCAGGTGGAAGATGGTGTGCGGATTGTTGCGCATCGACTGCCTTGCGCGTTTGCCACCGCCGGTGAGTGCCTGGCCCAACTGATCGACGAGTTGCACCCGGCCATGGTGATTGCGACCGGCCTGGGCCCGGGGCGCAGCGATATCTCGTTCGAGCGGGTGGCGATCAATATCAACGATGCCCGCATTCCGGATAACCTGGGCGAGCAGCCCATTGATACGGCCGTCGTGGCGGGCGGCCCGGCGGCGTACTTCACTACATTGCCGATCAAGGCGATGGTCAAGGCCGTGCGCGAAGCGGGCATCGCGGCCTCGGTATCGCAGACGGCGGGGACGTTTGTCTGCAACCAGGTGTTTTATCTATTGCAGCATGCCCTGGCCGCGACGTCCGTGCGCAGCGGGTTTATTCATGTACCGCTTCTGCCGGAGCAGGTGACGGGTTCGCAAAGACCCTCGATGGAGCTGGACACGGTGGTGGCAGGATTGCAGGCGGCGGTAACGGCCGCGTGGCAAACACCCGTGGATGTCAAAGAGGCGGGCGGGCAGGTCAGTTGACCGGCCCGATCAACCTCAGGTTGCGAACAGTCGGGTAAGCCCGAAGGTAATGGCGCAGGCCAGGCCGGTCATCGCGAATGCGGTTGCCACGTACCACTTGATAAGATTCAGTTCAGTGTCAGCCAGGTCTGCCTTGGAGGCGAAGTGCTTATCCATGGCATCTGCCCGGCTCGAAACGGTGATCAGCTTTTCGTTCATTTCAGCCAGCCCCTTTTCCAGTAAACCTAATCGTATTTCCATTCTCGACTCTCCGTTTTCCCGTTACCGGCTCTGCCTTGAGCCGCTTGGGAACCGAGAGTAGTGCGACCTCGGTCCAACGTTAAGCGCCAAACCTTTGCAAAATAACACCAGGCGTCGGGTGCCGGCTGTTCAGTCCTCGCGCTGCGGAAAGAACAACTCAAAACACGTCACCCCCGCGTCACTGCTCACGCTGTACCGCCCGTTATGCAGCTGCATGATGGTCGCTACAATCGACAGCCCCAACCCATTGGATTGGGCTGAGCGTTCCCGCGACTCATCGACCCGGTAAAACCGTTCGAACAAGCGCGACAGATGCTCGGCAGCAATGGTTTCGCCGTGGTTGCTGACCCTGAGGTTGATGCCGCCCGTCGTGGGCACCGCCTGGATCATCAACTCGGTGCCCGGCGCACCGTATTTGATGGCGTTGGCACACAGATTCGCCAAGGCCCGGCGCAGCAACATCGGTTCCGCCCAGATCACGCCTTCTCCGCTGGCATGAATGCTGATGTCGACGTCGCCCGCCAAGCCTTCAAAGTACTCGGCGATTCGTTCCACCTCATCCGCCGCACTGAGCGCCTGGCGTTGACGCAGGGCGCTGGCCGGGTCGGTACGGGCCAGGAACAGCATGTTGTCGAGCATGCGCGCCAGGCGTTCAAGCTCTTCGACATTCGACGCCAGCAGTTGCTGATAGCTTTCGGTGCTGCGGCTCTGTTGCAGGGCGACCTGGGTTTCTCCCAGCAGATTATTGATGGGCGTGCGCAGTTCGTGAGCCATGTCGGTGGACACCTGGCCCAGTTGTACAAAGCCCTTGGCCAGCCGTTCCAGCATGGTGTTGAACGAATCAATCATCGGCAGCAGTTCTTTTGGCGCGCTTGGCTGTCGAGGCGTTCGGCGAGGTTGCCGACGCCGATACCGTGGGCGTGGCGGGCCAGGCGCCGCAACGGCAGAAGCCCGCGATGGACAAGCAGGTAGCCGACCACGGCCAGGATGATGGCCGCGATGCTTGCCAGGATATAAACGCTCAACCGATAGCTGGCGAGTACGGCGGTGCGTTCGGTCATCAAGCGCCCGCTGGTGACTTGGAGGCTGCCCAGGTCGCCGGAGTCGATGGAGGCGGCGACGGTGGAGAAGGGGACGCCATTCACGCCGGGCAGATGGTGCACGTCGGCAAGGCCCAGCACGTGGTCTCGCGCGACGGGGGGCACGGACGGCAGATCGATGTTGCCCGGATTCACCAGCAACAGCGGTTTGTGTCCCGGCGCCGCGATGCTCAATATCGCCTCATGGTTGCCCAGCATATTCTGGAACAATTCTGGCTTGGTCTTGATCAGGTCGAGGGTGTTGCTGTCGTTGAGCAAGTTGCGCAGTTGATCGACGCGGGAAATCAAGGCGGCATCGTCACGCATGATCAATTCCCGCTCCAGCTCGCGGTACAGCGCCACACCCAAGGTGGCCAGCAGGGCGAAAGCGAGCAAGGCGAAAATCAGCGCCAGGCGCAAGGTCATCGAATAGTGACGGCGCTTGTTCATGGCTGGGTATCGAAGCGGTAGCCGATGCCACGCACGCTGTGGATCAGCTTGAGCTGGAAAGGGTCGTCGATTTTCAGGCGCAGGCGCCGCACGGCTACGTCCACCACATTGGTGTCACTGTCGAAATTCATGTCCCACACCCGCGACGCGATTAATGAACGGGACAGCACCTGGTCCTGATGGGTCGCGAACAGATGCAGCAGGGCGAACTCTTTGTTGGTCAGGGTGATACGGGTGCCGGCGCGGGTCACGCGGCGCTTGAGCACATCGATCTGCAGGTCGGCGATCTGCAGGTGTTCTTCTTCCCGGCTGGGGCCGCGGCGGGTCAAGGTACGCAAGCGTGCCACCAGTTCGGCGAAGGAGAACGGCTTGATCAGGTAGTCATCGGCACCCAATTCCAGGCCCTTGATGCGGTCGGCAATATCATCGCGGGCCGTCAGGAAAAGTACCGGTGTGTCGGCTTCCTTGCGCAAGCGGCGCAGCACTTCCCAGCCATCCATTTTCGGCATCATCACATCCAGCACGATCACATCGAACGGCGTTTCCAGGGCCTGGTGCAGGCCATCCACGCCGTCTCGGGCGAGGCTGACGGAGTAACCCAGCTCCTGGAGGCCGTTGAGCAGGTAATTGCCGGCCTTGGGTTCGTCTTCGACTACGAGAATATTCATGGCACGTGCTCTGTTTCAATGCGTTGCGCAAGTGTAGCCCGATCAATTGTCACTGGCGCAACCGGTGGCGAGGACCTGGTAGTCCAACTCATGTTCGCGGCCCTGGCTGTCCAGGTAGTCGAGCCGCGCCGGAACGACGCCGCACTGGCCGTAGGTGTCAGTGCTCGACAGCACTTTCGCCACGTCCAGGTGGACGAAGAAGCCGGTTTTGTCGTGGATCACGGGTTCGGCGGCAAACACGGAACCGGTAGCGAGCAAAGCGGCAAAGCCGAGGGTAAACAGTTTCATGGTGGTATCTCTCTTCAAGGGTGGGCTGCCAGGTTTTGGCGGTGAGTTCACAGTAACGGGGCGCCACGAACAGCCGACCAACAGGATGATGACAAGTGTGTAATGAAGCGCTTTTGCATGGCGGGGCTTGGTTCGGTAGGGCCGGGGCCGAGCGTCGGCAGGCTGGCGTCGATCAGGCAGAGTTTGCTTGCGGCTTTCATGGGATAGACCCTTTCATCCGTACAAATCTGTAAGGGGATTGATGCCGGTGGCGTTTACAAGCAACGGGCTGATCCGTAGATTGCATGGGCTGTTATGTGTCCCAGCCAAAAGGTAGCCACGCAGTGTCCATCCCAGGTTCAGCCGTATTCAACCGCCGTTATCGTGCCTTTCTGTTTGATATGGATGGGACGCTGCTTAACTCCATTGCCGCCGCCGAGCGAGTGTGGAGTGTCTGGGCTGAACGCCATGGCCTGGAGGTGGCGGCATTTTTGAAGACCATTCACGGCGCCCGCGCGATCGATACCATTCGCCGGCAAGCACTGCCCGGCGTCGATCCCGAGGTCGAGGCGCAGTGGATCACCGAGGCTGAAATCAACGATGTACGAGGGGTTGTCGCGATTCCCGGCGCCGTCACGTTTTTGAACAGCTTGCCGGGTGATCAATGGGCACTGGTCACCTCGGCGCCCAGGGAGCTGGCGTTGCGTCGATTGCAGGCCGCGGGAATTGCGGCGCCGGCGGTGCTGGTCACGGCTGAAGATGTTGCCATCGGCAAGCCAAATCCCGCCTGTTATGTGCTGGGAGCGCAACGCCTGGGCGTCCCGGTGCAGGATTGCCTGGTGTTTGAAGATGCAACGGTAGGTATCCGCGCGGGCGAGGCGGCAGGCGCGGACGTAATGGTTGTGACGTCGACGCATCACACGCCCATGGTCACCGAACACCCTTCGATTGATGGGTACCAACGGGTAGGCGTACAGCGCGATGCGCAAGGCTTGTTGTACCTGCAGAGCACGGCGGGCTGACGGGCCGAGTTCGTCACCGGTCTTGGCGTTGTCCGCCGCGGACGGAGGCGGGCGGCTGCATCCGATGATGCCTCATGCCTTGGCGTGACAGCACCATCTCCCTGAGAATTTCATTGGCCAGCCGCGCGATGGCTTCGGCGCCCCGATAGTGCGCGCGCACAATTCCGGTCACTGCGAAATGGTCGGTCTCCGGGCCGCTGAGCGCTGCCGAAAGAGTACCGTCGGCGTGCAATGTGCAGGTCACGCTGTAGCTGGGCAGGCGGGCGGCCAGCGCAGACTCGATCTGGGATTTAGTCAGGGTATCCATCGTGCATCAGCGCCTTTAACTGATCGTGCAGGCCCAAGCATAGGGAGTGTCGCGGCGGTGTAAATACCGGCGATCTGATATCGAGGAAAGCAGCCTCAGCGTGTCGTTTGCCGACACAGTCGACGCTGCACGGCCTTCTGGATAGGTTTGAGGCAAAACAGAAACAAGTACCCGACCAGCAGCAGCGTCAAATCCAGCCAGGAGTGGGAATTTGCCGGGCCTGCGCCTTCGATCGCAGATCTCAAGCCATAGGCCAGCCCCACGAAGACCAGCCCTACCAGTAGGGCGATCATCCAGGACATGCAGGCATAGGGTGGTGCAGTTGTAGGCCTCATCGTCGTGCTCCTGAACGCACACGGATGGCTCGGTGTCAGTCAGGAGATTCGGCCTTGAATGAAACGACAAGTTCCAGGCGTGAACATAGTTTCATCTTTGCATGAAGATGAATGGGTTGGCGACGTCGGCCACGCAACAACGGTCAGAGCAATTCGAAGGTGTTTTCGCCAGCCGTTACAGTCTACGAAAAGGCTGGCTACTGAAGGCGCTTCAAGGTGTCTGGTTTTTGTCCGGAGCAGTCAGGCCGGCCTGGATGCGCTGGTAGATTTCCTCGCGATGCACGGCAACATCCTTGGGCGCGTTGATGCCGATTCGTACTTGCTGGCCGCTGACGCCCAGGATGGTGATCGTGATGTCATCACCGATGTTTATGCTTTCACCAACTTTGCGGGTGAGTATCAGCATGGACTTCTCCTTGATTACTTTTAAGGACACATGTTTCAGACAGGGCAGGTGTCGGTATGTGTGTAGCTTACTGCTAAGCGCTTCCCTGTGACTGCCTCTTTTAGGACGCATAGAGGCGACATTAATTCCCATGGCGGCATCATACAGGTCTGCGATACATGATTCGCATTGTTTAAGCTAACGTTTATGACGGCCAGAATAGACAGTGGGTGATAAAGTCGCCTCTTTATCTTTAGAGGAGCAGGGCAGTGCGTAAAGTAGCGATGGCAATTGCGGTGTTGGCATTGGCCGGTTGCGGTGAAGGCAAAAGCGTCGATGCCCCCACGCCCAAGCCAGCCGTGACCGAAAGCCAACCCCAGGCTGGCGCGATTGCCGCACAGGAATGGGATGTACGCGTAGGTCCGCCGGACCACAAGTTGCAGGCGATCACCGACCTTACCGCCTGGTTGCTGGAGCATGGCTTCAATTTTTACATCGTCAAGGTGGACGGCAAGGACGAGGTGCTGCTGGGGCCGTTCGCAACCAAGGCTGAGGCTGAAGCCAAGCAGACGCTGCTCAACGAAAAAATGGCCCGCGCCAAGAAAACCGACACCGTGTCGCAGGTCATTGAACACAAGGCCACGCAGTAACCGCACAGTGGGCGGCGGTTGCGTCCACTTTCAGCCGCAGGCTTTCAGGTTCACCGGGCCGACAAATTCATTACCGCGACCCATCACGCACGCCACGGTCTGGTTGCGTTGACGCTCCCAGGGCTGCACCGGGTAGGTCTTGTTCCAGGCTTCGTACAACTGACGATCCTGTTTCGACAGGCGCAAACCGTATCGCTTGCTCATATAGAAGTACGTGCGAGCGATCATGCCCCGAATGGACGGGCGCGGCATGACCTTCTTGGCCTTGAAGTCGACCTGGGTCAGGCATGAGCCGTACTGTCCGCTTTGCACCGGCAGCCAGCCGAAACTGAAGTTGTTACGGTCGCCATTGACCTCGCCGATGCTCGGCACCAGGTTGTGCAGGTCGGCTTCGGCGCGCTTGAACACGTCATCATGCCGCGTGCAATTCTTGCGCCCTCCGTTCTGCCAACACTGGCGTTGATGCCCGATCTGCCAGGCCGGAACGATGTGCTCCCACTCGATACGTGCGGCACGGTTGGCATTTTTGCGTGGGATGTAGCCGCAAGCTTTCAAGTCCACGCGGTTGCCCGTGTATTTACACCCGCAATAGAACTCAGTGGATTGTGGGGCGTAAAGTTTCCAGGCGACTTTCTTGGCTTCGCTGAACGTTCGGGGCGCTTGGGCATGGGCGGCGACGGCGAAAAACAGGCACAGCACAGCGATAAAACGGACACCCATTGACTCAATCTTCCTTCGGCACAATCCAGAAAATCTGTACGCCACCGTCGTCCCGATAGGCGAGGGTGACGTTGTCGTTCTCCGCAATTTCTTCCAGCAAACGCGCCCACTCTTCCTCTGGCTCGTCGGGCAAACGGAAGATCAAGGCCGCCTTGGCTTTTTGGGCATTGGTCGAATTGATGATTTTTTGCACACGAATGGCCAGGCGTTCGTAGGCGCCAGGCGGGGTTGGCACTGCGGGAGAGGACTTTGCCACGGAGTATTCCTTAATTAGCTGTACGCACATACAGTATTTAACTGTAGGCAATTTCGCAACTGCTTAAATTCCAAGCAATTCGTCTGACAGCCGTTCAGGCAATTTGGTGTAGAGCGGGGGAGGGATAAATGTAGGAGCGAGCTTGCTCGCGAAAAACGTCAACGATACCGCGTGTTTTCTGGATGCACGCGGCGCTTATGAGTCCTTCGCGAGCAAGCTCGCGCCTACAGGGAATCAATCAGTATTCCCAGAACATCCGTTGCAGCTCTTTGCTGTCTTGGGTCTTGGTCAGGGCGACCATCGCCAGGATGCGGGCTTTCTGTGGGTTCAGATCGAGTGCGGCGACCCAGTCATATTTGTCGTCAGGTTGTTCGGCGTTACGCAGAACCATGCCGCCAGCATTGACGTGGGAAGAACGAATGATCTGTACGCCTTGCTTGCGCAGTTCCACCAGTGCGGGAACCACTTTGGAGGACACCGAGCCGTTGCCGGTGCCAGCATGGATGATGGCTTTTGCGCCCGCTTGAGCCAGGGCCTTGTAGGCCGTATCGCTCACGTTGCCATAGCCATAGGCGATTTCAACGTCGGGCAGGCTCTTGATGTTCTTGATATCGAATTCCGAATCCATGGTGTGGCGCTTGGCTGGCAAGCGGAACCAGTAGGATTTGCCTTCAACCACCATGCCCAGTGGGCCCCAAGGGCTCTTGAACGCTTCGGTCTTGATATTGATCATCTTGCTGACGTCGCGACCCGACTGGATCTCATCGTTCATGGTCACCAGCACGCCCTTGCCGCGCGCCTCTTTGCTGCCGGCCACGGCAACCGCGTTGTACAGGTTGAGCATGCCGTCCGCCGACATGGCGGTGCCTGGGCGCATGGAGCCGACCACTACGATTGGCTTGTCGGTCTTTTCCACCAGGTTCAGGAAGTAGGCGGTTTCTTCGAGAGTATCGGTACCGTGTGTGATCACGATGCCGTCCACGTCCTTGCTGTCGGCCAGTTCGGCGACGCGGCGGCCCAGTTGCAGCAGGTTTTCGTTGTTGATGCTTTCGGACGCAATTTGCATCACTTGCTCGCCGCGTACATTGGCGATCTGGCTAAGCTCAGGAACACCGGCGATCAATTGCTCGATGCCAACCTTGGCCGCCTGGTAAGTGGCACTGTTTGCCGCGCTGGCGCCGGCGCCGCGATTGTGCCCCCGGTGGCGAGGATGACCACGTTGGACAGCTTGGCCTTGGTTTCGACCTCCTTTGCCTGGACGGCAACAGGGAACAGCAGCAGTAGGGCTAACGCGCCCGGAACAAAAGTTTTCAGTGCAGATTTCATTATTTTTCTCTCTGGTTTTTGATGAGTGCTGTAGCCGGTTCATCTAGAACACCCGGGCGATTCTGAATGCCGCGGGGTGAGGGGGGTAGAGCAGGATCTGTACCAGGCGCTCACTGGCTGCGGGAATAAAATAACTTTTTGATTTATAAGGTGTTAATTTGTTTATTCAAGCTGTTTGAACAGGTGCCTGTCCGGCTTTCCGAACATATGGACGCGCTACGTTCGGTTGTCCGAAAACCTGATGATTAATCCGTCGAGGGGGTATGAGGCGTGCCACTCAATCTGTCGTTTTAGGGAACCACTGGCAGCGGATGATGGTTAAGCCGCCCGTTGTCATGGGACAAGCGAGGGGGCTTGGATGAAAGCTGTTTTATACCGTTGACAAATCTCGACAAGGTTCTCATAGTTTGGATAACGCAAACGTTTGCGAGATGTTTCACGGACGCTCCTGGCGTCACGTGGCAACTCGTATCAGCTACCCGGGTGGGAAGGCTGCCGAAGTGTTCTTCGGTGCAAGCGTTGCTCACAATAATCATAAGATCGGAGTGAACCCATGAAGCTGCCATTTGCTGGACGTCTTCTTGCTGTCGCTGTGCTTGCCGCCGCATCCGCTGCCCTGCCTCTCTCTTCTGCATACGCTGATGACGCTGCCGCCAAACCCAAGGTCGGCCTGGTCATGAAGTCCCTTGCCAACGAATTCTTCGTGACCATGCAAGAGGGCGCCAAGGACTACCAGAAATCCCACGCCGCTGATTTCGACATGATCACCAACGGCATCAAGAACGAAACCGATACCAGCGCGCAGATCGATATCGTCAACCAGATGATCCTCGCCAAAGTGAACGCCATCGTGATCGCGCCCGCCGACTCCAAGGCGCTGGTCACCGTGCTGAAGAAAGCTTCGGATGCGGGTATCAAGGTCGTCAACATCGATAACCGTCTTGATCCGGACGTGCTCAAAAGTAAAAAGCTCGACATTCCTTTTGTCGGCCCGGACAACCGCAAGGGCTCCAAGCTGGTCGGCGATTACCTGGCCAAGCAACTGGCGGCCGGCGATGAAGTCGGCATTATTGAAGGCGTGCCGACCACTACCAATGCCCAGCAGCGCACCGCTGGCTTCAAGGATGCGATGGATGCCGCCGGCATGAAAATCGTCTCTACCCAATCCGGCAACTGGGAGATCGACCAGGGCCAGAAGGTGGCCTCCGCGATGTTGAGCGAGTACCCGAAAATCAAGGCGCTGTTGGCGGGTAACGACAACATGGCGTTGGGTGCCGTGTCCGCAATCCGCGCCGCAGGCAAGGCTGGCAAGGTCCAGGTTGTCGGCTACGACAACATCGAAGCCATCAAGCCGATGCTGCAGGACGGCCGCGTCCTGGCGACCGCCGACCAGGCCGCTGCCCAGCAAGCTGTGTTCGGCATCCAGAACGCGCTCAAGCTGGTCAAGGGTGAGAAAGTCGAGTCCAAGGACGGCGTGATCGAAACCCCAGTCGAACTCGTCCTCAAGAAGTAATCCTGGCAATGCCCAACAGCGTCCGCTCGTCCTGAGCGGGCGCCTGGAGATTTTCCTATGTCATCTTCCGCCCCGAACGCTGTCCTCTCGGTCAGCGGTATCGGCAAGACCTATGCCCAACCGGTTCTGTCCGACATCACCCTGACGCTCAATCGCGGGGAAGTGCTGGCGCTGACCGGTGAGAACGGCGCAGGCAAAAGCACCTTGTCGAAGATCATTGGCGGGCTGGTTACGCCGACCACCGGGCACATGCAGTTCAATGGCCAGGCCTTCTGCCCCGGCAGCCGCACCCAGGCCGAAGAGCTGGGCGTGCGTATGGTCATGCAGGAGCTCAACCTGCTGCCGACCTTGACCGTGGCTGAAAACCTGTTCCTCGACAACCTGCCCAGCCATTGTGGCTGGATCGACCGCAAGCACCTGCGCAAGGCTGCGATCGAAGCCATGGCCCAGGTTGGGTTGGATGCCATCGACCCCGACACCTTGGTTGGCAGCCTGGGTATTGGTCACCAGCAAATGGTCGAGATCGCCCGTAACCTGATCGGTGATTGCCATGTGCTGATCCTCGATGAACCCACGGCCATGCTGACCGCGCGTGAAGTCGAGATGCTGTTTGAACAGATCACTCGCCTGCAGGCCCGGGGCGTAGCGATCATTTACATTTCACACCGGCTGGAAGAGCTGGCTCGTGTCGCCCAGCGCATTGCAGTGTTGCGCGACGGCAAGCTGGTCTGTGTCGAGCCGATGGCCAACTACAACAGCGAGCAACTGGTCACCTTGATGGTCGGTCGCGAGTTGGGCGAGCACATTGATCTGGGGCCTCGCACTATCGGTGGCCCGGCCCTGACGGTGAAAGGCCTGACGCGCTCGGACAAGGTCCGCGACGTGTCCTTTGAAGTGCGCGCCGGTGAGATCTACGGCATCTCCGGCCTGATCGGCGCGGGCCGTACTGAATTGTTGCGCCTGATCTTCGGCGCGACCTGGCCGACAGCGGCACGGTGGCGCTCGGTTCGCCTGCCCAGGTGGTGAGCATTCGCTCGCCGGTGGACGCGGTGGGCCACGGTATCGCCCTGATCACCGAGGACCGCAAGGGCGAGGGCCTTCTGCTGACCCAGTCCATCAGTGCCAACATCGCCCTGGGCAACATGCCGGAAATATCCGGCGCGGCCTGGTCAACAGCCGCGATGAAACGGCCTTGGCCAAACGCCAGATCGATGCCATGCGCATCCGCAGTTCCGGACCGGCGCAGCTGGTGTCCGAGCTGTCCGGCGGCAACCAGCAGAAAGTGGTCATCGGCCGCTGGCTGGAGCGCGATTGTTCGGTGATGTTGTTTGATGAGCCCACCCGTGGCATCGACGTCGGTGCCAAATTCGACATTTATGCCTTGCTTGGCGAATTGACCCGCCAGGGCAAAGCGCTGGTGGTGGTGTCCAGCGACCTGCGTGAACTCATGCTGATCTGCGACCGCATCGGCGTGTTGTCCGCCGGGCGCTTGATCGATACTTTCGAGCGCGACAGCTGGACCCAGGATGAATTGCTCGCCGCCGCTTTCGCCGGCTATCAGAAACGTGATGCGCTGCTCAACGACGCAGTGCTTAGGGAAACCCCATGAAAAATTCAACTTCCCCTGGCAAAACCGGCGGCAACTTCTACGGCCTGGGCACGTACCTGGGTCTGGCGGGCGCCTTGCTGGCGATGATTGCGCTGTTTTCGGTGCTCAGCGATCACTTCCTGTCCTATGACACGTTCAGCACCCTGGCCAACCAGATTCCAGACCTTATGGTGCTGGCGGTGGGCATGACCTTTATCCTGATCATCGGCGGCATCGACCTGTCGGTAGGCTCGGTATTGGCGCTGGCGGCATCGGCGGTCAGCGTGGCGATCCTCAGCTGGGGCTGGAGCGTGTTCCCGGCTGCCGTGCTGGGCATGGGCTGCGCGGCATTGGCCGGTACCATCACCGGCTCGATCACCGTGGCCTGGCGCATCCCGTCGTTCATCGTGTCCCTCGGCGTGCTGGAAATGGCGCGTGGCGTGGCCTACCAGATGACCGGTTCGCGCACCGCTTACATCGGTGATTCGTTCGCCTGGCTGTCCAACCCGATTGCCTTTGGTATTTCGCCGTCATTCATCATTGCCTTGCTGGTGATCATCGCCGCGCAGCTTGTACTGACGCGCACCGTGTTCGGTCGTTACCTGATCGGCATCGGCACCAATGAAGAGGCCGTGCGCCTGGCCGGGATCAATCCCAAGCCCTACAAAATCCTGGTGTTCAGCCTTATGGGCCTGCTGGCCGGCGTGGCGGCGCTGTTCCAGATTTCGCGCCTGGAAGCGGCAGACCCGAACGCCGGTTCCGGCCTGGAACTGCAAGTGATTGCGGCGGTAGTGATCGGCGGCACCAGCCTGATGGGCGGGCGCGGCTCGGTGATCAGTACCTTTTTTGGGGTGTTGATCATTTCGGTATTGGCCGCTGGCCTGGCGCAGATCGGTGCCACGGAACCCACCAAGCGCATCATCACTGGTGCAGTGATCGTGATCGCCGTGGTCCTCGACACCTACCGCAGTCAGCGCGCCAGTCGGCGGGGCTGAACCATGGCAACGATCAAGGATGTGGCAGCGCTTGCAGGTATTTCCTACACCACCGTATCCCACGTGGTGAACAAGACGCGCCCGGTCAGCGAGCCGGTACGCATCAAGGTCGAGGCGGCGATCAAGCAGCTAGACTATGTGCCCAGTGCCGTCGCGCGTTCGCTGAAGGCCAAGACCACGGCCACCATCGGCTTGCTGGTGCCCAACAGCCTCAACCCGTATTTTGCCGAGTTGGCACGGGGCATCGAGGATTACTGCGAGCGTAACGGCTACTGCGTGATCCTCTGCAACTCCGACGATGACGCGCAAAAGCAGCGCAGCTACCTGCGTGTGTTGCTGGAGAAGCGTATCGACGGCTTGATCGTGACATCGGTGGGCGGCGATGACAGTGGGCTTGCCGCAGGCTTGAACGCGGTGCGCACGCCATGGTGATTGTCGACCGGGCGCTGGATGGCATTGATGTGGACCTGGTCCGTATCGACCACGAGGAGGGCGCCTACCTGGCAACCCGGCACTTGCTCGAACTGGGCCATCGCGACATCGCCTGTATCGGCGGCCCGGCCCATACCCGGGTTGCGCAAATGCGTCTGGCTGGTTATCAGCGTGCGCTGCGCGAGGCCGGCGTGGAAGTGGCCGCCGATCGCACCCAGGAAAGCGACTTCACCAGCACTGGCGGTTATGCGGCTGCCGTGCAATTGCTTGCACAGAATCCGCCCAGTGCGATCTTTGCCAGCAACGACATGATTGGTTTCGGCGTGTTGCGTGCAGCCGCCGAGCGCAACATCCGCGTGCCGGGCGAGCTGTCGGTGATCGGTTTCGATGACATTCAAATGGGCCGTTACGTCTACCCGGCGCTGACCACGGTCGGGCAGTCGATCGTCCAATTGGGCGAGACGGCGGCCGAGCTTTTACTGCGAAGAATTGCAACACCCCAACTGCCGATCGATCAACGCATCGTGACGCCGAGCATCGTGTTGCGCGAGTCGACGGCGCCTGTCGCGGGTACGTTCGCCCAATACCGCTGAACCGAATTGATGAGTACTGATGTATGCCAGCAAAAGTAGTGGTAGTAGGCAGCTTGAACATGGACCTGGTTACCCGCGCCAGTCGGCTGCCGCGCGCCGGGGAAACCTTGATTGGCCAGACGTTTTCCACCGTGCCCGGCGGCAAGGGCGCGAACCAGGCGGTCGCCTGCGCGCGCCTGGGCGCCGATGTTTCGATGGTGGGTTGCGTCGGCACCGATGCCTATGGCACCCAGTTGCGTGACGCGTTGCAGGTGGAAGGCATCGATTGCCAGGCCGTCAGAACGTCGACGGCTCAAGCGGCGTGGCCTTGATTGTGGTCGATGACAGCAGCCAGAACGCAATTGTGATCGTTGCGGGCAGTAATGGCGAATTGACTCCAGCCTCGTTGCAGGCGTTCGATGCGGTGCTGCAGTCGGCCGACGTGATCATTTGCCAATTGGAAGTGCCGATGGAGACTGTGGGACGCGCCCTCGAACGTGGGCGTGAACTGGGCAAGACGGTGATCCTTAACCCGGCGCCAGCCAGCGGCCCATTGCCGGCCGAATGGTACGCCTCGATCGACTACCTGATCCCCAATGAAAGCGAAGCCACCGCACTCAGCGGCGTGACGGTCGATTCGATTGACAGTGCCAAGGTGGCGGCGACCCGGCTGATCCAGGCCGCGCCGGTAAAGTCATCATTACCCTGGGTTCACAGGGCGCGCTGTTTGCGGACGGCCAGGGTTTTGAGCATTTGTCGGCGCCCAAGGTCAAGGCCGTGGATACCACGGCGGCGGGCGATACCTTTGTCGGTGGCTTCGCCGCGGCACTGGCAATGGCAAAAGCGAGGCCGAGGCCATCCGCTTTGGCCAGGTCGCGGCGGCGTTGTCGGTCACCCGGGCCGGTGCGCAACCCTCTATTCCAACGTTGCACGACGTACAAGGTTTTATGCCCTCATGAAAAAGACACCTCTGCTCAATATCGCGTTGTCTCGCGTGATCGCCTCCCTGGGCCACGGTGACATCCTGGTGATCGGCGATGCCGGCCTGCCGGTACCGCCGGGTGTCGAGCTGATTGACCTGGCGTTGACCCAAGGCATTCCGGACTTTATCAGCACCTTGCGCATCGTGCTCAGCGAAATGCAGGTGGAGAGCCACGTGCTCGCCGAAGAAATCCTGCTCAAGCAACCGCCGGCGCTGGCCGACCTCAATACGCTCACCGAGCAGGCCGCCCTCGGTGAACGGCGCCTGCTCAGCCATGAAGAGTTCAAACAGTTGAGCTGCAAGGCCCGTGCCGTGGTGCGCACTGGCGAATGCCAGCCTTACTGCAATATTGCGCTGGTGTCCGGCGTCACCTTCTAGAGTTCCCAACGACAAGGAGTGTTTTTATGCAACGTGGTCTCCCAACCCTGAAGAACCTGTTCCGGAGTGTCCTGCTTTTGTCCGCACTCACTGCTGCAAGCGCCCAGGCGGCGGAAAAGATCGACCTGATCATCGACACCGATCCGGGCGCCGATGATGTGGTGGCCTTGCTGTTCGCCATGGCCTCGCCGGATGAACTGAACATCCGTGCGCTGACCACCGTTGCCGGCAATGTGCGCCTGGACAAGACCTCCCGCAACGCACGCCTGGCCCGTGAGTGGGCAGGGCGCGAGGACATCCCGGTGTACGCCGGTGCGCCTGCGCCACTGCTGCGCAAGCCAATCTACGCCGAGAATATTCATGGCAAGGAAGGTATCTCCGGCGTTGCCGTACATGAGCCTGCAAAAGCTTGGCAGAGGGCAACGCCGTTGATTACCTGATCAAGACCCTGAGCACTGCCAAACCGCACAGCATCACCATCGCCATGCTCGGTCCGCAGACCAACCTGGCGCTGGCATTGACCCAGGCGCCGCAGATCACCCAAGGCATCAAGGAGGTGGTGGTGATGGGCGGCGCGCACTTCAATGGCGGCAATATCACGCCGGTCGCGGAGTTCAATCTGTTCGCTGACCCGGTAGCCGCCGAGATCGTGCTCAAGAGTGGCGTCAAGTTGACCTACCTGCCGCTGGACGTGACCCACAAGGTGCTGACCAGTGAGGCACGCCTGAAGAAAATCGCTGACATCAACAACAACGCCAGCAAAATTGTCGGCGACATTCTCAACGAGTACGTCAAGGGCGACATGGAGCATTACGGCATACCCGGTGGCCCGGTGCACGATGCCACCGTCATCGCTTACCTGCTCAAGCCTTCGCTGTTCAGCGGCCGTCAGGCCAATATGGTCGTGGACAGCCGTGAAGGCCCGACCTTCGGCCAGACTATCGTCGACTGGTACGATGGCCTGAAGCAGGAAAAGAACGTGTTCTGGGTTGAGAACGGCGATGCCCAGGGCTTCTTCGATCTGCTGACCGAGCGTCTGGCGCGTTTGAAGTGATGCGCTGACCGGGCGGCATTCGTCGGCCGGTTCTTATTCGCGCTCGGGGTTCTGTGCCCCCATGTGGTCGGCCGGGTATTTCTCGAATACCTGGCCGATAAACGCCTGCGCTGCTTGAGTGCCCAATTCCTTGACCAGCAGGTCGATACCGATGATTGCCAATTCCTCTGGGCTGCCGGGGCTATAGGAGCTCTGTCCTTGGGGCCACTTGGCTTTGATGTCGGCTTGGAGCGTTACGGTGGTCATGGAGATCTCGCGGGGCTGAAAGTGCTGTGCAGTGCGCTGGAGCGCGCTTCTTACTCGGGGAGTTAACCATTTTGCGCCGGGTTTGGCACTGATACTTAGGCATGAGACGCTTCGGCATGGCACTCGGGCTGTGCGACACTGTTGCCCTTTAATTGCCGGGGACACCACGTGCAGATTGACTTGAACAACCCCGAGAACCTTACCCTGGCAGCCGTGCGTCAGCTGATTGCCAGCGCCAGTGATGACGTACATACCCAATTGCGGGTGACCAAGGCCGGCATCGCCTATATCTCCTCAGGGAAGGTGGTAGGCGGCGTGGATATCGACGGGCTGCTGTTTCGCCTGGAGACTTGGGCAAAGGGATCTGGGTATGTAGGAAATGTGGCTGCCAGTGACGAGGTCTGGGTCACGCAGATTTTCAATGCGCTGAAACAGAACTGGCCGAAGCCTGCGTTTGACTACATCGACATCTACTGAATTTGTTCATATCTGGTCACGATTGATCGGGCGAATGCCAGCAGCGAGTCAGGCAGACTGGACGGGTAGCGGTTTACGTCTTGAAACCAATCTGCCCAATCGCTGTCGCACCCTCTCTGTCCATTTTTTTATCATAGGAGGCTTCATGCCTTGGAAGCTCGCATCATTCGGTACTTTGTTGGCAGCACTCGCGTTGGCGGGTTGCAGCACCCCGGGTGCCTCTGAGCCAGCCAAAGACGCCGCTGTGACCGATGCAGGTCATAGCCGCTGTGAGGCGAAGGCCGCCGAATTCGCCCTCGGCCAGAAGGCTTCGCCCCAGTTGCTGGATCAGGCACGTACCCGTGCCGGTGCGCAGAACGCACGAATCCTCAAGCCCAGCGACATGATCACCCTGGAATACCGCTCCGACCGCTTGAACCTCAATACCGACGACAACCTGGTCATCACGCGCGTCAATTGCGGCTAAACTTCCCGCGCTTTTGCAACGCCCATAAAAAACCCCGTCACATGGACGGGGTTTTTTTAGCTCAGCGGAGAATTACTCGCCGCGAACCTGTGCAGCTTGCATACCCTTTTGGCCTTTCTCAGCCACGAAGGAAACGGTTTGGCCTTCTTTCAGGCTTTTGAAACCGTCGCTTTCGATAGCTTTGAAGTGTACGAACAGGTCGTCACCGCCACCTTGAGGAGTGATGAAGCCGAAGCCTTTTTCATCGTTGAACCATTTAACGGTGCCGGTTTGGCGATTAGACATGGTGTATCTCCAAGAAACATATATTTTCAGTAGTGCTGTGCTGCTCAGGCCAACTGGGCACACCGGGCTATCATAGTCGAAATGTTCGGCTTGGGAGCCCCCCCAAGGCATTGTTTGCTAATCAATAGCGTTGCGTTTAAGCCCTTTATCGGCGCAAAGCCACGATCTACGGGGCTTTGCGGCGAAGTATCAACGGCTAAAAAAAGCCGTAAAAGCTGCATAATTTGTGAGAAATGGCAGTTTCCGGGCTGTTTTTGCCGCGGAAAATCGGTCTGATCGGTAATCGTTCTTACTTTTTCTTCACGACTTTGCAGGACGAAATGGCCGCGACTGCTTTGTTTTTAAGCTCAGGGCTGGCGTTCTGGTTGGTCATCAGCTCCTTGATCTCGGCAGTCTTCAATTCGGCATTAATCTTGTCAGCGCCACATTCGCAGTGTGCTTTGGCGGTTTTGGCATCTACGTTCTGGCTGGCGGCTGCGCTGCAGTCGCTGACAAAGCTGTCGCGGGCGCCGGCTGGCCAGTTCGACGGGGCGGCTGCCTGTGCGCCAAGGGAAAGGAGGGTCAGGGAAGCGGCGAGAGCGAGGGTAGAAGTAAAACGCATCATGAGGATGCTCCTTTGGGTCGAGGACGAACGGCGATTCTCAGGGCGTTGGAGGCATTGCGTACAGCTCAAGTTCACTTTTGCAGCTATAAAGCCGGGAATTTGTGTTTACGCAACAGGGCGGCGGCGCGATGACCGTTCATCTGTGCTAGCATCTCCCGCTTGGCTTATTTCAGGCGTGCCCATTGCCGCCTTGCCATTTTTTTCAGCTCACTCCAGTCACTCTGGTTCGATTATCGGTTGGCCGAAAGGCTCCTGCCGCTGTAAGGCAGGCGTTCATCATTGAACGGCCTGGTGTTGGATCTTGTACTGGCTCATCCCAACCCACGTGACCTTTGGTAGGGGTCACCACTAGGAGAGGAGGCGCCATGCCAACTATTACTCTTCCCGACGGCAGTCAACGTTCATTCGATCATTCGGTTTCCGTAGCCGAGGTCGCCGCCTCCATTGGTGCCGGCCTGGCGAAGGCCACCGTGGCCGGCAAGGTTGACGGCAAGCTGGTCGATGCCAGCGACCTGATCACCTCCGATGCCAGCCTGCAGATCATCACGCCCAAGGATCAAGAGGGGCTGGAAATCATTCGCCACTCTTGCGCGCACCTGATTGGCCACGCGGTCAAGCAGCTGTACCCCACCGCGAAATGGTGATCGGCCCGGTCATTGACGAAGGCTTCTATTACGATATCGCCTACGAGCGTCCTTTCACTCCGGACGACCTGGCGGCCATCGAACAGCGCATGCACGCGCTGATCGAAAAAGATTACGACGTGATCAAGAAGGTCACGCCGCGCGCCGAAGTGATCGACGTGTTCACCGCCCGTGGCGAAGACTACAAGCTGCGTTTGGTTGAAGACATGCCGGACGAGCAGGCCATGGGCCTGTACTACCACGAAGAATACGTCGACATGTGCCGCGGCCCGCACGTGCCGAACACGCGCTTCCTCAAGTCGTTCAAGCTCACCAAATTGTCCGGCGCCTACTGGCGCGGCGACGCGAAGAACGAGCAACTGCAGCGGATCTACGGCACCGCCTGGGCCGACAAGAAGCAGCTGGCCGCCTACATCCAGCGCATCGAAGAAGCTGAAAAACGTGACCATCGCAAGATCGGCAAGCGCCTGAACCTGTTCCACCTGCAGGAAGAAGCGCCGGGCATGGTGTTCTGGCACCCGAACGGCTGGACCTTGTACCAGGTGCTCGAGCAGTACATGCGCAAAGTGCAGCGCGAGAACGGCTACCTGGAAATCAAGACGCCCCAGGTTGTCGATCGCAGCCTCTGGGAGAAATCCGGGCACTGGGCCAACTACGCCGACAACATGTTCACCACCCAGTCGGAAAACCGCGACTACGCCATCAAGCCGATGAACTGCCCATGCCACGTGCAGGTGTTCAACCAGGGCCTGAAAAGCTACCGCGAGTTGCCGATGCGCCTGGCCGAGTTCGGTGCCTGCCATCGCAACGAGCATCGGGTGCGCTGCACGGCATCATGCGTGTGCGTGGCTTCACCCAGGACGACGCGCACATCTTCTGCACCGAAGAGCAGATGCAGGCCGAATCCGCCGCGTTCATTAAACTGACCATGGACGTTTACCGCGATTTCGGTTTCACCGAAGTCGAGATGAAGCTGTCCACTCGTCCGGAAAAACGCGTCGGCTCCGACGAACTGTGGGATCGCGCCGAAGCGGCATTGGCCGCTGCGCTCGACAGTGCGGGCCTTGCGTACGATCTGCAGCCGGGTGAGGGCGCCTTCTACGGTCCGAAGATCGAGTTCTCGCTGAAAGATTGCCTTGGCCGCGTCTGGCAGTGTGGTACCCTGCAGCTCGATTTTAACCTGCCGATCCGTCTGGGAGCCGAATACGTCTCCGAAGACAACAGCCGTAAACACCCGGTTATGCTGCACCGGGCGATCCTTGGCTCGTTCGAACGGTTCGTCGGTATCCTGATCGAGCACTACGAGGGTGCATTCCCCGCGTGGCTGGCTCCGACCCAGGCAGTGATCATGAATATCACTGATAAACAGGCAGATTTTGCCGCTGAAGTTGAAAAAACTCTCAACGAAAGCGGGTTTCGTGCCAAGTCCGACTTGAGAAATGAAAAGATCGGCTTTAAAATCCGCGAGCATACCTTGCTCAAGGTTCCCTATCTCTTGGTTATCGGAGATCGGGAAGTCGAGATGCAGACTGTCGCTGTGCGTACTCGTGAAGGTGCTGACCTGGGCTCGATGCCCGTCGCCCAGTTCGCTGAGTTCCTCGCGCAAGCGGTTTCCCGGCGTGGTCGCCCAGATTCGGAGTAATTATTATTAAGCGTGAAATGAGACAAGATAAACGAGCTGCACCGAAAGCCCCGATCAACGAGAATATCTCGGCACGCGAGGTTCGGTTAATTGGCGCTGATGGCGAGCAGATTGGCATCGTCTCGATTGATGAAGCGCTTCGTATTGCAGAAGAGTCCAAGCTGGACCTGGTGGAAATTTCCGCCGATGCAATCCCACCTGTTTGTCGGGTGATGGACTACGGTAAATCGATCTTCGAAAAGAAGAAGCAGGTTGCCGCAGCGAAGAAGAACCAGAAGCAGATTCAAGTAAAAGAAATCAAGTTTCGTCCAGGGACGGAGGAAGGGGATTACCAGGTAAAACTGCGCAACCTGGTACGTTTCCTGAGTGATGGGGACAGGGCCAAGGTATCCTTGCGATTCCGCGGCCGTGAGATGGCCCACCAGGAGCTGGGGATGGAACTCCTCAAGCGGGTTGAAGCTGACCTGCTCGAGTACGGTTCGGTCGAACAGCATCCTAAGATGGAAGGACGCCAGCTTATTATGGTCATCGCCCCGAAAAAGAAGAAGTAATCAACAGGGCACGGCAGGCCTTCTGATTATGTTTATCAACTGAATGCGGAGTACCGAACATGCCAAAGATGAAAACTAAAAGTGGTGCTGCTAAGCGGTTTCTGAAAACTGCTAACGGCATCAAGCACAAGCACGCTTTCAAGAGCCACATCCTGACCAAAATGTCGACCAAGCGTAAGCGTCAACTGCGCGGTAGCAGCTTGCTGCATCCGTCTGACGTGGCAAAAGTCGAGCGCATGCTGCGCCTTCGTTAATTTTGGTTCAAGAATAGAGGAAGTAACTCATGGCTCGTGTAAAGCGTGGCGTCATGGCCCGTAAGCGTCACAAAAAAATTCTGAAACTTGCTAAAGGCTACTACGGCGCGCGTTCACGCGTATTCCGTGTTGCCAAGCAAGCGGTAATCAAGGCAGGCCAATACGCCTACCGTGACCGTCGTCAGAAAAAACGTCAGTTCCGCGCTCTGTGGATCGCTCGTATCAATGCTGGTGCACGTGTTAACGGTCTGTCCTACAGCCGTTTCATCGCTGGCCTGAAAAAAGCGTCCATCGAAATCGACCGTAAGGTTCTGGCTGAACTGGCCGTGAACGAAAAAGCGGTGTTTGCTGCGATTGTCGAGAAAGCTAAAGCCACCTTGGCTTAAGTACCCCCGACAGTCACCCTGGGTTGCTGCTGCAGCCCACGGTGGTAAACGTCATAAATAGGGGAAGAGCCTTCAAGCTCTTCCCCTATTTTGTATCTGGAGTCTGTACATGGAAAACCTGGACGCGCTCGTTGCCCAAGCTCTTGAGGCTGTGCAAAGCGCTGAAGATATCAATGCCCTGGAGCAAATCCGGGTTCACTACCTTGGCAAAAAGGGCGAATTGACTCAGGTGATGAAGACCCTGGGGAATTTGCCGCCTGAAGAGCGTCCGCAAGTCGGTGCGCTGATCAACGTCGCCAAGGAGCGTGTCACAGAAGTGCTCAATGCGCGCAAGGCGTCGCTCGAGGAGGCTGATCTTGCGGCCAAGCTCGCCGCCGAGTCCATTGATGTGACCCTGCCTGGCCGTGGCCAGGCCTCGGGCGGCCTGCATCCGATTACCCGGACTCTGGAACGTATCGAGCAGTTCTTCACCCATATTGGCTACGGCATTGCCGAAGGCCCTGAGGTCGAAGACGACTATCACAACTTCGAGGCGCTCAACATCCCAGGCCACCACCCGGCCCGGTCGATGCACGACACCTTCTATTTCAACGCGAACATGTTGTTGCGCACCCATACCTCGCCGGTACAGGTCCGCACCATGGAAGCGAACAAGCCGCCGATCCGCATTGTCTGCCCAGGCCGTGTGTACCGCAGCGACTCCGATATCACCCACTCGCCGATGTTCCATCAGGTTGAAGGCCTGCTGGTGGATCGCGATATCAACTTCGCCGACCTCAAGGGCACCATCGAGGAATTCCTGCGGGTGTTCTTCGAGAAGGAGCTGGCGGTGCGTTTTCGTCCATCGTTCTTCCCGTTCACCGAGCCGTCCGCTGAAGTCGACATGGAATGCGTGATGTGCAGCGGTAAAGGCTGTCGCGTCTGCAAGCAGACCGGCTGGCTGGAAGTGATGGGCTGCGGCATGGTTCACCCCAACGTGCTGCGCATGTCCGGCATCGATCCGGAAGCGTTCTCGGGCTTTGCCTTCGGCATGGGTGTGGAGCGTCTGGCCATGCTGCGTTACGGCGTGAACGACTTGCGTCTGTTCTTCGACAACGACTTGCGGTTCCTCGCGCAATTTCGCTAGTCGTAACGAATCTTTAGGAGAGCAGGATGAAATTCAGTGAACAATGGCTGCGTGGCTGGGTAAGCCCGCAGGTAGATCGCGACGAGCTGGTTGCTCGTCTGTCGATGGCCGGTCTTGAGGTCGATAGCGTCACGCCGGCCGCCGGTGTTTTCAGCGGCGTCGTAGTGGGCGAGGTGTTGAGCACCGAACAGCATCCGGACGCCGATAAATTGCGCGTGTGCCAGGTCAGCAACGGCACGGAAACCTTCCAGGTCGTATGCGGAGCGCCGAACGTGCGCCCGGGCCTGAAGATCCCGTTCGCCATGATCGGTGCCGAGCTGCCAGGTGACTTCAAGATCAAGAAGGCCAAGCTGCGTGGCGTTGAGTCCAACGGCATGCTGTGCTCCCAGGCTGAACTGCAGGTGGGCGAGGGCAATGATGGCCTGATGGAACTGCCGGCCGACGCGCCAGTGGGCCAGGACATTCGCGTTTACCTGGAACTGGAAGACGCCAGCATCGAGGTCGACCTGACTCCGAACCGTGGCGACTGCCTGTCCCTGGCGGCCTGGCCCGTGAAGTGGGCGCGCTGTACAACGCCCCGGTCAGCCGTCCTGTCGTCGCCGCAGTGCCTGCGGTGCACGACGAAGTACGCCCGATCGAAGTGCTGGCGCCAAACGCCTGCCCGCGTTACCTGGGTCGTGTGATCCGTAACGTCGACCTGGCCAGGCCAACGCCGCTGTGGATGGTCGAGCGCCTGCGTCGCGCCGATGTGCGCAGCATCGACGCCGCCGTCGACATCACCAACTACGTGATGCTGGAACTGGGCCAGCCATTGCACGCTTTCGACCTTGCCGAGATCAATGGCGGCATCCGTGTGCGCATGGCTGAAGAAGGCGAGAAGCTGGTGCTGCTCGACGGTCAGGAAGTCAGTCTGCGTGCCGACACCCTGGTCATCGCCGACCACTCCCGCGCCCTGGCGATTGCCGGCGTGATGGGGGGCGAGCACAGCGGCGTGTCCGCGACCACTCGTGACGTATTTCTTGAAAGCGCGTTCTTCGACCAGATCGCCATCGCCGGCAAGGCCCGTTCCTACGGCTTGCACACCGATGCCTCGCACCGCTACGAGCGTGGCGTGGACTGGAAGCTCGCCCGTGAAGCCATGGAACGTGCCACCGGCCTGCTGCTGGAAATCACTGGCGGCGAAGCCGGGCCGATCACCGAGACCGTCAACGAGCAGTACCTGCCGTCCGTTGCGCCGATTACCCTGCGTGCCAAAAGCGTTGAGCAAATGCTCGGCCTGGTGATCGAACCTGCGGAAATCGAGCAACTGTTGTCGGCCCTCGGCCTGGGTATTTCCTCGATCGGGGAAGGGCAGTGGCGTGTTGAAGTACCTAGCCACCGCTTCGACATCAGCCTGGAAGTCGACCTGATCGAAGAACTGGCGCGCCTCTATGGCTACAACCGCCTGCCGGTGCGTTATCCGCAAGCGCGTCTGGCGCCACAGCCAAAGGCCGAGGCGCGTGCGCATCTGCCTGAGCTGCGTCGTCTGCTGGTGGCCCGTGGTTATCAGGAAGCCGTGACCTACAGCTTCATCGATCCCAAGCAGTTCGAACTGTTCAACCCCGGCGTCGAGCCGCTGTTGCTGGCCAACCCGATTTCCAACGACATGGCCGCCATGCGCTCGTCCTTGTGGCCTGGCCTGGTGAAGGCGCTCTCTCACAATTTGAATCGCCAGCAAGATCGCGTGCGTATGTTCGAAAGCGGCCTGCGCTTTGTCGGCCAGCTTGGCGACCTGAAGCAAGAGCCGATGCTGGCGGCGTGGTGTGCGGCAGCCGTCTGCCCGAAGGCTGGGCGCAAGGTCGCGATGCCGTCGACTTCTTCGACGTCAAGGCTGACGTGGAAGCGGTGCTGGGCTTTGCCGGTGCGCTGGATGCCTTCACGTTTGTGCCGGGCAGTCACCCGGCGTTGCATCCAGGCCAGACGGCGCGCATCGAGCGTGAAGGTCTCCTGGTTGGCTTCGTCGGCGCCATTCACCCTGAGCTGTCGAAAACCCTCGGCCTGGATCGTCCGGTCTTTGTATTCGAGCTGCTCCTGGCGGAAGTGGCTTCTGGCAAAATGCCCAAATTCAGCGAGCTGTCGCGCTTCCCTGAAGTGCGCCGCGACCTGGCCCTGATCGCCGACCGTGAAGTGGTCGCCACTGCCGTTCTGGATGTAATCCGTGAAAATGCAGGGGAATGGCTGACAGACCTCAGGCTATTTGACGTTTATCAGGGTAAAGGCATTGATCCGCATAGAAAAAGCCTTGCAGTTGGCTTGACCTGGCAGCATCCATCGCGCACTCTTAATGACGATGAGGTGAATACCACGACACAAAATATCCTCACCTCGCTCGAACAAAGGTTAAACGCCACGTTAAGGAAGTGACGTATGGGGGCTTTGACGAAAGCTGAGATGGCGGAACGTCTGTACGAAGAGTTGGGTCTGAACAAACGCGAAGCCAAGGAATTGGTCGAGCTGTTTTTTGAAGAGATCAGACACGCTCTGGAAGACAACGAACAGGTCAAATTATCCGGTTTCGGCAATTTTGACCTGCGGGACAAACGCCAGCGGCCTGGCCGCAATCCAAAAACGGGAGAAGAAATCCCGATCACGGCTCGCCGTGTGGTCACCTTTCGTCCAGGGCAGAAGTTGAAGGCCCGAGTTGAGGCTTATGCTGGAACCAAGTCATAACGACGAGCTACCCGTCATCCCAGGCAAACGCTACTTCACCATTGGTGAAGTCAGCGAGCTCTGTGCGGTAAAACCGCACGTGCTGCGCTATTGGGAGCAGGAGTTTCCTCAGCTCAACCCCGTCAAACGCACCGGGAACCGTCGGTATTATCAGCGCCAGGATGTGCTGATGATCCGACAGATCCGCGCGTTGCTTTACGATCAGGGGTTCACCATCAGCGGCGCGCGCCAGCGCATGTCCGGTGATGAAGCCAAAGACGACACCACCCAATACAAGCAACTGATCCGCCAGATGATCTCGAGCTCGAAGATGTGCTGGTGGTTTTGAAGAAGTAATCCAGGCGCTTAAAATACTTCCACTTTTCAAAAGCTTGCGGTATATTCCGTTCGCTTCGTTAAGAAGCGAACCCAGTAACACGCCTAGTCGGGGCGTAGCGCAGTCCGGTAGCGCACTAGCATGGGGTGCTAGGGGTCGAGTGTTCGAATCACTCCGTCCCGACCATTATTCCTGAGTAAAATCAGACACTTGAGCCGATCAGTTAGATCGGCTTTTTTGTGCCTGCGCAAAACTACCCTGTGATTTCGCTGATATTCAGGTCAGGAATCGCCTCGGACCAGATGATTTCCTTGTGGTCCCGCTGGTAGTTCTTGGTCATGCCCTCGCTCGCATGGCCAGCGATCTTTTGCCCATCCTTTCCGGCTTTCTTGTACAGGTGCAGCGACAGCGCTCGCGCTTCGTGAAAGCCCGGCATCTCCTCTTCCTTCCATCCCGCGTAGCAGTTCGCCGCCTCCCTGGCCTTCTTGAATGCTCGCGTCAAATACCTCTCCTCAACTTTCGTCCAGTGGTCCTTTGTCTGTGCCTGCTTCTGTTTCAGCCGGTCCGGCTTGCGGTGCACCAAGTACGGTGACACAACATCATCGCGGCACCGGCTGATCACCGCCTGCAACTCGGGCGTGACCTCTGAACCGAATCCAAGCCGCGTCTGTAGCCTTGCCGTTGCGTATGTGATTGCGAATAGCTTGGGAACAGGGCGGGGTACCGTTTTCGCCCCAGTGCCGACGTTGAAATTCCAGCGGCCCCAGATGGCCGGGCGCGGAAAGAGTTCAACTTGTCTTCTACCTACGGGGAGCGAGTCCCTTGCCAACATAATTACCCAGCAAAATACCCGCAGGCAAAGAGTAATCCGCAAGAAGCCAGCGCTTATCCGAACCACGCTCTAGCCGAATTCCGCAGGTGGTTTAGGTACGACTATCTCGTCACTAAATTTCCGGAGTACATCTTGAAAAAAGCGCCAATGTTGACAGGTGACAAGGCCGAGGCTCTGCAGATCGGCTCAATGTACAAGCCGAAACAGATAAAATAACGATATAGAGCCCGGCCCAGCGCCGGGCTTCTTGTGTCTGCGCCAAAGTCTTACAGAGAGCCCCGTGCGGCTTTCTGCTTTTGCGACATCCTTTTCACCTGGCATTTACATGACAGGGGCCAAACTCACTTTACTCCTTTGAAGAATTCCCATTAGGCCCGCACATAAGCGGGCCATTTTTTTGCCCGCGGCTATGCTTTCCATTCCCTCTACTGGAGACCAAGCAATGCCATCCCGCGAATACTCACTCCCTGACATCTTGGAATGTATCTACGAGAACCAGCTCGCTCTGGAAGCAGCCATCATGGAGTTGA
The DNA here is from genome assembly GCA_016937595.1 of Pseudomonas cedrina subsp. fulgida. Classification (GTDB taxonomy): domain Bacteria; phylum Pseudomonadota; class Gammaproteobacteria; order Pseudomonadales; family Pseudomonadaceae; genus Aquipseudomonas; species Aquipseudomonas fulgida. The sequence goes on along the minus strand of JAFHKH010000158.1, from coordinate 26,414 downwards.
CTCTTTGGGCAGAGGACAATGAAACCTGAAAACGTCCGCGGCGCCCTGGTGACAATCGGCGAGAACGCCGGGTACATTGAGCAGGGCCTGGCTAGGCTGAAGGCTCAAGGGCCGGATTGATCGCCAGGGGGAGGGCGGCCGCGATCTCCTCCATCGTCGCTTTGTCTCGCTCAAAGTAGGCAGCGCCGGCACGTGTAATTGCGAGCTGATGCTCCCAGTCTCGACGAGGTCCACCAGGGCGAAAAGTGAGATTAGGTCTAGCCCTTCGGCTCTACCAATCTCAGTATCTGGCGCGTCATTCCCCTCATCCAGCATGGCTGCAAACTCTTCGGCCTCTTCGTGTGTGCTGAAAAGCTCAAGCATTTGCGTGGTGGGAAATTGCACTCCACTTGACCACCCGTTTGCATCGGACGTGACACGATTTGGCTATAGCTCACTTGTACTATAGCTTCGATACGAAGCCTCACTCTAGACTGCGGGCAGACCTCGGGTAGGGTTTGGCCAGCCCCTTTGGTAACCTCTAACTGGCATATGCAGCATTAAGACATAGCAGGCTTTTTGTTATCCCCGTCGCCTTCTTTCATGGATGAATATCGGGACCAGCCATGGCTAACGACACCTCGTCACGCATCGGGACTATTCTGCTAGGCCTGCTTTTTGCCCTGATTGGCATTGGCTTGTTGGGCATTGCCGTCAATCTCTCCCTCGACCGACGCGACTTCCTCGCCCGTGCACAGACCGCCGATGGCATCGTCAGCCACTTGAATGCCGGTGGTTCGCATCCTGAGATCGCCTTCACCACCGCCAGCGGTGAAAAGATTTCCTACCCCCAGGGCGGCTTTATCTTCGGTTATCAAAAAGACCAGCCGGTGCGGGTGCTTTACCTGCCCGAGCAGCCGGACGGCAGCGCCATCGTCGATACCCCGGCCGCCCTGTGGGGCACTTCCGGAGTGCTGGGGGTGATGGGGCTGGTGTTCACCCTAGTCGGCCTGCTGGAAGCCTTCCGTCAACGCGGCCGCGGTGCGGCTCATCCACATAAAGGACTTTGAACGTATGAGCTACAACATCCCACTCCCGGTAAATAAAAGTGGCTGGGAGTACAAGACCGCCAGCGGCGGTGGCCTGACCGTGGTCGCGGTGGCGGGCAGTGGCGGCTCGATTATCCTGCGTTCGCCTCAGGGCGAGCTCGTCAGCTACCGATATGGCGGGGCTGGTGTGGGGGGCGGGTTTGGCGCACGGCTGCCGCGTTTCGGTAAGATCAATATCCAGATCAAGGGAAAGAGCGTAAGTGCCGCCGGTGCGACAGAAGCGTTGCCCAGCACCGGCTGGGTGTTCGTCAGTGACGCCTTGGTCAATCGCGACCTGACCAGCGACGACATTACCGGTCCTTGCATGTATACCGAAGTGGGTGGGGGCCTGTTGATCGGTAGTTCGGCCACTGCCTTGTTGTTCGGGCTCGATCCCAAGTTGCTGGCGTTGTCGCTGGCCCTGAACTCCCATCCGGCAACTTCGATCATCGCTGGGAGCGCGGTCAGCCAGCAACTGGCGCGCTCGGCCAAGGGGGCGGTGGTCATGGCGGGTGTGAACGCTGGTTTGCAGGCAGGTGTCGGTGCGGCGACCTACATCGGCTATCTTTTTTAATTAGGTGTGGGAGCAAGTTTGCTCCTACCTTAATAGCGCCGATTTGATTTATACAACAAGGCTTTATACCTGACTGACGATGAGTATCGGCAGCTCCAGACGGAAATGCAGGCGAACCCTGAGGCGGGCGATGTGATGCCCCGTACGGGCGGCTTCAGAAAGCTTCGCTGGCAAGATGCTCGTCGTGGGAAGGGGAAGCGTGGCGGGCTTCGTGTGATTTACTATTGGTTGCTTAATGACGGCCAGTTTTGGATGTTTTCGATTTACGACAAGGATGAGATGGCGAACCTGACCGCCGATCAAGAGAAGGCATTGAAGGCTGCTATTGATGCAGAGCTGAAAAAGCGAGGTGTGAAATGAAGAAGAAGCGCGATCTGTTTGCTGAGCTGATGCAAGGCGTAAACGAGATGGGCGAACATCGGAAGGGGAAGATCACACTTCGTCAGTACGAAGTGGAGGCTCTTGCACCTCCTGAGGTGACGGCTGCTGAGATCATTTCCATCCGTGAAAAGCTCCACATGTCGCAGCCTGTGTTCGCAAGACAGATCAGGACCAGTCCTGACACGCTGAAAAACTGGGAGCAGTCGAAGTCAAAGCCAAATGCTCAGGCTGCGCTGTTGATCAAGCTGGTCCAGCGTTTCCCAGATATGGTTGAGCGCCTCAACACTGTCTGAATCGATGATTACCCAAGAGCCCGGCCCAGTGCCGGGCTTTTTGCATCTGGTTCAAGGCTTTTCAGCGTTGGCCTTTTCAAGCAGTTCAGCAATACCCTCGAGTAGAACCAGATCCGACTCCTTGAGCCTTCCCTTCGCAGCGGCCCGGGCGAGCTTCTCGATAACCGCAACAGCCCGAGGCATCCATGACGTTAATTGAACTCATGCGCTCGCTGGACGCCGCTTCGCTGGACTCCCAACAATGTTGGCTGCACTTCAAGGTTGCCGTGGTGGCTCAGAGCCAGAGCGTCTGAGTCGTTACCTGCGGTTGTTTACATTCACTGCGTATGATAGGTTTGATTTAAACATTCATTCAGTATGTATGTTTTCTGGCTTCGTCGAGGCTGTGATCCGTTTCCTAGCAGGGAACGGTTACCCCACTAGCTTCCCGCGATCAGCGGCGCAATCAAAGGACATTGCAGAGCCCTGGATCCAGGGTGGCAAATGCCTCGCGTCTTGGGCGAGGCCTGAATTTCATCTAAAGGGATTTAGCAATCATGAGTTCAACTTCAGTCGCTTCGCCTGCAACGTCCCCGCGGTATCCATGGCTGGCAGTGGCTGCCATGGGTCTTGCTACATTTTCGGTTGTGACGACAGAAATGCTTCCGGTCGGTTTGCTGACAACCATTGCCGGCGCGCTTGAAACGTCCACTGGAAGTGCTGGTTTAATGATCTCGTTGCCCGCTTTGCTGGCAGCTTTTTTTGCACCGCTGGTGGTGATCGCAGCAGGCAATCTGGACCGGCGCTGGATTTTGTGCGGCTTGCTCGGCCTGTTGGTCATCGCCAATATTGCATCGGCCCTGGCCCCAGATATGCTGTGGATGCTGATTGCACGTGCGCTTGTCGGCTTCTGCATGGGAGGTATTTGGGCTGTCGCGGGGGGCTTGGCCGCTCGGCTGGTCCCGGCACACGCAGTGGGTCTGGCCACCTCCATTATCTTTGGCGGGGTCGCTGCGGCATCCGTACTGGGTGTGCCGTTAGGCGCGTTGATCGGTGATTTTGCCGGTTGGCGTTGGGCTTTCGGCTGTATGGCTATCTTCAGTGCCGGGGTGCTGTTGATTCACCTCTTCGCCATTCCCGCTTTGCCTGTTCACCACTCAGTCACCTTGCGCCAGTTCGCTGAACAGTTTGCCAACCGCAAGTTGCAAGCCGGTCTGGCCCTGACCATCTTGTTGGTGGCCGGGCACTTCATGGCATTCACATTTGTCCGTCCGTTGTTGTTATCGGTCTCCGGATTCGATGCTCAATGGATCGGCGCGTTGCTGTTCGCCTATGGTGTTGCGGGCATCATTGGCAACTTCCTGGCGGGTATTATCGCCGCGCGTCGCACGGCCCTGACCCTGGTCTTTATCTCGCTGGGATTGTTGTTGGCGCCCGTGCTGTTCCTGACGATCGGTGACTCCCATGTGGGGGGCGGCTTAGTGTTGCTGGCTTGGGGGCTGGCCTACGGTGGCGTGTCGGTGGGCCTGATGACCTGGATGATGAAAGCGGCGCCGCATGCAGTGGAAATCGCTACTGCGCTTTATGTAGGTGTATTCAATATCGGTATTTTTCTGGGGTCGTGGTCGGGTGGGCAGGCGGTAGACCGGTTTGGTCTGGCCACCAATCTCTGGTTGGCCGCAGGTTTGGCCACAGTGGCACTGCTGCTGACGTTCGCGATCCGTTCAAGTGGCAAAAAAGCTCAGGCAATTTGCCCATAGGCTGGGCCCGAAAGGGTTTCGGTTGTTCGATTGGAAAGCTATCCCCCCCTCGTTTGACACACGACTGTGAGGGGGGACGTGTGCACGACGGTAAGTGGTCAAAAAACCTTGATCAGTAACCATAGGCATCGCTGGCAGGAGAAGGGCGGTATGCGGGTTATACGGATTGCAATGCACACCGTGGCAGGTTTATTCGCGCTTGGCGCCGGGTTTTTGTTCTTGGGCGGACTGTGGTTGATAGTGCTTGGCGGGAGCTGGTTCTACGCAGTGGCAGGTTGTCTTCTTGGCTACGTTTCCTATTCGCTTATCAAACAGCACGTTCACGCTTTCAGCACGGCAATCGTCCTGTTGATTTTCAGTGTGATTTGGGCGCTGCTGGAGGTGGGCCTGGACTACTGGCAGTTTGTGCCGCGGGTGTCCTTGTTTTTAGGCGTGGCTTGTGTTGTTACGTTGTTTTACGCGCAGCTTAGGACTCATGACGGCATGCAAGGTGGACGCAAGATGCGAACGCCAGCGTCGATTGTGTTGTTCGGCATCGCATTTGTCGGCATCGGGGCTGGTTTTTATCCGCATGCATCAGTTGTTTCAAAAGGCGTGCTGACGGCTGAGGGAGCATCCAGCGCCAACCCTCCTCTGGAACACGCAGTCAATCAGGATTGGCCTCAATACGGGCTTAGTGCACGGGGCACTCGATATTCAGAACTTGCCGAGATAGAGCGTTCGAACGTAACGGATTTACAGGTCGCCTGGGAGTTTAAAACCGGTGATGTACCCACCGCAGAAGCTGCCTTTCAGGGCACCCCGATAAAGATAGGCGACATGCTCTATGTCTGTACGCCCTACAGCAAAGTTATGGCGGTCGACGCTGAAACCGGTGTTGAGAGGTGGCGATTCGATCCACAGGTAGTTTCAAAAGAATGGCAGCGCTGCCGTGGCCTTGCGTCCCATTCGGCGCCTGACGAAAGCGTCACGGGCAATGTGGATGGCAACGCGGACGCCTTGTGTAAAACGCGTATTGTACTGACCACCCTCGATGCAAGGTTGTTCACGCTTGATGCCCGGTCGGGTGAGGCGTGTCCTGGATTTGGTGAGCACGGTTACGTGGATTTGCTGAAGGGATTGAGCGAAAGGGCTAAAGACTCCTATTTCCCTACGTCAGCGCCCCTCGTTGCGGGTGACGTCATTGTCACCGGCGCGCGTATGCAGGATTGGGCCAGTGGTGGCGAGCCATCGGGTGTTGTGCGTGGTTGGGATATTAAGTCAGGACGGCTTGTCTGGGCATGGGACCCGGCAGCTCCAAAGAGGGGGCATCCGCTCCCGGAGGGGGAAACTTACGCGGATGAGACCCCCAATTTCTGGGGCACCGCCTCCTATGATTCTGAACTGGGATTGATCTACGTACCGACGGGTAATCAGACTCCAGATTTCTGGGGCGCTGATCGTTTACCGTCATCTGAAACGTACAATGCTTCAGTCGTCGCCATTGATGTGAAAACCGGGATTGATCGTTGGCACTACAGGACGGTCAATCACGATCTCCATGATTATGATGTTGCCGCCCAGCCCATTCTTCATGACCTTGTAATGGGGAATGGAGAAAGCACTCCTGTCGTGATCGTGTTGACAAAAATGGGGCAAATTTTTGTTTTGGATCGCCGCAATGGTCGTCCTGTTCTCCCCGTTGAATCACGTGCGGTCAGTGTGGAGGGGGCGCCTGTCGGCCAACATCCATCCGCTGTCCAGCCTTATTCACGAGCGTCACTTGACTACGGTCCGCTCACAGAAAAAAGTATGTGGGGGATCACCGCGCTTGATCAGCTGTATTGCCGCATTCAGTTTAAGCGTATGCATTGGAAAGGTGATTTCACGCCGATAAGCACACAAAAAACAATCATGTACCCCGGTTATTACGGAGGCATAAATTGGGGGGGCGGGGCGGTTGATGTAAGTTCAGGCCTGCTGGTTGTCAATGATATCCGCATTGCTCATTGGCCAATTTATCAAGCATGAGGATGCCCTGGCCGCTGGTTACAATCCTACTGGCGCTGCGGGTAATTACGCTCAGCAGCGTGGGGCACCCTATGGTGTTATTCACGCAATGTTCACTTCGCCACTCGGAGTGCCTTGCACTGCGCCGCCTTACGGCACATTGACAGCAATTGAGCTTCGGTCCGGAGAGATTGCATGGCAAGTCCCCCTGGGCAGTACCGAGGACACGCCTTTGTTGGGCGCGATGACCGGATTACGTTTGCCTCTTGGAATGCCCACCATGGGCGGACCTCTTGTTACCCGTGGTGGAGTGGTTTTTTTCTCCGGTTCGATGGATCACTACCTCAGGGCCATGGATAGCGGGACCGGGAAGGAACTCTGGAAAAGTCGACTGCCCGTCGCAGTCAGGCGACCCCGATGACTTACCAGGGTGGCAGCACGGGAAGGCAATACGTTGTTGTCACTGCGGGCGGTTCGCAAGGCCCAGAGCAAGAACGCGGAGACTATGTGATCGCCTACCGCCTCCCTTGATCGTTGTGCTGAAGCGGGGCTGCGTATGCAACTTACACATCGCTGCGCAGCGGACCACATCTGCATGTGGAAAAGAGAAAGAGATGAAGGGAAGCACGCATTATGACGTATGAGGTTTTTGAGCTCGGTGACATTCAGTTGCAATCGGGTCGTCGTCTCCGCGAGGCCCGATTGGCATACAAGACCTATGGCCGCCTTAATGACGCAAAGGACAATGTTATTGTCTATCCGACGTCCTTCGCAGCGACCCATGAAGATGCCGCCTGGTTGATCGGGCCAGGTCGCGCGCTGGACTCGGAAAAGTACTTCATTATCGTGCCAAACGCTTTCGGCAATGGCTTGTCCAGCTCGCCCAGCAATACGGCGGCGCCGCAGAACGGTAATCGCTTTCCACACGTTACGATCCACGACAATGTTGTTCAGCAACATCGCTTGGTTACCGAATTGTTCGGTATCCAGAAAATTCGGATGGCCACAGGTTGGTCTCTGGGCGGAACTCAGGCCTTTGAATGGGCCTGTGCTTTCCCGGACATGGTTGAGCGGCTGTTTACCTTTCAGAGCGCAGCACGCACGTCACGTCATTTGTATGTGTTTTTTGATAGCGTGCGCGCTGCGATCGAGCTGGATGCCGACTTCCGGGAGGGGTTTTACACGCTGCCACCGCAACGCGGCTTACGTGTTGCCGCGCGTGTCTATGCTGCCCTGGGGCTGTCTCAGGCGTTCTTCCGCGACCGATTGGATGAGACCGTACTGGGCTACGCATCCATTGAAGACTTCCTGATTGATTTCTGGGAAGGGTGGTTCCTCAAGCGAGATGCCTGCGACATTATTGCGCAACTCTGGAGCGGACAGCATGCAGACATCAGTGCAAATGCCCGTTACCAGGGCGATGTCAGTAAGGCATTGGCTTCGATCACCGCCGATACGCTGGTGATGCCTGCATCGAGCGATCTGTACTTCCCTGTCCGAGATGCCGAACACGAGGTCAGTCGGATACCCAAGGCCGAACTGCGCATATTGGAATCCGTCTGGGGCCACGTCGCTGGCGAAGGCCTGAATGATGCGGATACCCGGGTGATTGAACAGGCGATGACTGAACTTCTCGCACGCTAGCGCATATGGCGCTGTTTCACGAGGCACGGCGTGCTTGTTATCGAAGTACGCGAAAGTGACAATAGATACAGACCGCATGTATAGATGCGCCTATTCATGACTTCATGGACATCACAGGTCATGCCGCCTTCAGTCAGGAGATAACCGATGGTTCGCCGCACCCGCGCCGATATGGAAGAAACCCGTGCCCTGTTAATAGCCAAAGCGCGTGAGATGTTCAGTGAGCGAGGCTATGCGGACACCTCAATGGATGAGCTGACGGCTCAGGCGAGCCTGACCCGTGGCGCGCTCTACCATCACTTTGGTGACAAGAAAGGCTTGCTGTCAGCAGTCGTCGAGCAACTCGACGCTGAAATGGATGAGCGTCTGCAAGTCATCACTGACACTGCAGCAGATGCCTGGGACGGTTTTCGCCAGCGCTGCCGTGCCTATCTGGAAATGGCCCTGGAACCCCAAATCCAGCGGATTGTGTTGCGCGATGCCAGGGCAGTACTGGGCGGCACCTCACCCGATGCACAGCGTCATTGTGTAGAGTCGATGCAGCGGATGATTCAGGTCTTGATCCAGCAAGGTATCGTGGTGGATGTCAACCCTCAGGCGCTGGCGTTGCTGATCTACGGCAGCCTTGCCGAAGCTGCGTTCTGGATTGCAGATTCGGAAGAGGGCGATAAGCGACTTGCGCAAAGTATGGTCGCGCTTGAGTTGCTGCTGAGGGGCATCCTGGTTAAACCAAAGGCCGACCCCCAGTAGATGAGTGCGTTGCCGGAAGCAGGGGCACGCGCATCATCATTTGCTTAGCGGATCCAAGTGCACATCGCGCTAGGATTAAGAAACGAAAGCCACTCTATTGAGTGGCTTTTTCTGCCGGTCATTCCAAGCGAAGTGCTTTAGCGTCGAGACTCACACAGAATACGCTTGCGTAAGCGAGTGTTCTCGCATCCGTCGGTGGCCCCAGACAGCCACCAGCAGTACCGCCGCTCCGGCTGCCAAGGCAACGTTGAATCCATAGCGAGCCCCTTCCATATCCACTAACTGGCCCGATGCCGCGGCACCCATTGCCACCCCGACATTCAGGCCCGCCAGCAACCAGGTCATACCTTCAGTCAATTGTCGTTCCGGTACGATTCGCTCAACCAAGGACATCGCTACGATCATTGTGGGCGCGAAGAATAGTCCAGCCACCAGTACCGCTGCGGACAGGCCGGCAATATTGCCCGCCATCAACAAGGGCAGTGTGGTTGCTGCCGTAGCCAGGCCACCCAACAGCAGGAGTGTGTGGAGCGGTGTTTTCAGTTTCAGCGCACCGAACAACAGGCCAGCGGCGCACGAGCCGATGGCATAACAGGACAGCACGATACTCGCGGCTGCCGGACTCCCCATCTGTTCAGCGAATGCGACACTTACGATATCGACCGTTCCAACGATGACGCCCATTGCGACCATCAGCAATGTTAATAGTCGCACGTCCGCCAGGCGAAAGATGGAGGCCGTTCTCGTTCTCTTTTCTTCGGCGGATTCCACTGGCGGCTCGGTGGATACTTGGGCCGCCAAAGCAAGCGTACCAATCGCCAGCATCACAACGGCCGCCAGCGGTCCGGCCTGGGGAAAGACGGCCACGCTCAATCCCACGGAGATCGGCGGCCCTGCGATAAACGTCACTTCGTCCAGTACGGTTTCGAGGGAATAGGCTGTTTGCAGGTGGGGTTTGCCTCGGTATATCGCCGTCCACCGGGCGCGAACCATGGCCGACATGCTCGGCATGAAGCCCGCTAACACTGCCGCCAGGAACAACGTCCAGTCAGGCGTGTGCCAGTAGGTGCAAGCCAGTAGTAGGAGCAGACCCACCACACTCAGACCAGCAGACACTGGCAGTACCCGGCGTTGACCATAACGATCCACCATTCGTGAAACCTGCGGTGACATCAGTGCATATGTCAGGACAAAGGTGGCAGAAACCGCGCCAGCCAGTGCATAGCTGCCACGCAACTGCGAAAGCATCGTGATAATGCCGATACCTGTCATTGGGAGCGGTAAACGGGCTAGCAGGCCTGCCAGGGAAAATGCCCTGGTGCCCGGGGCTTGAAACAGTATTCGGTACGGGTTAGCCATGTTCGATACTCCTTATCGAGTGAGTACAGCGTGTCTGACGTCGTTGAATCGGGGCTTACATTCACTGCGTATCATTAATAATCGTATAATCATACGCTGTGAATGTAAATGGTTGGGTGGGCTGGCTCGCAAGTTCCACACAGCCTTAAACCTCTGCTCAAGGGCGCCCATAGCTGAAATCAGGCACATAGAGTTGCGAGTCCAGTGTGGGTAACGCCTGTTTGCGAGGGAGGGCGAGCAGAGTGAGCAGGGTATCGGCGTGTACGGACCACAGGCCACGGAACAGGGTGCCGTTCTCGAATCGGTCGCTCACCCGGTCAGTGACGAGGCGCAGCGTAAAACACCCTTCGTCATCCCACGAAGTGAGTTCGGATTCACTAAATTCCATGTCGGTATGGCACAACGGAAACAGCGTCTTGAACAAAGTTTCTTTGGCTGAAAAACACAAGTAGAAGAAGGTCAGCGCCCGTTCCCTGTCCATGTTTTTGAACTGGTTCAGATCGGGCGGAGAAAGGACGTGATTGGCCATTTGTTCAAGTTCTGCGTGCTCAACCATCGGTTCAGCATCCAGGCCAATGGCGAGATAACGCTCCGCATCACCCACACATGCCAGTGCGCACGCTTGAGTGTGGGTGATCGAACCCTTGAACTCCTTTGGGAATTTTGGATAGCGAGAGGGCTTGGCAATAGGCGGCCACACGCTATCGCCACCCAGTGCCTGAAGCGCCGCAGCCGAACAGATTCGGCCGGCTGCGAACTCCTTGCGTCGGGATGTCATGGCACACGCCAGCCACTCCTCTGCCTGCCGCATATCGCGCTCGACGACGTCCTCTACCTGAAATGAAAACAATGCCATTCGAGGTAATGCCGGGTAGTTGAACGGCCATATGCGAAGAGCTGAACTCATGGCGTGCAGACCACGGTTCTGTCTTCTGTCATGCGCAGACGAGAATGGTAAAACCCTGGCGCTCCATAAGTGACATCTGAGGATGAGTTAACCGCGCCGCCGTGGATATCAGTAAACACCGAACACTGACTGATGAAATAGTGACCGCAGAAATTTACGGACAGCAGGGCGCCAATGTCCGCCGAAACACACTTCATTGCCTTTTCAACATTTGCATCAATGGCGTAGAGCCCCAGTCCCAGCACACCAAACTCTTGGCCGATGTAGCTGAGTTCGCGGGCAACGGTCTTGAGGTCATCTTTGACGATAACAAAGGAGACCGGGCCTGCGACTTCGCTGGCGTAGTAGTCGAGACTGCTTGAAAAACCCGGTTGTACCGCAATCACAGAGGGCGTCAGTACCTGGGCATCAGCAAACTCAGGATCCTGCAGCAGCTCGCAATGGCGCAACACGTTGGCAAATCTGGCACCTTCGCATTGTCGAATATCGGCGACGGTTTGTTTGCCGATGATGACTCCGAGCAGATCACGTGGTGGCTGAAATCGTTGCAGCAATTGATCGATCCGAGCCACCAGGTCGCGCTGGAATACGTCAACCGTGATGATCTTGTCAGGTAACTGAATGCCGTCCTTGAGCACGTAGATGTTCTGCGGCGACGTGCACAACTGCGCTGAGTAAGAGCACAGACCGAATGCCAGATTCTCGATCATGCCGTCGTAGTTGTCCGTAGAGTGCACAAACACGGAGGTTTGGGCGCTTTGCTGGGTCATGACGCGGGCGTGCCATGCATGCTGACGCAGCCATTTGCCAAATTCGGATTTGCCCATGTAATCAATCAGCTTCACCGCGCGGTGTTGCGCGGCCTTCCTGTAGTCAGCATCGTTATCAGAGCAAAACAGGTTGATGATGTCTGCTGAAACACCCGCTTCGGCGCACACTGATTTAATCGCTTTTACGGTCAATGCCAGCGGCAGGATAGCTTCGGAGTGAGGGATGACAATGACAGGACAACCCGCAGCCAATGAGGCGAAAACGCAAGGGTATGCCCCCCAGGTGGGGGCGACCCGACCCGAATACACGAGAGAAAGGCCCGCAGGCTTTGGCTGGAAGTTGCGCAAAATACGCTGTGGTTGCGCGTCACCTACGGTGAGGTCGGAGTCCACCTGTTGGGTCAGTTCTGCCGTTATTTGACAAATACGGGCAACGGATTCAAGCGCTCGTGCCTGAGCGTGAACAGCGTTCGCATGAAAGCCCATGAAGAAACCATGGCCACTGGTATGCATACCCACCTGAGAGAACAGGAACGTGTCTGCATGAATTCTCGTGATTGCTTCGCACAGCAATGCACTACGAAGCTCAACACTCAGGTGCTCCCATTTGCTCATCGAACGATTGGCCTTTTTAACCAGGCTATCGAAGTGTTCGGCACGGTATGAAATGCCTAATGGAAACCCATAAGGCGACGTCTCCTTACCGACTCTCTTCTCCTCCAGGTCCGCTGAGCTGCGACGGTCGATCTGAAACTTGGAGTCGAGCAGGCGCTTGAACCTGATCTCGCCCTGTTCGATTTGAGCAGGCTCGTAGTTCGTCAACTCATCGGAGAACGGGCTGTAAGGCTGCCTGGATTTCACCGCGACAATCGCGCTATTCATCATTGACCGATGCTGATCACGCCACATCTTCAATCTGCGTACGTTCATGATGCCTGGCCGATCTTTTGAGCTGATCCAAAGTCCGTCCCGGTAGGCATCTGGGCCGCAAACATCGCATCGAGTTCTGCGGTTGTGGCTGACTTTGCCATGTCCACGAAACTTTGCGCATCATTGCCCACGCTGTATTGAGCCAGAGGCTGCGCAGTCGTCAGCACGTCAAGGATGACTTCAGCAAAGTCGGCTTCGCTGGTGGTGGCAGCGCGGGCCAGCGCTTCGCTCTGTTTGAGAAACTCGGTGAATGAGCGAGCGTATATTTGCCTCGCCTCGCCACTGACCTGATTCATGATTTCCTGGCCGGTTGCGAGGAATTTATCCCAGATAGGGGTGTAGATCGCGCCCGGCTGTACCACGCTGACCGTGATGCCAGAGTTGGCCAGTTCTCTACGGAGTGCATCAGTGAATGCCATTTTTGCAAACTGAGCGATGGAGTACGCACCCAGGTAAGGAACCGCAATGCTTCCCAGGCCGGACGTGATGTTGATGATGCGCCCGCAGTTTTCACGTAGCAGAGGCAGCATGGCCTGAGTGACCTGCAGTTGACCTATGACGTTCGTGTCAAGTTGTCGGCGCAGCTCTTGCGGGCTAAGCATCTCGAGTGGGCTGGGCACGCAAATGCCGGCGTTGTTGATCAGGCCCCACAGAGGGTAGGAAGTGTTCTTTGCCGCAATTTTTTCCAATGCCTGCGCGACTGACGCCTCGTCGGTGATATCGAGTCTGACTTCCTCCACATTGGCTTGCCCGTTAAACACGCCGCGAATCTCCCTTGCGGCAGCGAAAACATGAAAGCCGTTGCGAGCAAGCATCAAGGCTGCCGCATGGCCCAGACCCGAAGAAGCACCGGTAACAAGTACGCTTTTCTTAGACATGACAATCCCTTATCTGGCTGAAATTTCGTTGGGTGACTTATTGGGCGTGTACTGCAAAATCGTCGAACAGCATTGACGCCTGCAGTCGTTCTCGCATGGTTTTTGCCGGCGCGAGCAGCATGCCAACGTCGCGTTTCAGTCGAGGAAGGAATTGGTCGTATTGCTCGACATCGCTCAGCGCCCTTGATGCGTCGACGATGGCTTTAGCCCGGGGTTGGCGGATCGACTCATATCGTCGCAACGCCGCTTGATGGTCTGTCGACGTCGACAGGACATGCCCAAGCACGGCTGAGTCCTCTATGGACAAGCCTGCGCCCTGGCCCAGGCTTGTTAGCATGGGATGAGCTGCATCCCCGAGTAACGTTGCGCGCCCCTTGGACCACGTCGCTGGAAAGGACCTGTCTTTGGCGTCGACCGTGATGATGGCTTCGTTGGGGGTGGCGTGAATAATGTCGGAAACGATGGCTGGCCATCCCTCATAGACCTTGGCAACGTCTGCGCTTGTGCCCGACCAGCCAACCGCCTCCTGGTTCGACATATTGGCGGTTCCCCACCAGTAGACCCATCCACCTCCGATATCAATGATGCCAATCCGCTTGCCCTTGCCCCAGTAATGCACGACATAGCCAGGGGTTATTTGCGGATGATCATATTTGACCAGTGCGAGCCAGCAGATGTATCCAGCCTCTTGTACCTGGCTGGGTATCCCCATCGCATCGCGCACCGCGGAATAGTAGCCATCAGCGCCGACCAGGATGTCGCCTGAGGCCTTGGTCCCGTCTTCGAAGGTCACGTGTACAGCGTCATCAGTTTCGTCGTAGCTTGCAAATCGCTTTGCGTGGCTGATGTCTACCTCCCCCAGGTTGTCCAGCAAGGCGGTTTGCAGTTGCTGTCTGGAAATGCAGACGCTGGGAGAACCTTGTTCCTCGGCAATTTCCTGGAACGGAAGACGTTTGAGGAGAAATCCGGATTTATGACGGATCTCGAAGTTGCGAATTTCGGCTCCGTAGTGCTCCAGCCCAAGATCGATATCGAGCAACTTTTTCATTGCCGCGCTGGCGTTCGACATCACCGAGAGACCTGAACCGGTGGCTCTCATGCTGTCAGCCTTCTCGAAAAGACGCACTGACCAGCCCACTTTTTTCAAGGCGGCTGCACACGATAAGCCGCCGATCCCGGTTCCGATAATGAGCGCAACAGGTTTGGTTTTCATGTTTTGACCCTGATCCATAGTTATTTGATTTCTTCAAGAATTGCCGTGACGAGCGCACCGACAAAAGGTTCTTCCATGATGGTCAAATGGTCACCGTCAACCTCAATCAGCTTGATCATCCCCGAGGTTTTGGCCGCCCAACCATTGAGTGGATCGTTGTATTCACTGCGGATGGTGTCGTGCATATCCCGAAGAATGGGGGGGAGCGGTTCAATAGCCCGGATCAGGGTGATATCCAGTTCCGCGCACTTCGCCTCGTAGTTGTATTGCGTCGCCGCTTCCCAGTTAGTGCGGTACACCTCGAACAGCCGCTGCATGACGGCTTTGGTACTGCCGGCCGGAATCGCCCCAATGGAGATTGCGTGATCGGTGATGAAGTCGAAACGCTCCTGAAGCGTGGCGATATGATCAGGCACAATTTGGACAGGAAGCTCGGAGCCTCTCGACGTCCAGAGCAGTTCCCAAAAAAACCAACTCAGCAATGCGTCATCACTGGCTTTGCCTTGGGCCTGTGAGCTAAGTGCCATGGTGTCCAGAATCAATACATTTGCGACGCGCTCGCCTGCCCGTATTAACTGCTGGGCTATCTCAAATGCAATGAACCCACCGTAGGACCAGCCACCGATGACGTACGGACCTTCGGGTTGGATTCGACGCATTGCTTCAATGTACAAACTTGCTTGTGCCTCGACAGAGGGGATGGGCTCAGAGCCTGCATCGACCCCCGAGGCCTGCAGTGCATAGAGTGGCTGTTCGGCGGGTAAATGCGGAAGCATGCGCAGGTACGAGAGAATATTGCCGCCCATGGGGTGGACAAGAAACAACGGTGTGCGCTGGCCGGTTTCGCGTAGCGGCACCAGTGGGTCGAACGTGAATGCGCCACCGCCTTTTTGAATCAGCACGCTGAGTTTTTCCATCGTCGGCGCACTGACAAAGGACGACAGGGGCACGTTGATTCCGTACAACTTCTCAACCAACACAACCAAGCGCATGGCTGTCAGCGACGTGGCCCCGCAATCGAAGATGCTTTGTTGGGGGTAGATTTTCGGAGTCTTCAGAAGCTCGGCTGCCAACTGGCATAGCTTCATTTCGTACTCGCCGCTCGGCTCCCGGTAATTCACAGCGTTACCCAGCTGAACGTTCAGCGTGCGCAGCGCAGCGTCATCCCTTTTGCCGCTTGGCGTGGTCGGCATCTGCGCGATCCAGGCCATGTGGGTTGGCAGCATGTACGTCGGCAATTCCTCGCTGAGGTAATGCCTGAGCTGGGACAGCACCGCCTCGTCTTGCGACCCGCTTCCTGTCAGGTAAGCGACCAGGTAGGCGTCGTGCTCATCACGCGGCTTCGCGATCACCGCCACGTCAATGTGTTCGTTGCGGGTTTCAAAAAAGCTCAGGACTTTGAGTTCGATTTCCGACAGTTCAATTCTGTAGCCACGCACTTTGACCTGGTTGTCATTCCGGCCAAGGCTGATAACGTGCCGTCGGCGCATTTGAT
This sequence comes from Pseudomonas cedrina subsp. fulgida, assembly GCA_016937595.1. Taxonomy (GTDB): domain Bacteria; phylum Pseudomonadota; class Gammaproteobacteria; order Pseudomonadales; family Pseudomonadaceae; genus Aquipseudomonas; species Aquipseudomonas fulgida. The sequence continues at coordinate 10,425 of JAFHKH010000158.1, read as the reverse complement.
ACCGACGTCACCGGTTCGATAAAACAATTTGCCGGGTACATGATCGTGACGGATGAATTTCTTATCTGTTTCTTCTGGGGCTTTGTAGTAACCAGACGCCAGTGCGTCTCCGTAAACGCAGATTTCTCCTGGTACGCCATCGGGAATAACGTTGGCAGCGTCGTCAAGAATGAGGATGCCAACGCCGTCAATCTCGCTACCGATAGGAGGTAATGCCGGGAAGTAATCAGGGTTGCCGCTCATGCTGTAGCGGGTCACCACATGGGTTTCGGTTGGGCCGTATTGATTTTCCAGAATCCCCCCGCGCAGATGTCTCATCAGTGCGCGAATCTCCTGGGTGACCCGCAATTGCTCGCCTGACGAGCCGACAACGCGCAGGCTGTCAGGAAACAGATCAAGGGCGACAGCCGCTTCCGCGAGTTGCTGCAGGGCGATGTAAGGCATGAATACGCGTTCCACGCACTTGCGATCCATAAACCTGAGCAGGGCCGAGGGATCACGGCGTTCCTCTTCGCTGATCAGGTGCAGCGTCGAACCCGCGCTTAGCGTTGAGAAAATTTCCTGGAACGAAACGTCAAAACTGAGCGGCGCGTACTGGAGTGTCGAGCCAACGGCGCCACTTGCCGATTTGTTCTGCCAGCCGACCAGATTCGCCAGTCCTCTATGGGGCATTGCGACCCCTTTAGGTGTGCCTGTAGAGCCTGACGTGAACAGAATGTAGGCGTTGTCGGTCGACTCAATCGCGACGTCTGAACAGCCGGCCTCTACCGTTTGTAAAAGGTCATTGGTGAGATCCAGGCGCACAGTACTGTCAGGTAGTTCGTTAACGCACGACCGGGTGACGACTACTTTTGGCGCTGCGATTTTCAGGATCAGTTCAATGCGTGCGGCGGGATAAGACACGTCGATAGGTAGGCAGATGGCCCCTGATCGTAGGGTCGCCAAGGCTGTGGCGATCTGTTCGAACGAGCGTGGCAATGCCAGGCCGACAACGTCCTGGCGCTGTACGCCTTTACTGCAGAGCAGAGACGCAATTCTGCCGGCGGTGTCCCAGAGTTGTGCGTAGGTCCACTGAGTATCTTCATAGGTAATGGCAACGGCCTGTCCCTGGTGGCGCACGGCCTGAAGAATTTGTTCAGGCACGGGAATGAATGCGTCCCTGGCTGGGCCCGAGGCGAGATAACCGGATTGCGCAAGCGGCGACCTGAAGAGCGCTTCTGCATGGGGTTGAAAGGCCAGGCGTTTCAGCGCGTCATTGAAAAGCCGCGCAAAGACTTCACCTTGTTCGCGTGCATAGATTGCTCCATCCATATCCACACGGATGGCGACCTCGGCTCCCGAGAACTCGCGCATGACGTTCACAAGCAGGGCAAAACTGGTCTCTTCCTGCGGATCGAAGGCTGCGATCTCGATGCCGGTTTGTGCGCCGACCTCCTCCAGTACATGGAAGTGGATGTAGTTGAAGGCTGTGCTTATGGATACGCCTGCATTGTCTGTCTGAATTTCACTCAACGGGAATCGACGATGACGGTGGCTCGCCTTCTCGTGTCTGAAGATTGACTCAACCAGTTGTTGAGCGCTGACTTCGGCCAGGTTGACTCGCAACGGCAATGTGTTCAGAAACAATCCGAGAAGGTGTTCTGCGTGCCGGATCTCTGGGCGTGCGTGGGTCACAACACCGGTTAGCACGTTTCTCGTATTGCTCATTGACGCTATCGCCGCACAATGGGCAGCCAGGTAGAACGTCTTGATGGGCAGGTGAGAGCGTTTTGCCAGTTGCACCAATGCGTCATCAAGGGCGGGTTCAACAAAAAATCGGTACGAGAACATCCCGCTGTCCGCGCGCTCAAGGTGCGCCGCGAGTCCAATCGGCAGGGTGTTGGTAGCGCCTTCCAGATGGCCCTTCCAGTAGGCTCGATGCTCGCTACTATTTATTGCAGCGAGTTCGTCCTGAACAAACAGCGATGGGTTCGGTAAATCGTGGGTGGGATAACCCAGGCCTTCATCATTACCCCTCGCATAACAGAGGAGCAGTTCGCGAATCAGGTTCGCGACGCTACCTCCGTCAAGGATTGCATGATGGAAGCTGAGCACCAGGTCCAGAGGTGCGCCTGATTCGTTAGTGAAAACAGCTACGTTGAACAGTGGCCCTGTGGCAAACGAATAGTTGTGCGCGGACCACGCCTGCATATGCTTGGCTATTTCCTGCTCATAGACGTTTGCCAGCGGCGTATTGACGGCCAGCACCTCGTCTACCGACAGGTCCTTGTGAATAAGCTGAAGCGGGGTGGAGTATTCGCCGATGTTGAACGTTGTACGCAATGCCGGGTGGCGCTGGATTAAACCTTGCAGCGCTTCGCGGAACTTCTGTTCAGACCAGTCCATTTTCAGGGTGTAACGGAAAACGTCTTTGTAGACCCGGCTTTGTTCTTGCTCTCGGCTATGGAAGAGGAGCCCCAGTTGCAGTTGTGAAACCGGATAGGCGTCTACGGCCAATTCTGCAAGGCGCTTGCGCTCATTGTCAGTCACCAGCTCAAATGCACTCAGTGCCGCCTTGGGCAGGGCCACGCTGTCTGCGGTAAGTTCCAGGAAGCGCCCCAGTTCTCGAACCGTGGTGTGGTCACTCAGATCGGACAAGTTGGCGTCATATCCGTGCTTCTCTAATTCCGAGCGCACCTTCAGCATCAGAATTGAGTCGCCCCCGATGGAGTAGAAATCGTCCTCTGCAATAATGTCCCGCTGACCGAGAATGCCGCCCCAGATATCGCTGACCAGGCGCTCTGTCACACTCAACTCTGCTTTTGGTGCGGTAGTTTGAGTGGTATTGGCCATCGCTAATGCTTGGCCCCGGTCGAACTTTCCATTGGGAGTGAGTGGGATATGGTCAAGGGCTACGAACCGGGAAGGAAGCATGAACGCCGGGAGCGCGTTAGCCATTTGTTCACGCAATGAGCGCTCGGTTTGCGGCGTGCGACTGACGAACAGTGCCACCAAATGGTTGCCTCGCTTATCGTCCTGCTCAACGACGACTTCGGCATTCAAAATGTTTGGCAGATTGAGCAGCGTATTCTTGATTTCGCCCAGTTCAATACGGTTTCCGCGGATCTTTACCTGGCCGTCCATTCTTCCCATATACAGGATAGAACCATCGTTTGCCCACGCGGCGAGATCTCCGGTTCGGTACCAGCGACGCCCATCTTCCGGATCGGTAATGAAGCGTTCCGCCGTAAGTTCCGGGCGATTCAGGTAGCCTCTTGCCAACTGGACGCCGCCGATTTGCAGTTCTCCAGGTACGTTGACGAGTTGCCTGACACCATGTTGGGAGACGATACGTATTGACGTGTTGTTGATGGGGTAACCAATCGGCACCTCATCAATGTCCGAGTGGCCCAGCAGGTCCAGTTCATACCAGGTGACATCTACGGTTGCCTCGGTCGGACCATATAAGTTGATCAACCTGGGCGGCTGGGTATCGCCAGTGAACAGTTTGCGGAATTTATTCACGACGGCAGGCGAGAGCGCTTCGCCGCTGGTAAACAGGCAGCGCAGGCTCTGTACGCTGAGCAGTTGTTCTCGAGCGTCTGCCAGCGCCTGGATGTAGGGTTCAAACATCGAAGGAACGAAATGGGCCACCGTGACGTTGTGATCGCTGATGGCTTTAATCAGCGCGCGAGGATCTCGCTGAGCCCCTTGCTCCAACAGGGCCACCGACGCCCCCGTCATACTCCACCAAAAAAGCTCCCACACCGAAACATCGAACGAGATAGGGGTTTTTTGCAGGATCACATCGTTACTGGCGAGCGGATGAATCTCTTGCATCCATTCCAGGCGGTTGATAACCGAGTGATGTTCAATCACGACGCCTTTCGGTCTGCCGGTCGAGCCCGACGTATAGATGATATAGGCGGGATCCTGAGGGCGAGCCTTGCTGACATAATTGACTTCGCGCGCCAGCTCCAAGGGGAGTACGTCGAGATCGAACCTGCGCGGATCATCACTGCTCAGGACCTGAGGCAGATTGGTGATCACCCGTTTCGCGTTGCTATCCTCAAGCATGTACTGAATACGGTCTGCGGGATATTCGCTATCGATTGGCAGGTAAGCCGCACCCGTCTTCAGTACGGCGAAGATCGCTGCCATGAGCTGTGGCGACCTGACCATTGATACCGCAACGACATCGCCCAGGCCTACACCTTGATTTTCCAGTTCTGTGGCGATCGCGAGGACCAATTGTCCAATTCGGCATAGGTGAAGGTTTTATGGTCGTGGTCACGCAACGCTATGGTGTAGGGGGTTCGTGCTGCCTGCGCTTGAAAAAGCGATATGACGGTATCTTTATCACTGTAAGGCTTGGTTGGCCCTTCTTCGAATGTCCTGAGTGTTTCAGCCTGCTCGTAAGTCAGCAGACTGACCTGGTCCAACGGCTTGTCCAGTTGGGTCAGGAAGCCATCCACCAATTGGAGGAACGCGTCGAGAAACACCGATGCATGGCACTCTGAATCGAACGCCGCGCTGTTGAGGCAAATTTCCCCACATACGTCGGCGTTTTTTCCGTAGGTATGCAAGTGAATGGCCACCGCGTCTTGTGCGTGAACGTGGGCGGTGCTTCTGTGAGTCGACGACGGCACACCTTCATCTGACTGCGGGTAGCGTAGGTATGAAACCGTCGCATCGAACAGTTGTCGATTGTGGCCAGAACGCGCTATTTCAGAGACCAGTTGCCCAAAGGGAATGGACTCTCTTTCCTTGATAAAGCTGACCTGTCGCTTGAGTGAAACCGCAACGTCTCGAAGCGTGTGCGCATGGCTGACTTGAACGCTGACGGGAAGCGTGTTGGCTCTTTGATTGACTGTGGTGATGTCAGCTTCGCGCCGATTGAGGAAGGGCACCCCAAGCAAAAAATGTTCGCTGCCATATTGGCATGACAGCAACACCGCCAATGAGGCGGAAACGGTCATGAAGGGCGTCATGCCCAGATCCAAGGCGCGCTGAACGTCTTCAGCCGAAACCGTGAATGTACGGCGATAGCGTTGGGACGAGGAGAGCTTCGGACCGGACTTCGAAAAAAGTATGGGGCTCACGGCGTTGACTGTGCCTGCGACCTCAAGGATCGCCTGCTGAAGCGCTGCTCCATGCAGGGAAGGCGTCTTTGCCGCGTAGTTCTCAACGTAATCGTGAAGGCTCGATTGAGGAAGGGCTTCCCGTCCTTCGAAAACGTTCAGAATCTTCCTGGACAGTACATCCAATGCCCAACTATCGACCACGATGTGATGGGCTCGGATCATGAGCATCACTGAAGTACCAACCTGCCCGATAGCCGTCTCAATCAGCGGAGCGCGGGAGAGATTCCATGAGTGGCGGGACCATTCTTCGTAAAAAGCCGCCGAGCCGGATTCGTCGGCGAACTCAAATAGTTCGGCGACGATCTTGCAGGAGGTGTGACGTACGGTCGGATGGCCGTCGTTGTCATGGTACGTCTTGAAGCAAGCGGCTTCAGCGCGCAGAACGTTTTCAGCGACGAGTTTCAATCGCTCTACGTCGACTGAGCCGCGCAGGCAAACGCACAGGGCCACGGTGAACTGGTGACTGTGAGGCGCTTTTTGCGATTCAACCCAGATATCACGCTCAAGCGGGCTGAGCTGTTGAGCCGCGTGCGAGGCGGATTGTTTTTCATCGACGGCATTGTTCATCGCGAATCTAACTCCCTTTAGATGATTTAAGCGGCAGTAAGCGGAGAGGCAGCTGACTTGTTTGTCGGATTTGTCTTACGTCCAATTACGCCAAATGAGAATGCGGGTGAATAATGTCGTCGACTGACAAAATAAGTCAATAGACAAATTTCTTCTTGTGAAATTTATTAAAATTGCGCAATTGTCATTTGATGGTAATACTGTTTGGTGCAGTACCGTGAGTTGACCTAATAGAGGAAACAGACGCGTGGCGGAAAAAGAAGAGGTAGGCAGGCGTGAGCGCAAGAAGCTCATGTTGCGCGATGCCCTTATTTCAGCGGCTTATGAGCTTTTCGCTGAGAAAGGATTTGATGACACGCGAGTCGAGGACATCACCGAAAAAGTGGATGTCTCCGCCCGTACATTTTTTCGATATTTCTCCTGCAAGGAGGATGTCGTTCTGGATTACCAAGAAGCGGAGCATCAAGAGTTCATCACTGCGCTTGGTGAGCGTCCTCCCCACGAACCGGTTGTGACGGCCTTGAGGCATGCCGCTGTAGATGTCGTCAGGAGTTGTGAGAAGGGATCGTATGGTTTTGATGCGGATCGTTTCATGACGCTTCAGGAACTGTTGAGAAGTCACCCTCTGATTCGTGCAAAAACGCTGCAAAATGGGGTAAATCGTCGAGATTCGATTGTTGCCCTTATCGCCGGGAGAATGGGGGTGGATGCAGAGAATGACATTCGTCCGAGCGTCGTCGCATGGGCGTTGGACTACGCCCACACAGCGGCCCATGATCTCTGGAAAAAAAGAGCCTCCTCTGTGCTGTACTCGGATGTGCTTGATGAGATTTTTGTCATCGTCGAGGAGGGGTTCAACTTTCCTGCTCTTCAAGTCAGGTGATTTGCCCTCATTGAGAGGGGGCGTGGGCCAGTTTGACCATGGGTGTTTGCCATACTTTTTCCAACAGTTCCACGACGGTGAAGCTCACGAATGTGTACATGCAGCCTGTCACTTTTCCTCATCGCGAATTTGAGGTCATAAAACAGGGGGGCGGATGTTCAATTCCGGGAAACTCTGGGGTGCAACAGCCTATGACGATGTTCGCGTCTCTGGTGTCGCATACGCTGGAAAAGACAACATCGATTCGTTTGGCGTGTGCTCGTCAGTTGAGGACAGGACGGCACTGAGTCGATCGCTTAACAGGTACCAGGCTAGGGCTCGAGTGTTCGAATCACTCCGTCCCGACCCTATTTCCTGAATAAAATCAGACTATTAAGCCGATCAGATAGATCGGCTTTTTTGTGTCTGTGCAAAACTACTCGGTGATTTCGCTGATACAGCGGCCTCAAGGTCTAGCTGATTCTTGTCGAGTCGTGCCAGAAGTCATGGACGGAGGTGGACAGCGGATTTCAGGCACGGGAGGGGCTATCACCGACCAAGCCGCAATGAACCGGCAACAATTCCATAACGTCACAAAACAGTTTGCGCTGTTTCCAATCATTGCGATCACCAATGACATACAAGCGGCGTTTGGCACGGGTGGCGGCCACGTTGAGCAGGTTGGGCTTGGAAACCGCCCAATCGCGAGCGCCGCTGTTTTCGCTGTTCCCGCCCAGGATAAGCATGACGACTGCCGCTTCTTTACCCTGCATGGTATGAATAGTCCCGCGCACGATGCCTGCGTGTAAGCGATCCTTGAGCTGATTGCGCACGTCCTGAAAGGGCGTGATAACCGCGATGCTATCGGGCGGCACGCGGTCTTCATTCAGCATCGCCAACAGATGTTCGAGCGCCTTTCCTTCGTTGTCGACCCAATTGCCGGAGGAGCGGCCGGTCGCGTGCACCCAGCCGGTCAGTAGGCGGGCCGGTGTTTCTCTGGCGGGTGAGGGCGCAATGGTGCCATAGACCATGGCACGTCGTAGGCGATGCGATTAGCCAGCTCGAACATCGGTTTGTCACAGCGACGGTGCACCACGAGGGGCAGGCCGACCCAGCATTTCTGATCCTTGGGCCCCGCCATGCGACCCCAAGGCGTGGCCTGGTCGGCCAGGCTCTGGGCGGACTGACGGTTGGGCAACCAGTGAGCATCGACTTGATAGCGCGTACGCATGTGTTCAAGCACGGCATCGGATACGGTGATGATCGGCTCCAATTGCAGCGGATCACCGACCAGCACAGCCCGCCGTGCCCGCCATAACGCGCCGACGGCAGCTTGGGGCGCGCCTGGCCGGCTTCGTCCACCATCAACCAGCCAATGTCCCCGCAGCCAAGGCTACCGAATGAGCGGGCGAACGAGGCGAAGGTGCTGCTGAGCACCGGCACTGCCATGAATAGCGAGGCCCATGCCGAACGCACCACGGCCTTGGATACGCCGCTATAGCGACTGCCGGTGAGCGTGCTGGTGATGAAGTGCAGGTTAGCGCGCAAGCGCGAGGCTTCGATCTGGAAGAAGACGTGATGCAGCTTGAGCGCCTCAATGAAGACCGTCGCCCGCGCCTGTCGCCAGCCCTCGACTGCCAGGGTTCGAGCAGCTCGATCTCGCTGCCTCTGTCGATCTGGCCTTGTTCGAGCCAATGCTCCAGGTGCCTGGCCTGGCCAGCACGGGCAACGCTGCGCGCCTTCTCTATCTGCAGACCGGCGTGGACCACGGCTTCGTTGATTTGCAGTTCGTCGCTTGCCAATTGCCGATTGAGTTCGGCCAATTGGCCGACGAGTCGCTGTACTTGGCGTTGGACGCTGTCGAAGGCATCCTTGGCCAAGGTGTGCGCGCTATCCAGCAGGCGTTGCCGGGCCGCCCATGAGCGGTGAGCCCCCCAAAGGCTGATCAGATTGGCCAGTATTCCCGGCTTGTTTGCCAGGTGTGCTTCAAGGACCTGAAGCTCGCGTTTCAGTTGGTCGCGGGCGGGCGCGAGTTGCAGGGTTTCCAGTTTGGCTTGTTTATCATTGAGTTCGCGGCGTTGAGTCAGACGAGCTTGGCGCTCCTGTTCCTTTTGGCGCACTCGAGCCTTGGCGCTGATCACCGCCTGAACCCGCTCCAGAATGTCGCTGACCTCGGCGCGGATTCTCTCTTCGGCGTTTTTGGCGCCCTGATAGCGCTCGACAGCGGCGCGCCAGAGATTGTTTTTCTCGGCGGACGAGAGCAATTTCATTTGGCTGGCGTGTTCGCTCAGCCACTCGCGCATGCCCTTGGGGGCGGGCTCTTCGTCTGCGCTGTTGATCATGGAGGCGTCGGGTAGCGGATCATCCTCGTATGGATCTTCGTCCAGCTCAGCGTTGTCGACGTCGGGTTGGGAGGGTGCCGATTCCGCGAAGGTCGTCTTCGTCTTGGGCGGACGCTTGCCATCGAAGAAGCGATCGACGAACTGGGTGCGTTTGGCTTTGCTGCCCAATGCTGCGGAGATCATCGCCCAGGCCGGCTTGCCACTGGTCAGCTCGCCCAGTTCGCTGAAGTACTCGGCATCGGGCAGCCAGGATGAATCAATCTTGTCGCGCTGGGGTAACTCGAGGGTCACATTTTCCACGGCACCATTGTTGAAGGACGCTACCACCATTTCGAAACCGAACAGACGTGGGCTGAGCTGATAGGCAAAGCGCTCGCGCCCACCGTCGTTGGCGGTTTCGCGGCCATCCTGAATGAAAGCGTCCGAGGCCCTGCCCAGCGAGGCCAGTACGTCAGCGCGTTGTGTCACCACTGCCGCGATCAGGTCGCGCAGCAGCGTCGTCTTACCGGTGCCGGGTGGGCCGTTGATGCCCATTATCCCGCTGTCGTTGCTGAGGTTGTGGAGCAGACTGTTGACCGCCAATTGCTGGGAATGCACCAAACCCAAGTGCTGTTCGGCGGGCCAGCAGCCGGGCGCGTAGCGCGAAGGAGCGAGGCGATCGATCAGCGCCAGGTCGGCTTTGGGACCGTCGAGGTGCAGGCGTTGGGTGGCATCGTGTTGGCTCAGGTAGTCAGCCAGAGGCTTGCTTGTCTCGCCCCGCGCCAGCGCGTCGGCCATGTCGGCCAGGTCGCTCAGCAGGAAGCTGTTGAGGGGATCGTCTTCCTGTTCGGGTTTGTCCGGGTTGATCGGTGCCGAGCGGAAGCGATGCCCGCGCGGGCCGTCTGCGAAAAACTCATCGAGTCCCAAGGACTGGCGAATATGGCCTGTCAGGTGTGCCAGGTCGGCGGCATTGACTACGCCACCGAGCAAGCTTTTGGCCTGTTCGCGAAGGGATTTCTGGGTCTCCTCGAAGCCGCGCGTCCAGTCTTGTCGGTTGATGGCGCAGCCAACGAACCAGGCCTCGCTGGACAGTACCAGACTGTCGGCCATCATCACGCCTTGATCGTTGAACTTAAGCGCGTACAAGGCACAGAGCTTTGATTGCGGCTCCTTATAGCCTTGGTCGGCGCCGTAGAGGGCCTCCAATTGGCGGGAAACGTCCCGGTTGTCATAGAGGTGTGCGTAGAGCGTGTGGCTCCATACGCGTTTGTTCGGCAGGCGCTGCCGGCTCAGAGGGTTGGCCGGCATCCATGGCAGGATTTGGCCTGAGGCGGGGATGTCTTGGAAAAACGGCTGATAGTCGCTGTCGCGCTTATTCAGTTTTGGGACTGCCTGGGGTTGCAGCAGTTCGACAGCGTGCCAGTAACGCACGATATTTTGCGAATTCATTTGCTACGTCCTTGAAAGCGCTGGGCTTGTATTCCTGAGGATAAAGAATACCAGGCATGGTGCATCCGAGGTGGCGGGGTAGGGCCCAATGCCGATCAGTTAA
>JAFHKH010000157.1 GCA_016937595.1 Pseudomonas cedrina subsp. fulgida | reverse complement strand
CAAGCCCGCTCCCACACTAAATCTGCTGCGCGTTTAGAAGCCCGGCCAGGCTTGCACGAAGGGCGTCAGGTCTTCTTTCGGCGCCGTGCGCGGTGGGTTCTGCGGCGTACCCAGGTAGAGGAAGCCAATCACTTCTTCATCCGCCGTCAGCCCCAACCCCTTGGCGACGTGCGGCGAATAGGACAATTCACCGGTACGCCACACCGCACCAATCCCCTGGGCATAGGCGGCCAGGAGAATGCCATGGGCCGCGCAGGCAGCGGCCAGCAGTTGCTCGGATTTCGGCACCTTGAAGTGCTCCTGCAAGCGGGCGATCACTACCACCACCAACGGCGCGCGCAGTGGGCCGTTCTGCGCCTTGTCGATGGCGGCCTGCGGTGCGTCGGCATCTTGCAGGCGGGCCGCTTCGGCCAGCAGCGTGCCCATCTGCTCGCGCGCAGCGCCTTCAACCGTGAGGAAACGCCAAGGGCGCAGTTGCCCGTGGTCGGGCGCACGCATGGCGGCGGCAAACAGCACGTCGCGCTGCGCCTGGGTCGGTGCCGGTTCCAGCAGGCGCGGCACGGAAACACGGTTGAGCAAAGCGTCGAGAGCCTGCATTGGCCACCTCCAGAAAAAAATGTGCGGTCATTCTAGCGGGAATGGATCGGGTACGAGCAAACGATAATTGCTCTTATTCATTGCCTCGCGCCCTGTTAGACTTTGCGACCTTATTTTTCACCTTCGTCCGGGAAACTCGATGTTCCGTTCACTTTTTCGCCTGTGCGCAGCACTGCTGGTCTTGAACCTGGCCGGCTGCGATGACGCGCCTCGCTTCACCAAGGCTGAGCCTGGTGAGTCGCGGGCCGGCGGCGCTGCAACCGTGAACAAACGCGACCAGAACGCGTTTTCCCTGCCCTCGGCCAACTTGTCGCCCACGCGTCGCCTGGATTTCAGCGTGGGTAACAGCTTCTTTCGCAGCCCCTGGGTGATCGCCCCGTCCACCACCACGGCGCGTGATGGCCTGGGCCCGCTGTTCAACACGAATGCCTGCCAGAACTGCCATATAAAAGACGGCCGTGGTCACCCGCCGTTGCCCGACGCACCCAATGCGGTGTCGATGCTGGTGCGCCTGTCAATTCCAGATGCACCAGACTATGCGCGCCTGATCGAACAGGCCGGCGTGGTGCCCGAACCGGTCTACGGCGGGCAACTGCAAGACATGGCGGTGCCCGGCGTCGCGCCCGAAGGCAAGGTGCGGGTTGACTACACACCGGTCAACGTCACCTTCAACGACGGCACGGTCGTCGAGTTGCGCAAGCCGGACCTGCAGATCACCCAGCTCAGCTACGGCCCGATGCACCCGGACACACGCTTCTCGGCCCGCATCGCCCCGCCGATGATCGGCCTGGGTTTGCTCGAAGCCATCAGCGACGCTGATATCCTGCGCAACACTGACCCGAAGACCGCCGCCAAGGACGCCATCGTCGGCCGTGCCAACCAGGTATGGGATGACGCCCAGCAGAAAACCGTGCTCGGGCGTTTCGGCTGGAAAGCCGGTCAGCCCAACCTCAATCAACAAAATGTTCACGCGTTTTCGGGTGATATGGGCCTCACCACGTCCCTGAGGCCATTTGATGACTGCACCGACAGCCAAGTCGACTGCAAACAGGCACCCAACGGCAATGGCCCGGAGGGCGAGCCGGAAGTCAGCGACAATATCCTGCGCCTGGTGCTGTTCTACACGCGCAACCTTGCCGTGCCGGTGCGCCGTGACGTCGACTCGCCGCAAGTGCTGGCCGGTAAGAACCTGTTCTATCAAGCAGGCTGCCAGGGCTGCCATAAACCCGCGTTCACCACGGCTGCCAATGCCGCCGAACCTGAACTGGCCAACCAGGTGATCCGCCCCTACAGCGACCTGCTGCTGCACGACATGGGCCCGGGCCTGGCCGACAACCGCAGCGAATTCAAGGCCGGTGGCCGCGACTGGCGCACGCCGCCGTTGTGGGGCATCGGCCTGACCCAGACCGTCAGTGGCCACACCCAGTTCCTGCATGACGGCCGCGCCCGCAACCTGCTCGAAGCCGTGCTTTGGCATGGCGGCGAAGCACAGGCGGCGCAGCAGCATGTGTTGTCCTTCAATGCCGAGCAACGCGCTGCGTTGCTGGCGTTCCTGAATGCTTTATAAGCTTTGCCCCACTTACAGAAGGGAGCTCGACATGTTCCGTCCCAAGTTGTTGTTCACCAGCCTTGCCGCCCTTGCCCTCGGCGCCTGCTCGCCCCAGGACCCGCAAGCGGTGACCTCGGCGGCCATCGCCAAGCAAGTGATCCTGCCGACCTACAGCCGTTGGGTCGAAGCGGACCGCCAACTGGCCGTCAGCGCCCTGGCCTATTGCCAAGGCAAGGAAAGCCTGGACACCGCCCGTGCCGACTTCCTGCAGGCGCAAAAAGCCTGGGCCGAACTGCAACCGCTGCTGATCGGCCCGCTGGCTGAAGGCAACCGTGCGTGGCAGGTGCAGTTCTGGCCGGACAAGAAGAACCTGGTCGCCGTCAGGTCGAGCAACTGGTCGCCAGCCAGCCACAAATCGATGGCGCGGCCCTGGCCAAGTCCAGCGTCGTGGTGCAAGGCCTGTCGGCCTACGAGTACATTCTCTACGACGCCAAGACCGACCTCGCCGACGATGCCCAGAAAGCCCGTTACTGCCCGCTGCTGGTGGCCATCGGCGACCGTCAGAAGGCCCTGGCCGAGGAGATCCTGGCCAGTTGGAACAGCACCGACGGCATGCTGGCGCAGATGACCAAGTTTCCGAACCAGCGCTACGCCGATTCCCACGAAGCCATCGCCGATCTGCTGCGCGTGCAGGTAACCGCACTGGACACCCTGAAGAAAAAACTCGGCACGCCGATGGGGCGCCAGACCAAGGGCATTGCGCAGCCGTTCCAGGCCGACGCGTGGCGCAGCCAGTCGTCCCTGCAAAGCCTCGAGGCCAGCCTCGCCGCGGCCCGCACCGTGTGGGTCGGCGTCGACAACAAAGGCCTGCGCGGCCTGCTGCCGTCCGAGCAAAAGCCGTTGGCCGACAAGATCGATGCGGCCTATGCTGCGTCCCTGAAACTGTTCGCCAGCAACCAGCGCACCCTCAATGAGCTGCTGGCCGACGACGCCGGGCGCCAGCAGCTCAACGACATTTACGACAGCCTCAACGTTGTCCACCGCCTGCACGAAGGCGAGCTGGCCAAGGCGCTGGGCATCCAACTGGGCTTTAACGCCAACGACGGTGACTGATGATGCTCAGGCGACAGGCTTTGGCGGTGGGCAGCGTGCTGCTCAGTGCTCTTACTCTGGGTGGCTGGACGCTGTTCAAATCTAAAGGCAAGGAGCCGCTGCTGCTGTCGGCACGCGATGATGCAGACGGCAAGCATTACGCCGTGGGTTATCGCCTGGACGGCAAACAAATGTTTGCACCCAGGTCGGCCAGCGTTGCCACGACATCATCAACCACCCGACGCTGCCGATAGCGCTGTTTGTTGCCCGTCGCCCGGGCACCGAGAGTTATCTGGTCGACCTGCGTAATGGCGCGCTGCTGCAAACCATCACGTCCAATGCCCATCGCCATTTCTACGGCCACGCGGTCATCCACAAGAGCGGCGACTGGCTGTACGCCACCGAAAACGACACCTCCGACCCCGGCCGTGGCCTGCTCGGTGTGTACCGGTTCGAGGGCGAGCGGCTGGTGCACAGCGGCGAAATCTCCACCCACGGGATCGGCCCGCATCAGGTGTCGTGGATGCCCGATGGCGAAACCCTGGTGGTGGCCAACGGCGGTATTCGTACCGAAGCCGAAAGCCGCGTGGAGATGAACCTTGAGGCCATGGAACCGAGCCTGGTGTTGATGCGGCGCGATGGCAGCCTGATCAGCAAGGAAACCCTCGACCAGCAGATGAACAGCGTGCGCCATATGGGGATCGCCAGCGATGGCACTATCCTCACCGGTCAGCAGTTCATGGGGCCGTCCCAGGAGCGCTCCGAGTTGCTGGCGATCAAACGTCCTGGGCAGCCATTCGTGGCGTTTGCGGTGGCGGATGAGCAGTTGCAGGCCATGGGCCATTACACCGCCAGCGTGGCCGTGCACAGCGAATTGCGCCTGGTGGCGTTGACCGCGCCGCGGGGCAACCGCTTCTTCATCTGGGACATCGACAGCGGCGCATTACGCCTGGATGCACCCTTGCCCGACTGCGCCGGCGTGGGGGCAGTGGACGATGGGTTTGTGGTGACGTCGGGCCAAGGCCGTTGCCGCTTCTACGATTGCCGCCAGAACCAACTGGTCGCCACACCGCTGGAGCTGCCGGCCGGGCTCTGGGACAACCATCTGCATCTGGTCTAAACCCCGCACAGAAAAAAAGGGCCTCGCATCGCAAGGCCCTTTCCTGGGGGGTTGAATCGTTTCAACTCTGCGGCCTCATGCTCTGGGACATGCCGAACATGAACAGCAACAGTTCATGATCAGGCTTGACCGCCACACTTGCCTTGGCAACGCGCGGCAGCGGACATTGCGCGCCACTGTGCGATGCACTCAGCACCTGTGTGCGAGGCTGCTCCCACGCCGCCAACGCCATGGCTGCAACGCCCAGCGCCCCGACCAGAAACAAACCTCGTGCTATTTCTAGTTTCATCTGCTTAAACCTTTGATAGCGCTGCCAAACGCCGTCTCGTAAAAGTAGCTGAGTTTTTTCCAGTCGGTATCGTTCCACGACGAATGGCGGCGCAATTGCAGCATGTCATGGGAAGCGGCCCGATAAGCGGTCAGACGCTGGCGGCATTTCTCGAAATCCAGCAGCGCCACCTGAACGTTGGCCGAGTCACCTTCGCCCGTTACCTTTACGAAAATATGCTTGATGTACAGGCAACCATGCTGCCAGCGGCCTTTGTGCATGCGCGCCAGGGTGCCGGCCAATTCCTTGAGCACGCGCTCGTGTACCGCCTCACCGTAGCGCTCACGGCCGCCGGCGGCGTACCAGTTTTCAATTTCATCGAAGCCGTCGAGGGCTGCCGTCACCAGCAGCGCCTGCCAGCGGTGCTCAGGGTCGCGCGCGCGGCGCAAAACACCATCTCCGGGACGCACACGTCCAACAGGCGCAGGCCCTTGATGGCGTCCCGTTCGCGCAGCACGGTTGGGCGACCGAAGGGGTGCAGCCAACTGCGGTAGATATGCCCGGTCTGGCGCTTGCTGTAGAGCAAGCGTCCATTGGCGCTCACTATGCGCTGCACGCCACTTTCACCCCCACGCCGGCGGTTGGGCTCTTCAACCCACTCGCCTTGCTGGCGCCAGAAATAATCGAATCGCTCTTCGGGCACTACGTGACCGCCTGCTACGCACTCAACTGCCATCGTGTTACCTCTTGCGCAATACATACACCCGCCACATGGCATACAGCGGTATGAAGTCCAGGGACTCCTGAACACGAAAACCGGCTTCTTCGAATTCCGCTTCGACAGTAACAGCCGGTAACACAAATCTGTTTTGGTAACCTTCCTGCTCACCGTTCCTGCGACGCTGCCCTTCGAGACGCTTGCGTTTCCAGGCTTTGAAATTGCCGTCGACCCACAGTGAAATGATCACGCTGTCGCGAGTAACGCGCTGAAACTCCCGCAATATCGCCAACCGGTGCGCCGGGTCACCAATGTGGTGCAATAAGCGCATACAAAAAATGCTGTCGACTGAGTTATCCGGCAGATCGATATCAAACGCAGATGTCTGCAAAGGCCGTACCCGTTTCACCACTTCGGCGGGCTGGGCGACCGACGCTACCTTCAACATGGATGCAGAGTTATCGGCACCGATAATCACACGGTTGGGTTTTTCGGCCAGCAGCGGCCAGAAACGCCCGGCTCCGCACGGCAGGTCAAGCACCAGGCCGGGCTCACCCGCCATGGCCAGGGCACCACGGGCCAATTGCTCGTCGCGTTTGTGGGACAACCGGCGAGCCAGATTGTCCTGATGCTTGAGCAAATATTCGTGGGCGTGCTCGTCGTCGTACTTGTCGGAAAATTCAAGTTTGATTGGGGTCGACATCTCGCAGATCTCCAGTTGCTGATGCCGACAACCTTAGGCAGCAATCTGTGATCACCAGGTCAACCCTTTGTGAAAAACTTGTCTTGTCCAATCCCCATACATTTCAAGACTTTACAGAGATAAGCAATAGCCTGGCGCCATCTTCGCCGAATTGCCGCGACCTCTGGCAGGATAGCGGCAGAGGGTGGAGTCAGGCGCTGACCTGACTCAATTGCACATGGAAGCGACAACCATTGGGCTCCATGGTGCTGAGGCTCACGCCCCAACCCTGGTTTTCGCAGATCCGCTGGACCAGCGACAACCCCAGGCCCAGGCCGTCACCGCGTTTCTCGTTGCCGCGCACGAAAGGCTCGAACATCGCTTCGCGTTTGTCCTCGGGAATGCCCACGCCGGAATCTTCCACCACAAAACCACTCGGTTCCAGGGTCAGGCGGATGAAGCCATGCTCGGTGTAATGCAGGGCATTGCGCAGCAGGTTGCCCATTACGGCATGCAGGAAGGTGGCGTTATAGCGAGTATCCAAAGGGTTGCCGGGCTGGTAGATCAGCTCCAGGCCCTTGCGTTCGATGGGTTCACGCCAGATACCGAGCAGGTCATCGGCCACCTGCTCCAGGGTGACCTGGGGCGACATGGTGCCGTCGTCATGTTCGGCGCGGGCCAGCATCAGGAAGGTCTGCACCAGTTCGCGCATTTCTTCGCAGGCACGGGCGATACGCTCGACCTGCTTACGCCCACGCTGATCGATCGCCGGGTTTTCCAGCAACAATTCGCAGGAGCTGGCCAGTACCATCAAGGGCGTACGCAACTCGTGGCTGACGTCGCTGGTAAACATCTGCTCACGGGACAGCGCCTGGCGCAAGCGGCCCAATGTGGCATCGAACGCCACGGCCAACTCTCCCACCTCATCCGCTGCGTAGTCCGGCGCCAGCGGCGGTGCCAGGCCCAGCAACTGGTCGCGATGGCGCACCTGGCGGGCCAGGCGCACGACCGGCGCCATCACTTTGCGCGCCAGCACCCAGCCAAGAAATACCGCCAGCGCCAGGCTGAGCACGAAGCCCACCATGACCACCGCAAACAGCACCCGCTCGCGCTCTTCGAAATCGCTCTGATCCTGCAACAGCACGTAGCGTCGGCCGTCGACCACTTCGACCATCGCGTGGTACGACAGCGACTCGCGGAACACCTCGTGGAAGCCAGGCTCAAGGTGGCGCAGGTCCTTGGGCAATTCAAAGTCGCCAGGGCCGCCACTGAAGTAGAACAACTGGTCCGGCTCGGGCCGGTGCCGCCAATCCTCGACCGTGTCCATCAGCAGCAGGCGTTGCAGATCCCCGCCCAAACCTGCCGAAATCAATTTCTCTTCGACCAGGTGCACGGTCGCGACGATGCCCATGGCGAAGGCCCCCGCCACCAATGCGCTCATCAGCGCAAAGGCGATGATGATCCGCTGGGCAAGGCTTTGCTTAAACTCCATCACGACCCTCGGCCAGGCGATAACCGACGCCGTGCACCGTTTGCAACAACGGCTTGGCGAAGGGTTTATCAATCACCTGGCGCAACTGGTGAACATGGCTGCGCAGGCTGTCGCTGTCCGGGCAGTCATCGCCCCACAACGCTTCTTCGAGAATCTCGCGGCGCAGCACGTGCGGGCTCTTCTGCATCAGCACCGCCAGCAGCTTCAAACCGACCGGGTTGAGCTTGAGCAGGCGACCTTCGCGGGTCACCTCCAGGGTATCGAGGTCGTAGCTCAGGTCGGCGACCTGCAGGGCGCGACGCCCGCCACCCTGGGCACGCCGCAGCACCGCTTCGATGCGCGCGGCCAGCTCCGACAGGGCAAACGGCTTGAGCAGGTAATCATCGGCGCCGGACTTGAAGCCCTGCAGCCGGTCATCCAGTTGGTCGCGTGCAGTGAGCATGATCACCGGCGT
>JAFHKH010000156.1 GCA_016937595.1 Pseudomonas cedrina subsp. fulgida | reverse complement strand
CACATTTGATCTTCGTTGCCATGAGCATTGCGTTCGCTTAACTGATCGGCATTGGGGCAAGCCCGCTCGCCACAGTGAACGAAAAAGGGGCGATCAGATCGCCCTTTCGGTGTTGCTGCCGGGCTATCAGCCCCGACGACGCAGTGCGTCGATGCGTTCTTCCAGCGGTGGGTGGCTCATGAACAGGCGAGCCATGCCCTGCTTGATACCGCCGTTGATGCCAAAGGCCGTCAGGCTGTCCGGCATATGCACCGGCAGGCCCTGTTCGGAGCGCAGGTGTTGCAGCGCTGCGATCATTGCCCCGGTACCGGCCAGGCGGGCACCGGCTTCGTCTGCGCGAAATTCGCGCTTGCGCGAGAACCACATGGTGATCGCACTGGCCAGGAAGCCCAGCACCAGCTCGGCGAAGATGGTCGCCACGAAGTAGGCAATACCACGGCCGCCTTCGTTCTTGAAGATCACCTTGTCGACAAAGTTGCCGATGATCCGCGCGAAGAACATCACGAAGGTGTTCACCACGCCCTGGATCAACGCCAGGGTGACCATGTCGCCGTTGGCCACATGGCCGATCTCGTGGGCCAGCACCGCCTTCACTTCATCGTAGGAGAAGCGTTCCAGCATGCCCTGGCTCACCGCAACGAGTGCATCGTTCTTGTTCCAGCCGGTGGCAAAGGCGTTGGCTTCATAGGCCGGGAAAATCCCGACCTCGGGCATCTTGATGCCGGCTTCGCGGGACAATTGCTCGACGGTCTGCAGCAACCATTGCTCATGCCGGGTACGGGGTTGAGTGATCACCTGGGTGCTGGTGCTCATCTTCGCCATCCATTTGGAGATGAACAGCGAGAACAGCGAGCCGGCGAAACCAAAGACCGCACAGAAAACCAGCAGCTGATTGAGGTTCAGGTCAACCCCGTTGGCCGCCATGAACCCGTTGAAGCCGAAAAGGCTCAGGGTAATGCTGGCAATCAGCACGACCGCAAGGTTAGTGGCCAAGAACAGCAGGATGCGCATCATGGTTGTAGAGTTCTCCTCATGCTTAATATGTCGCGTACTGCGGGGTATATAAGGTGCGCCATGGGGTGATTCAACCGAGCGACTATTTCAAACTGTGTCCTACAGCCGGAATGAAGAGTCTTGAAGGGCATTTCTGACACGAAAAAGAACACGTGATCGCTGCGCCGGTGCGTTGCGGCCCAGTCATTACAGGGGCTGGGTGGCTTTTGCCGGGCCAGTGAGGTGCCGCAGTGTTGCATGGGCAGAGAAGTGTTGCCAGATACGCGCTGTACGACCGAATGCTGGTCGTACAGCGCCATTTGCGCTACTGGCGATAGGACTTGAGGAAGTTGCCGATGCGACCAATGGCCATCTCCAGGTCATCCACGCGTGGCAGCGTCACCACACGGAAGTGATCCGGCCACGGCCAGTTGAACGCAGTGCCTTGCACCACCAGCAGCTTTTCCGACAGCAGCAGGTCGAGCACGAACTTTTCGTCGTTCAAGATCGGGCAGACCTTGGGATCGATGCGCGGGAACGCGTACAGCGCGCCCATGGGTTTCACGCAGCTCACGCCCGGGATGGCGTTGAGCAGTTCCCAGGTGCGGTTGCGCTGCTCAAGCAGGCGGCCTTGGGGCAACACCAGGTCATTGATGCTCTGGTAGCCGCCCAGGGCGGTCTGGATGGCGTGCTGGCTTGGCACGTTGGCACACAGGCGCATGTTGGCCAGCATGTCGATGCCTTCGATGTAGCTTTGGGCGTTGTGCTTGGGGCCGGAGATGGCGATCCAGCCGGAGCGGAAACCCGCCACGCGGTAGGATTTGGACAGGCCGTTGAACGTCAGGCACAGCAGGTCCGGCGCCAGGGAGGCGGTGCAGATATGCACGGCGTCGTCGTAGAGGATCTTGTCGTAGATCTCGTCGGAGAACACCACCAGGTTGTGCTGGCGCGCCAGTTCCAGCATGCCCAGCAACACGTCCCTGGAATACACCGCGCCGGTCGGGTTGTTCGGGTTGATGATCACCAGGGCCTTGGTGTTCGGGGTGATCTTGGCCTTGATGTCGGCCAGGTCCGGGAACCAGTCGGCGCCTTCGTCACACAGGTAGTGCACCGGGTGGCCGCCGGCCAGTGTCACGGCGGCGGTCCACAGTGGATAATCCGGCGCCGGCACCAGCACTTCGTCGCCATTGTTGAGCAGGGCCTGCATGGACATCACGATCAGCTCGGACACGCCATTGCCCAGGTAGATGTCTTCGATGCCGACACCTTCGACCGACTTTTGCTGGTAATACTGCATCACCGCCTTGCGCGCGCTGAACAGGCCCTTCGAATCGCTGTAGCCCTGGGCGGTGGGCAGGTTGCGGATCACATCCTGGAGAATTTCGTCCGGCGCTTCGAAACCAAAAGGCGCCGGGTTGCCGATGTTCAGCTTGAGGATGCGATGGCCTTCCTCTTCCAGGCGCTTGGCGTGCTTGAGCACCGGGCCGCGAATGTCGTAGCAGACGTTGGCGAGCTTGTTCGATTTGCTGACCTGCATGGCGATGTGATCCTGAAAATGAACGATCCAGACGGTGTGGGCACTACCGTACTGTGAATCCGCCGGGGCCGCCCCCATAAATACGTTTGAATGCCGGTAGCGCGGGTGCCAGACTGGCGTTTTAAAGAGGCGCAATCATACGTGCCGCCTGATCCACGGAAAAGATCCAGATCAGGGTTTTTCAGTTGCCGAGGTGTACCGATGGAAAAGTTGCAGAAAACCGTTGAAGAATGGAAGGCAATGCTTGATCCGGAACAGTACAACGTGTGCCGTCTCAAGGGCACCGAGCGACCGTTCAGCGGCAAGTACAACGATAACAAGGCGGACGGCGTGTACCGCTGCATTTGCTGCAACGAGCCACTGTTCGATTCCACGGCCAAGTTTGATTCCGGTTGCGGCTGGCCCAGCTTTTATGCGCCGATCGCCGACAGCGCAATGATCGAGATCCGTGACGTCAGCCACGGCATGATCCGCACCGAAGTCACCTGCGCCAAATGCGACGCGCACCTTGGGCATGTGTTTCCGGACGCCGCCGCCGACGGGCCTGCGCTATTGCATCAACTCGGTGTGCCTGGACTTCGTCCCGCGCTAGTTATCGGGCTGTAAACCGCTCAAAAATGTGGGAGCGGGCTTGCTCGCGAAGGCAGTGGGTCAGAAACACATGCTTCTACTGACCCACCGGCTTTCGCGAGCAAGCCCGCTCCCACATTGATAACGCGCCATCATTGCGGTCAATTAAATTGTTCGCAATCCAATTGCCTACTATGTTTCCCTCTCTTTAATCCCTTATCGAGCCACTGCCATGCGCGACAACCTGCTGAGCATCCCTTGCACCACCATCAAGGGTGAGCAAAAGACCTTGGCCGATTTCGCCGGCAAGGCGATCCTGGTGGTCAATACCGCCAGCAAATGCGGCTTCACCCCGCAGTATCAGGGCCTGGAGCAACTGTGGCAGCAATACAAGGACCAAGGCCTGGTGGTGCTGGGCTTCCCGTGCAATCAGTTCGGCAAGCAAGAGCCGGGTGACGAGGGTGCGATTTCCGAATTCTGCGAGTTTAACTTCGGTGTCAGCTTTCCGCTGTTCAAAAAGGTCGACGTGAACGGCGGCGCTGCCCACCCGTTGTTCGTGCAGCTAAAAAAACAAGCGCCGGGCCTGCTGGGTTCCAAGGGGATCAAGTGGAATTTCACCAAGTTCCTCATCGGCCGCGACGGTCAGGTGGTCAAGCGCTTTGCCCCGACCACCAAGCCGCAGGACCTCACCCAAGAGATCGAAGCCCTGCTCAAATGAGCCGGCCGTTCAGAGACGCGTCGTTTTCGGCACCCACAGCTCCAGCAAGCCGCTGAGCTCCTCGCGGCGAAACGGCTTGGCCAGGTAGTCATTCATGCCCGCGGCCCGGCAGCGTTCGCGCTCTTCGGACAGGGCATTGGCGGTCAAGGCGACGATCGGCAGGTCGGGCCAGCGCCCACTGCGCCGGATCTGCCGGCTGGCCTCGTAGCCGTCCATCACCGGCATGTTGCAATCCATCAACACCAGATCGAAACGTTGGTCTTCAAGAAACTTGAGCGCCTCGCCACCGTGGGCGGCAACGATCACTTCACACCCCAGCTTGCTGAGCATGCCCTTGGCCACCAGTTGGTTGACCGGGTTGTCTTCCACCAGCAGGATGCGCGCCCGATGGGCCAGCGGCGCGGCGTCCATCTGGATGGGATCAAGCACCAGTCGGGCATCGCTGCGCAAGGTGCGTTCGAGGATCTGATACAGCGCGTTGCGGCTCAACGGGCGCGCCTGTTGCTGCAACGGCGCCAGTGCCGCGACTTCTTCGCTGGGCATGAAATTGCCATAGGCGGTCACCAGCAGGATCG
>JAFHKH010000155.1 GCA_016937595.1 Pseudomonas cedrina subsp. fulgida | reverse complement strand
GCTGACTTCCGTGCCCGCCGGGGTATCGCGCCAATGCCGGGTCAGGACAAAACCCTGCTGTAAATCCACCGTGCCGCACCTCAGGAATCGCTTTCAGGGCGTGATTCTACTCGGCATCCGTGCAAATGCAGCAGGTTAAAGCTCACCCAGGCGATTCCAAGCCCAGCCGTCCTCAATCAAGACGGTCGTTTGGCGCCCGCCTGGTTGAGGTAAGTTTCGATATTGCCCATTTGCTCGTCCCAGCCGCGGGAATTCATCTTGTACGCCTTTTGCCGCCGGGCTCCGGGCACCGAATCAAAGCCTGATTCCACCACCCGCAACAAGATACCCGGCGCACGATCTTCGAGGGTGAATTCCACCAACGTCGGGGTTTCCTTGTCGTAATCGATGGTTTGGTCTACCGCAAAGGGATGCCACCAGAACGAGAACAGCGTCTGCGGCAGGATGCGCTCGATCCTGGCCTTCCAGACCACATGCTCATAACCCGGGTAAGTGATCTGCGC
>JAFHKH010000154.1 GCA_016937595.1 Pseudomonas cedrina subsp. fulgida | reverse complement strand
GTGTAAACCTATTTCAGGACTGGACACTGAAATTCGTTGAATCAACCTCAAGAACCAAGAGGTGCAGATCAGTGTCAGAAGTGACTATAGTTTCAAGAAAGACGGTTCCCGTGCTGTCGCTTCAATAAGGAATTGAATGAACAAGCTTATCGTAATATTCGCCCTGGTTGTGCTTGCCGGCTGCTCCACCACCAGCGCCAAGACCCACGCCAAACGCGGCGTCAGCGGCATCGAGATCGACTGCTCGGGCCTGGGCAACAAATGGGAGAAGTGCGAGAAGCGCGCCGCCCGCGAGTGCAAGATGCAGGGCTACAAGGTCATCACCCGATCCAGCGACGCCAAGGACGAAGAGGGCGACTACCTGTTCGGCTGGAACCCCGCCGGCGCGGTAACGCGGACGATGTTGGTGATCTGTAATTAAGGTATAACTATTCCCTCGGCACCGATATTTCAGTCCTGGGTTGCCTGTTATCCATCCCGTGCGCTCAGAATCGCGACAGTGATAGTTGTTGAGAAAGCATTCAAATTAAAAGCTTAGGCCTGGTGTAAGAATATGGGGAAAATTTTGTTGGTCGGCTCTTCCGGCCATGCCAAGGTGATCTTGGATATTGTAGAGAAGCAGGGCCTATACACGGTGCTCGGTCTGATAGATTCATTTAGAGCGATTGGAGATGAGGTGCTTGGTTACTCTGTCATCGGTAGGGAGTCTGACCTACCCAAGATATTGGCTGAATACTCCGTTGAAGGGGTCATTGTCGCTATCGGGGATAATAGTATTCGAGGAGAGGTAAGTGCGCGGATATCTGAGTTATGCCCACACCTCCCATTCGTATGTGCTATTCACCCGAGTGCGACAATAGGTAAGGGGGTAAGCATCGGGAGCGGTACAGTTGTCATGGCTGGAGCGGTCGTAAACCCCTGCAGCGCTGTGGGGAAATTTTGCATAATTAACACGTTGGCTGCACTGGACCATGATTCAGTCATGGGCGACTTCTCCAGCTTGGCGCCAAGCGCCGTCACAGGGGGGGGGTGCAAAATAGGTAAGTTCTCTGCAATAGGTATAGGCGCTAGCTTGAGCCATGGGGTCAATGTCGGTGAACACGCTGTCGTTGGTGGGAAGTCCATGGTGCTGAGTGATGTTGATCCTTTTTCGGTCTACTATGGCGTTCCAGCCAAGAGAATCAGGTCCCGACAGAAGTCGGAGAAATATCTCTAAATTATTGATGCTCGTATCGGCAGCTTCGCCCGCCGCGATCAGTAGGGCATATGAAATAAGTTGTTGTCGGGCTTTTCAAAATCATTGCGCCATGCTAAAACCTTCGGAGCACTTTTCCTAGCTGCTTGAAAAAGAAGGGAAAAATATGACGAAGTCGGAGTTGATCGAACGAATTGTCACCCATCAGGGGCTGCTTTCATCCAAGGATGTTGAGCTGGCCATCAAGACCATGCTTGAGCAAATGTCCCAATGCCTCGCCACCGGAGATAGGATAGAGATACGCGGATTTGGCAGCTTTTCGTTGCATTATCGGGCTCCACGAGTTGGGCGTAACCCAAAAACAGGCCAGTCGGTGAGTCTAGATGGGAAGTTCGTGCCTCATTTCAAGCCCGGTAAAGAACTGCGGGACAGAGTAAATGAAGATGAGGACATGATTTAGTAAGGCGGTCCTAGGAGGCGTACTTTGCGAGCGATAAAAAGATTCTCCCTGCTATTGTTTTTTTTAGCGGTTATAGTTATTAGCTTGCTGTTCTCCTTGGAGAATCAGCAGCAGCTTTCTTTGGCGCTTATAGGTTGGTCGACCCCGTCATTTCCTGTATTTTTTTATATTTTGGCAGCGTTTTTACTCGGCCTACTGTTAGGGCCTTTCTGCGGGTTCATAATTGTCTGTCGTAATCGTCGGAACCTTCGCAATTAGTTTAATTTTTGCGAAGGTTTTTTGGCACCATGATTTGTTGAGGGTTTAAGTATGTTAGCGTAGCAAGTTCATGGCTTTCAGCATTGTCGTGTTAACTTCATGCACATCATATTTTTTCACTGCTAGTTCGCGACTTGCCTGTCCCATTCTCTCGCGTAACTCGCGTGAACCTGCAAGGCGCTTCATTGCTTTGGCCAAATCATTAGAGTCACGAGGTTTCACCAGATATCCGTTGCTACCCTCTATCACGGTTTCGCGACACCCTGGCGCGTCGGTAGTAATGATAGCTCTACCGCTGGACATGGCTTCCAATACTGAACGTGGAGTCCCTTCTCGGTATGAAGGCAGTACGAAAACGCTGCAAGCGGCGATGTGTGGTTTAACATCGCTCACCGCGCCGTGATACTGAATATGGCCTTCTTTCACCCAACTCGAAACAGTTTCTGTAGTTATGCCTGAAGGGTTTGAGTCCAACGGTCCAACCAAGTGAAATGTAGCTTGCGGGTAGTCAGATTTGACCGAGCGCGCCGCGTCTGCGTATTCAACTACACCTTTATCGCGGAGTACACGGCCAACAAATAAAAAGTTTGGTGGGCTGGGTAGGGGCACGTCTGCAAAGCTCTCTGTGTCGACGCCAGAGCCGTTAATGACAAAAGTGGGAATGCTCTTGCGAGACATTCTTTGCTCTCTGAACAGTTCTCGGTCATCCGGATTCTGGAAGAACAAGCCCGTTGCAGATCGTAAGCCAAACTTATAGAGGCTCGATGCAAGCCTCTTGATGATGTTGCGACTAAGGCTTGCTTCGGCATCGGTAAATGCATAGCCCAGACCAGTAATGAGTGCGTAGCGATGGCTCACTCTCGCCAAGCGCGCAGCGGGCAAACCATAAACCACCGGCTTAATCGTATAGGCCAGCACTAAGTCGGGTTTTATACGCCACAAGCATAGGCTGAGTTTCACTAAATACCATAAGTCAGCAAAGGGGTTTAGTCCTGTGCGGGTCATTGGCACTACATGATAATCGATCCCTTTCTCGGAAAGTCGCTTGCGCACAGAATCATCGTCTTCAGGGGCAATAGCGACAACTTCATGACCGTTGGCACGCATTGCGTCCAACAGGTCGCCGCGAAATCGAATCAACGATTCGGCAAGTCCAGCAATTACGACAATTTTAGACATGCTTACCTACGTGGGCCGTGTAATAGGTCGCGGAGTCCTCGAGCCCTGCAGCGATACGGTGAGTTGGCGCATAACCGAGCAGGACTTGAGCCTTGCTGATGTCTGCCTGGGAGTGGCGTACATCCGCTGCCCTAAAGTCACCGTATATTGGCGTAACATCTTTGAGCTCCGACTTTACCGCGCTGGCAAGCTCGCGAATGAGGCTAAAAAGTTCATTTAGCGTCGTGCGGTCGCCAACAGCAACGTTGTAAACCTGATTCACAGCGTCGCCATTTTGTGTCGTGGCCGCTAGCAGATTCGCTTGAACGGTATTGGCGATGTAACAAAAATCACGACTTGTTTCGCCGTCGCCATTGATGCAAATGGGCTCGTCGCGAAGCAGTGCGCCAAACCATTTTGGAATCACGGCTGCGTAAGCGCCGTCAGGATCTTGCCTTGGGCCGAATACGTTGAAGTATCGTAGGCCGATAGTTTGCAGTCCATAGCACCGCGCGAATACGTCCGCGTACAGTTCATTGACGTACTTAGTGACGGCGTAGGGTGATAATGGGCGACCGATGTGCTCCTCAACCTTGGGCAGAGCGGGATGGTCACCATAGGTTGAGCTTGATGCTGCATAGACAAAGCGCTTTACTTTGGCGTCTCGGCTAGCGACCAGCATATTCAAAAAACCATCAATATTCGTACTGTTGGTTCGGATCGGGTCTTCCAGCGAGCGAGGCACACTGCCTAATGCCGCTTGGTGAAGAACAAAGTCTACGCCTGGCTCCAAAGCGCGATGGCAGTCTTCCAGATTACGTATATCTCCGCGCTTGAACGTGAACTGTGCCCATTCGGAGGCAGTAACGATTTTTTTCACCAAATCAAGGTTGCGTTGGTGGCCTGTTTCGAAGTTATCCAAGCCAATTACACGCTGGTTCAATTTGAGCAAGGTTTCAAGCAAGTTCGAGCCAATGAAACCCGCCACGCCTGTTATAAGCCAGGTACGTGGCGAAGTCGCCAGATCGTGAGTCAGTGTTTCGTAGGTGTTCATCTCATTCTCCATTACAGGCGCCAGAACCGCGCTCCAGCGGATTCCAATGCTGGGCCGTCACACACACCTTTTACGTCGATGACGACAGGCGCGTTGTGCATTAGCTTTAGATAATCGTTGGCGGTCCAGCGAGCGTAGGCGTCATGCGCCACGGCGACAACGATGGCTGCAGTCTGCTTTAGCTCTTTCAGAGGGAGTAGCGTCACGCCATATTCGTGCAAAGCCTCTGTCGGGCTTGCTTCTGGGTCGAAAACTTGTACCTGGACATCGAATTCTTGCAGCTCTCGAATGATATCGATGACCCGCGAATTGCGTAAATCTGGGCAGTTCTCTTTGAAGGTCAGGCCAAGTACCGTGACGACGGCGCCAGCAATTGCATGACCTGCGTGAATCATCTGCTTGATAGTTTGCTGTGCGATAAAGGCGCCCATGCTGTCATTGATGCGGCGACCAGCCAAGATCACTTGAGGTATGTAGCCGAGCTTTTCAGCCTTGTGCGTCAAGTAGTAAGGGTCGACACCAATGCAGTGCCCTCCGACTAGACCCGGTTTGAACTTCAAAAAATTCCACTTAGTGCCTGCGGCTTCCAAGACGTCGAGCGTGTCTATTCCCATTCTGTCGAAAATCAACGCGAGCTCGTTCATCAGGGCGATATTGAGGTCGCGTTGGGTATTTTCGATTACCTTCGCGGCTTCAGCGACCTTGATGGAGGCTGCCTTGTAAACACCAGCGGTCACAACTGAGCTGTATACATCGGCGACAATTTCCAGCGTGGCCGCGTCTTGCCCAGAAACTACTTTTTTGATCTTTGTAAAGGTGTGTTCCTTATCGCCTGGATTAATCCGTTCTGGACTATAGCCCACGGTAAAGTCCATGCCGCATTTCAATCCCGATACACGCTCCAAGATGGGCACACAGATGTCTTCGGTAACCCCTGGGTAAACGGTCGATTCGTAGACTACTATGTCGCCCTTTTTAAGGGCCTTACCTACACTCTCAGAGGCTTTCACCACTGGCGTCAGATCCGGTTGATGAGCGTCATCAATTGGGGTAGGTACAGCAACGATATGGAAATCGGCTTGCGCAAGAACTTCCGGTTTGCTGGTGAACTCGATCTGAGTGTCGTCCAACTCAGAAGCGCTAACCTCGTTGGTACGATCTTGTCCTGCCCGTAGTTCTTGGAGCCGGTTTTCGTTGATATCGAAACCGATTACCGGACCGTGTTTACCGAACGCTACTGCCACAGGCAGGCCAACATAGCCCAGACCGACCACTGATATCTTTCGCGAAAACATGGGTTTTCCTTTAATAAATGAAATCTTTAATTCAGACGCTCGTTTTTTATCGAGCCATGCCTGGAACATGAGTACTGGCCAAAGCTGTTGCTGGTAGTTCCCTTGGCCTTGTAGGTGCTTTTCCCAAACTGCTCTTATTGAGGCTGGAACAAAATAGCCTTCGCGGGTGAGCCTTTGCGGGTCCAGCAACGACTCCGCCCATTCGCGTAAAGGGCCTCGTAACCACTCGTGCAGCGGAATTCCAAACCCCATTTTTGGTCGCTCTATGAGCTCTCGCGGCACGTAGCGGTAAAGCAACTCACGCAGTATCCATTTTGTGTTGCCATTGCGGATTTTCTGCGACATTGGCAACGCAGCGGCAAACTCAACGATTCGGTGGTCCAAAAATGGAACGCGGGTTTCCAGGCTAACAGCCATAGATGCCCGATCAACCTTTACAAGAATGTCGTCGGGCAGATAGGTCTTCGTATCTTGCCGCATCATCCAGGATGCAAAGTCCTCGCCGTTTACCGAGGCAGGATGGGGAAGAGCTGATGCACCAATTACCACATCGGATGCGTTTTGCCACTGGGATACCGCTCGATCATACATTTGGCTGGGCGAGTCGTGCCGCATAATGCCAGCAAGCTTGTGAAGTTTGTCTCCGGGCACCCTGTGACGCAAACGTGCTGGAGTGATAGGGGCCAATAAATTAGCTATGGAGTCCCAGCGGTCAGGGGAGACAGTTTCGATCAACCGGGCTGTCAACTTTCGTGCGGGGCCCGGTACACGGCTCATTTTGTTCCAAACACTCGGAAGATATTGATAGCGGTTGTACCCGCCGAACAACTCGTCGCCAGCATCGCCAGACAGGGCCACTGTGACATGCTGTCGGGCAAGTTTGGATACTAGATAAGTGGGAATCTGTGACGAGTCGGCAAAAGGTTCGCCATAGATATCAGGTAGTTCCGATATCACAGCCAAGGCATCCGCACCGGATACATATAATTCGGTGTGGTCGGTTCCAAGGTGGTGGGCGACGGCCTTTGCATGTTGGGCTTCATTATAGCCAGGATTATCGAAGCCAATGGTATAGGTCTTGACCTGTTGACGCGAGATTGACTGCATCAGGCTGACAATTAGGGTCGAGTCGATACCACCAGACAAAAACGCACCGAGCGGAACATCCGCCACCATTTGGTCACGTATGCAAGAACTCATTAATTCCTGAAGTTGGTCTACGGCCTCTTTGTCGGAGAGTGAAGGTTGCTCCTGAATAGGGGAGGTGGGCAGGTCCCAATAGACTCGCGGTTCCACGAAGTCACCGTTTTTTAGGGTGACGTGGTCGAACTCTAACCACGTCCCCGCGGGCAATTTGAAAATGCCTTCGTAAATGGAGCGGGGAGTAGGTATGTAAGCATATTTCAAGAGTAGCGCTAAGCTGTCGCGTGAAATACGTGCATCAAAGCTAGGGTGTACCTCCAAAGCTTGCAGCTCGGAGGCAAAAAGCAGCGCTCCGCCGCTGAAACCGTAATAGAGAGGTTTTTCGCCTATACGGTCACGTGCGAGCGTGAGGGTGGCTTTGTGCTTGTCCCATACGGCAATGGCAAACATACCAACCAGCTTGCTCAGCGTGTTTTGAATACCCCAGAGTTCAAATGCAGCCAACATCACCTCGGTATCCGAGTGGCCTCGCCATAACACTTCAATGCTGACGGCATTAATATCTTGGCGAAGTGCCTCGAAGTTATAGATTTCCCCGTTGAAGACAACAACGTAACGCCCATGCTGTGAAATCATGGGCTGGTGGCCGGCCGAGGACAAATCGACTATCGCAAGGCGGCGGTGGCCAAGGTATAGGCCGGCGTCGTTGTTCCAGGCTCCATCATCATCTGGGCCGCGACGAAGAATGGCGTTGGTCATGCGGGTAAGGGCTGATGGGCCGTCATACGCGCCTTGGCTATTAGGGTCCCAGAACCCAGCAATACCGCACATCGAATTTTCTCTCTGTAATTCAGATGGATTGAGATTTTTCACGTGCAGTCGTAAAACTGCCGTTTCTGACTGCTATTGCACAAATAATCATGTAGAGGCTGAATGATGGTTGCCGGAGCATGAAGTGGGCTCCTGAAAAAATCATTAGAATAGTCAATATTACGAGTGAGTAAGGGTCTCGTGCTTTATATGCATTGACGATAAGCCACAGGTACAATGCGCCGAATAGCACCGCGCCCGCTATTCCCGCCTGGGTTAGTATGTCAAGCGCTAAGTTGTGGGCTTCTTGCTTGACCTCTGGGTTGTCCAGATAAGAGTAAGCGCCAGGACCGTTCCCGATGAAAGGCGACTGCGACCAAGCCTCGATGGCATTATCACGCAGCGTTTTACGCACACCGGTTTTATTTTTGTCGAAGCCCACACCCAGCGGTGAATCGGATTGAGCATTGCTGAAAAGGTATTCCTTGGCAGGATCGTCAGGCATAAGTTTGAAAGGGGCAATCACCAGAACGAAGGCTGCTATTAATGTTGCGAACATCTTCCAGTTGAATGGTCTCTGCCAGCGTGCCGCTGCAAGCGTGAGGGCCAAGAGACCGACACACCAAGCGATCAGTAGTGCGTCACTGCGTACGTTTATTCCTAGTAGGAAAATGACCCAAAGAAGTAGCAGGTTGCCGAGCAGCCGCAAGCCTTTCCATTGTGCATCGTGGTTGACCGCCACCCACAGGATGGGAAGAGGAAGCAGAAACATCGCGAGTTGATTGGGATTTATTGACCATCCAGAAAGACGTGCTGGGAAGTAATTAACTCCTAGCATTTCAGCTAGTTCACGAGACTTTGTTACATATAAGACGAATGGGAGCGTTAACAACACAATTGGTACTACGACCAAGTATTTGATAAAGCACTTGAAACTCAAGGATGTGGCTTGGCTTGCACAGGCAAGCGCCATGAGTGAGAAACACGCTGCATACAAATATGCCACCGCAGTATGCATGGATCCCCCTCCCTTCATAGGACTCACCAAGGCAGCTACAGCCGTAATCGCAATGAACCCGATCCAGAAGAGAATGATGGGATGCGTTAGGTGGTGCAGCGCCTGATGGTAGCGTAGGGACCATAAAAAAAGTAGGGCGACAGCGACCTCGCTGACTCCGAAGGGTAGGTCGCCAAAGCGCAGCGCTGTTGCCACAGAGCCGAAGACTACGAGTGCTGCGCCGATAGGTATGAAATTTAGCTTGAGCATTTTTCCTGCCTTGGGTTACGCAAACGCATCGCCAAATAGGCGAAGCAGCACATGAAAACAGCAAATAGGAGCAGTGAAATGCCTGCCCCTTTCATACCATCAATTGAAGTGGTGGCGACAACCCCTGCGCATACACCAAGCCATGGTAATAACCCAATGACAGGTTTTCGAAGTGGGGACGACAATAGTTTGGCGTTGCGAATGTCAACCAAAATGACAGCCGCCAGTTGAGATGTGAGCCATGCCCATCCAATCTCCTTCATAGTTCTCGTATCAGAGGCGAAAAGTGTAATGATGCCGATACTCAGAGAAAACACGTTTATCAGCAGTGCCGTGCTAGCCTTCTTCTGAGCCTGTAGAAACTCGTAACCGAGTCGAACATGTCCTGACATGCATATTCCTGCAAGCAAGCCTGCTAGGAATGGGGTCGTGTCCTTCAAAATCGGCTGCCATTGGCTCAATATCGGGTAAAGGACTAGGCCCGCTACGGTGAGTGCACTGTAAATTAGAGCGCTGGCGAGGTTAATGTGGGAGATATTATTTTTGAGCCATGCTTTTTTGCAATCATCGGCAAGCCATTCGCATATTTTTGGATAGACTAAGACGGGATACAGCGTTGCAATAAACCAGATTTTGTTCAGCACGTCATAGATAGACCTGTACTTACCTAATGTCTCTGCTCCATAGGTGTGGCTGATGTAGATAGAAATGAATTCGGTGGCGAGCACTTGCAGTAGTGCCACAGCAATAATAGGTGCAGCATAGCAGTAAAGACTTGCAACTAAATTCCATTCGACTGGTGCGCGTCGCTCCGATATTTGCTTACGCCAAAAGAGCCACAAAATTAGATAATCTGGTAACTTCCTCAATACCACTGCTGCTAAAATCCATTCAACCTGTTGAGTGGTACCTGCGACGACGGCAACTGTAATAAATCGACTCAGCTGTATACACAATTGATATTTCGCGTAAATAAAGTGCTGTGCTTGTAATATGTTTAGCATCTGGAAATATTGACCCGGCAGAGCGAGTACATACTCGACGATTGCCGCGACGCCGATCCAATAAGCTATGTTGACTTGATCTGCGCGTAGTGGAAAAAGGAATGAGACGCCCGAAGCAATCAAGTGGGTCGTCAACAGCAATACAATACCAACCGCGATGTAACCGGCACGGCAGGCGCTGACGAACTGGGCTCGGCGATCTTTTTTGCATGAATAGATAGCATTAACAGCTGATTTGGAAAGTGCGGAATCTAGAAATAAGAGGGTGCTGGATAAAATAATGTAAACGGAATAAAAGCCGTAGCCTTGAAAGCCGATAGAGTGAACAAGGATCGGAATGATTAGTATGTTGAGTAGAAAATTCAAACCATTAGTTGAATACAGTGCGAGAGATTTTTTAAGCCAGCTATTCAATTCCATCTCCCTAAGCCGAATACGTAAAGCCCTCAACGTTCCGGTTTCCGTATAAGAAATAGTCTGGATCGAGAAGCGTGTTGTGAATGTTGCGCCGCGAGCATCGTTTCTGTCGCTAACCAGGGCAAATGCGGCCTTGACTACGGTTCAGGCGGTAGGCTTTCTGGGCTTGCGCACGGAATGATACTGCATGGAGCGCTTATGGCAAGTAGAACGAGCGGCTGATTGCACGCGCGAAATTAAAAGTGGCAATTTGATGGCCTTGCTCGTCGCTTGGTTCGTGAAGTCATAGTTGCCTGATTCTTGATCTGGCGCGCCTAAGCCGAGTCACTTGTCTGGAGCTGGACGTGGCAGTTGGCAACACCCGTATGTCTGAACCAGGCTCGGCTCCTATCATTCGTAAAGGGTGAGATATGTCCCGCTGCTACACCCTCAGCGAGAAGCGCTAGCGGATTTCAAGGCTCAAAGGTCCATGGTACATTTCACGGTGATAGATGTGCTCAGGGTGATATGCTTAACTACGCCGTTTTCGGCACGTGCGACGTAAGCCGATCGCTCGCAGGCTTTATCTTTACCAACGTTCAGGTCAACAAATGTTCAAACGATTCTTCGATATCAGTGCTTCTTTTTGCGCCCTGATACTCCTATGCCCTGTCATTGCCATCGTCGCTTGGAATGTCCGAAAAAAACTCGGCTCGCCAGTCCTGTTCCAGCAAGTCCGACCAGGCCTAGCCGGCACAGCTTTTACAATGGTGAAGTTCCGAACGATGCGTGACGCTCTAGATGCTAAAGGCGTGCCTTTGGCGGACGAGGAACGAATGACTGCGTTTGGCAGGTTCCTTCGAACGACCAGTCTGGACGAGTTGCCAGGATTGTGGAACGTACTTAAGGGGGACATGAGTTTGGTAGGGCCACGCCCTTTGCTTATGGAGTATCTCCCGCTTTATAGCCCAGAACAGAGTCGCCGTCATGAGGTACGCCCTGGAGTTACGGGCTGGGCACAGGTAAATGGCCGCAATGCGCTTAGCTGGGATGAAAAATTTCAGCTTGATCTCTGGTACGTTGAGAATCGCTCTATCTGGTTGGATTTCAAAATTATCTTCATGACGATCAGGAAGGTTATCATCAGGGAGGGTATCAATGGAGAAGGAGAGGTCACTATGGCTAAATTTACCGGTAGTAAGCGCTGATGCTGTCGACGTCAGAAGAATTTGCACAGACGTGGAGGCTTGTCCAGAGGGACTTTCGATATTTGAATAGTGGCTCTGACTAGCGTGTGGTGCGTTATGCTGCGCGGGCAGTCAACTGTACTAAGGCGAACGGTGGTGTTCGGCACGATTGACCACCTTTATTTGCGTCGGGTTTGTTCATAAGATTTTTTAATTTAGTAGGGTCCGGATTGTGTTGAATTCTCCTTTTTCTCCCTGGCCTTCTTTCACCGAAGAAGAAGCTGATGCAGTACGTGACGTCATTCTGTCTAATAAAGTCAATTATTGGACGGGGCAAGAGTGTCGTGAGTTCGAGAAAGAGTTCGCCTCGTGGAGCGGTACTCGCCATTCGATCGCGCTCGCTAACGGAACTGTTGCTTTGGACTTAGCGTTTCGAGCGTTGGGTATTGGCACTGGAGATGAGGTCATTGTCACTCCACGCACCTTCCTTGCTTCAGTTTCCAGCATAATCAATGCGGGTGCTACTCCGGTGTTTGCTGATGTCGATATAGACTCTCAGAACATTACGGCGGACACAATTGCTGCGGTATTGACGCCTCAGACCCGAGCGATAGTCTGCGTTCATCTAGCAGGTTTGCCCTGTGATATGGATCCGATAATGTCGTTGGCCAAGGAACATGATCTCAAGGTGATTGAAGATTGTGCGCAAGCTCATGGCGCAAGCTATAAAGGGCGACCGGTCGGCTCTATTGGCCACATAGGCGCTTGGTCGTTCTGTCAGGACAAAATCATGACCACCGGCGGCGAGGGTGGAATGGTCACGACCAACGATCGAGATTTGTGGTTGGCGATGTGGGCCTATAAGGATCATGGCAAAAGCTGGGAAGCGGTATATGAGCGACAGCACTCGCCTGGTTTCCGCTGGGTGCATGATAGTTTTGGGACAAATTGGCGGATGCTAGAGGTGCAAGGCGTTTTGGGGCGTATTCAGCTCCGGCGAATGCAGCTATGGCACGAAGCTAGGCTGTTAAACGCTCATAGGATTTGGTCTGTGGCCGAACAATTGTCCGGGTTGAGAGTGCCGAATTTTTCGCAGAATTATGTACACGCAGCTTATAAATGCTACGTGTTTGTCGAACCTCATGCTCTCAATGCAGAGTGGACGCGTGATCGCATTCTTAACGAGATTGTTGCGCGTGGTGTCCCTTGTTTCTCGGGATCTTGTTCGGAGGTTTATCTGGAGAAGGCATTCGAGAACACGCCATGGCGCCCGCTGGAGCGGCTGCCCTCTGCGAGGCAGTTGGGCGAGACGAGCTTGATGTTTATGGTGCATCCGACGCTAACGTCAGCGGAAATCGAAAAAACTTGCCAAGTATTGTCCGACGTAATGCGTGAGGCGATCTGAGTCAGATTAAAACCACAGGATTCGAAGGCGCGCCCTCAATGCCTTAACACTTACCATCACAATCGTCACGTTCAGTCTGGAGTGTGTCGGCACGACCCGAACGCCTCGTTTTTTGCAGAATTCGGGAAGTGAGTGCTGAGTTATGTGAGTGCCCTACAAGAACCATAGGTGTTATGGCGGCACCCAGCTTGAGAACAAAGCAGCCGCCTCTTGGCCAACATTTGAGAGGATCTGCAGTACCGGCTGTTCAGATCAGTGATGAGCATGTAAGGTTTCGCTTCGCATGGTTTGCTTTTTCCAGCGATCACCGATTTTCTATTTTAAAATTGGTGTTTGTGGCATTATGCGCAGCTTTGAAGCTCTTTGGATGAAAGCAGGAAGCATATGAGCATAATGACTCGAGATTTATTTTCAGCCCCGCGCAATATAGCTCTATGTAGCTTGTTTTTAATGGGTTTGTTTCATTTGCTTGTTGTTTTTTTTGCTAATGGAGCTACGACGGCACAAGTTGAAAATTGGGCGTCGGTCGCAGTAGTTGGCACTCTTATTTATTTGGCTGCAACGAGTGTGGCGGTTCACAAAACTGTTGTTCATACGTATGTTTTTTTTCTGGCTTGCACCGGGCTTTTTGTGGGCGGTAGATATGTAGCTCATGCAATTGGGTATGACCCAATGGACAATAAATGGCCGAGTACAATGTTTTCGGTTAATATGCCGTACTTTATAGTCATGAGTCTTACAAGCGAAGAGGCATTAAGGCTTACATCGTACATTGTGACATGCTTGTTATCACTTCATGCGGGCTATATGTTTGCAATAGCGTATCGGGGAATTTCGTTTGGAAGTGTCGACTCTCGGCTAAATAATTTTCTGAAGTTTCCAGCGCTTATA
Source organism: Pseudomonas cedrina subsp. fulgida (assembly GCA_016937595.1). Taxonomy (GTDB): domain Bacteria; phylum Pseudomonadota; class Gammaproteobacteria; order Pseudomonadales; family Pseudomonadaceae; genus Aquipseudomonas; species Aquipseudomonas fulgida. Next base: position 11,835 of record JAFHKH010000154.1, on the reverse strand, counting down.
CTGGCGATTTTATCATTCTCGGTTTTTTTGATTAGTTTTCCTGAGGTTTATCACGTTGCCCATACCCAAAGCTATACTTCAATATATAAAGGGTCGGCTGATTTCACAACGCGCGGTAGTACAGCTGCGCAGTATGGCCTTTTACTCGCTTTGGGTCTTGCATTTGCATCTAAAATAAAATGGCTTTCATATTTAACTCTCTGCATGCTTGGTATATATTACGCGGCCTCGATGAGCGTCGGGGTTCGGGGTGGGATGATGGGGTTTGCCCTCCTGTTTGTTTGGGTTGTTCACACTCAAATAAGGCCTATTAACAGGTTCGCGATTATAGCAATTCCAGTGCTGATGGCAGCCCTGATGTTCCTTTCGTCTTTTGGTGTCAGAGACTTTCATTTTGGAGAACATGCCTCCAATTTGCTGCCCTGGTTTATAGATAATCAGGGGCACACTGCGCTTTATATATTCTCCGCAACGCAAGTTGATTCATATCCTGCTATTGCTTATTTGCACAGTATGTTTCCTGTTGCCCCGATGATTGCGAAAATCATAGGTTTGTCTATACCCCTAGATGAACTTTATTTTGGACAGTACTTGTCAAAGTTGTATCTGGTTGATGGTGCTTACCAAAACGGAAACGGAATGGGTTGGTCACTGTTTGCTGATTTTTATGCGTACAGTCTAGGAGTTCCACTGCTTTATATTCCTATAGCATTGGTGTTCGGTGCGGCTTTATCTAAGCTAGTAAACTCTACAAATACTTTGGTGTTCGGGGCTCATGTAATGCTATTTGTCAAGATAATGTTGCTTCCTAGGACGGGGTTGTATAGTATAATTCCTTTTGTTATTGCCTACTTGATGATATTGTTCATTTCTTATGTGGGCCTGAGGTTTCTTAGCAAGCCGTTAAGTAATCAATAAAGGATCGTGGCGATATTGGCGTTAATGCGCAATCACTATTTCCTATTTGGGCGATATATCCCGCTCATTTATTGCGTTAGCTTGGCGCTGGTATTGGTCATATCATTGACGAAGAAGCTTGTATCGCCACAATATTGGGGTTTTTCTGCACATCTGAGCAGAAGAAGCTTGGTGGCTGCAGCAGGCGAGTCCACTGAGCCTCTCGGATAAGCGTATATACGCCCGGTACCGAAAAATAATTGCTCGTGGTTTGAATGTTTTCGGTTCGACACATTCTAATCTCCCTCATTTTTTACCAGTAACCAATGGTAATCGCATGAAGCGGTTGTACATGATGGTATGGGCGTTTCGCGGCGTACCCTCTGTACTAGCGCGAGTTTTTATGAACGATTGATCGGCATGACGAATAGATCTAGCTCGATTCAGGCAGCTTCGGGGACTAGCGGTCTGTATTCCCCATCGTCATCTGAGGGTTGACGGAGCCGTCCGTACTCATATGGCGACATGGATTACATGCTCCGATCAGCGGATCGGGCAGCGCCGTAGCATCACTATTAGGCTCCTATGGATCAACCCTGCGGTGAACAACTACGTTGCCCCTGCTGCGCGTAGCTAGCGGGCCTACGCAGAACGCGTGCCCAATAGTTTGTCGAGTACGCATTGCTATATCGGTTGTTGGCGTTGCCCATTTTCGGCGTCAGTTGTCTTGTCTGCGGTGGTTTGGGATGTTCAGGGCTGGTGTATCCGTAGCCAATGCTGTTGGCTACAGGAGGCATTCCACGAAGATTTTTGAGCCAGGATTGGCAGAGAGACATAGAATAGGGGCACGCATGACGATATCAGGAGCTGTTTGAGTGGACGAAGGGGTGATGGACAAATTTCGGGCGAAGCTACTCGGGTTGCCTAGAAGGAAGAAACGACTGATCCAGGTATCTGCCGACGTCGTAGTTCTTTGGGCTGCAGTGTGGCTGGCTTTCATCGTCAGGCTAGGAACGGAAGAAATGATCGATCCGTTGATCAATCATTTTTGGTTGTTTTTGGCGGCGCCTGTGGTCGCCATTCCTTTGTTCATTCGTTTGGGAATGTACAGGGCAGTGATGCGATATTTCGGTAACGATGCCCTGATCGCAATCATTAAGGCCACGAGTCTGTCGTCGTTACTGCTGGGGCTGCTGGTTTATTGGTACAGCAATCACCAACATGTGGTCCCGCGCTCAATTATCTTCAATTATTGGTGGCTCAGTATGATCATGGTCGGTGGCATTCGCCTTACCATGCGTCAATTTTTCTTGGGCGACTGGTTTTTGGCATCTCAGCATGTGCCATTTGCCAACCGGGAAGGTGGTTTACCACGTGTGGCAATTTACGGCGCAGGCTCCGCAGGTAACCAATTGGTTGCCGCGCTTCGCATGGGGCGCCTAATGCGCCCAGTGGCTTTCATTGACGATGACTCAAGCATCACTGACCGAATTATATCGGGGCTTCAGGTTTATAAGCCCAAACATATTCAGCGTATGATAGAGGCTACGGGGGCTCAACAAATACTCTTGGCCATACCGTCCTCCAATCGTGGCCGTCGTCGAGAAATACTTAGTTTCCTTGAGGGCTTCCCGCTTCATGTGCGCAGCGTCCCTGGCTTCATGGACCTTGCCAGTGGCAGAGTCAAAGTGGACGACATTCAAGAAGTGGATGTTGCTGACTTGCTTGGGCGTGATTCAGTCCCCGCTCAGGACGAGTTGCTGGAGCATTGCATCAAGGGGCAGAGTGTTCTAGTAACCGGCGCCGGTGGCTCCATTGGATCCGAACTCTGCCGTCAAATACTGTCATTGCGCCCTTTAGCGCTAATTTTATTCGATCATAGTGAATTTAATCTTTATAGTATTCTCTCTGAACTCGAACAGCGTATCTCTCGTGAGTCTCTGCCGGTAAAGCTATTACCTATTCTGGGATCGGTGCGTGATGCCGGGAAATTGTTAGATGTCATGAAAACATGGAAAGTAGGTACGGTTTATCACGCCGCAGCCTATAAACACGTGCCTATGGTCGAGCACAATATCGCCGAAGGCGTTTTGAACAATGTAATAGGGACTTTGAATACTGCCCAAGCATCGCTACAGTCAGGTGTGGCGAATTTTGTCCTGATATCCACCGACAAGGCGGTGCGACCCACCAATGTCATGGGTAGTACTAAGCGCTTAGCCGAGCTGACGTTGCAGGCACTCAGTCGTGAGTTGGCCCCCGTTCTTTTTGGTGAAAAATCCAAAGTGTCGCGGGTTAACAAAACTCGATTCACTATGGTTCGCTTTGGCAATGTACTGGGTTCCTCCGGTTCTGTAATTCCATTGTTTCATAAGCAGATCAAATCCGGCGGACCGCTGACGGTCACTCATCCGAAGATCACGCGTTACTTTATGACGATTCCTGAGGCGGCCCAGCTAGTCATCCAAGCCGGCTCCATGGGGCAGGGCGGCGACGTGTTTGTACTCGATATGGGTGAACCCGTAAAAATTGTCGAGCTTGCCGAAAAAATGATCCATCTCTCCGGCTTGAGCGTGCGCTCCGACAAGAATCCTCACGGCGACATCGCCATCGAATTTACCGGTCTGCGCCCCGGCGAAAAGCTTTACGAAGAGTTGCTGATTGGCGACAACGTAATCGCCACCCGGCACCCCATGATCATGAGCGCTAACGAAGATCATCTTTCCTGGGAAGTGCTAAAGAGCAAGCTGACCGAGCTGCTGGCCGCGGTGGATCAGGACGATTACACCCGCGTCCGCCAACTGCTGCGAGACACCGTGAGCGGGTACTCCCCCGATGGCGAAATCGTCGACTGGATCTACCAACAGCGCCGCCTTGAACCGTGAATTAACACCCTGTTACTCAAGCATTTTTGACGAATCTCCAACATGACCTAAGTTTGAAAAGCAGCTTCGGAAAAGCTGCTTTTCCCTCACCAATATCATGGAGCGTCAAATGCAAAACACCTACCTCACCTCCCTCATCTTCGCCTTCCTCACCACCCTCTCCGTCACCACCACCGCAGCCCCGTCCATCAAGCCCGAAGCCCCAACCCCCATCACCGCGCAGATGTCCAAGGCCGAGCAGTCCGCCAAGGTCAACCTCAACGCCGCCGACGCCGAAACCTTGCGCCGTGATCTCTTCGGCATCGGTGCCGCTAAAGCCAAGGCGATCGTGGCCTACCGCGAGAGCAATGGCCCGTTCACGGCGGTGGACGAATTGTTGGAAGTGAAGGGGATCGGCAAGGCGTTGCTGGAAAAGAACCGCGAGAGGCTGGTGCTCAATTAAGTAAGCCGAGGAGGCCGGTCATTGACCGGCCTTTCTCTTAGTCAGGATCCTGCGGTTCAAACTCAAACGCCTTGGCACGAAAAGTGATTACCTCCACAAACCAGATTGTTCAACAATCCCAAGGTAACTATGACCCTCACCCTCACCCTAGCCGACCAAATCGCCCTGGAACTGCGCGCCGACATCATCGGCGGGCGGCTGTTACCCGGCATGCCATTGATCGAAGCCGAACTGGTAACCGCCTACAACGCATCGCGCAATACCATCCGCGAAGCCTTGCACCGGCTCGGCCAGGAAGGCCTGACGCGCTACGTGCGCAACAAAGGCGTCATGGTCCGGCGGTTGGAGCGGGAGGAGGTGTATGACTTGTTTGTGGTCCGCCGCACCCTGGAGTTGCAGGCTATCGCTCAGAGTGGCCCGCTGACGGACGATCAATCCGAGCGCATGCAGAATGCAATCGACGCCACGACCCTGGCCCGTGAGCGTGAGGATTGGCGGGCGGTCGCTACTCACAGTCTGGTGTTTCATCAGCAGGTTGTCGGGTTGATGCGCAGCCCGTTGTTCGATGAGTTTTTTGCCCGGGTTATCGCGCAGTTGCGTCTGGTGTTTTGTGCGGCGCCCGATGAGCAGCGTTTCCAGTCGCCGTGGCTGGAGCGTGATCGTGAGATTTATCAACTCCTGCTCGACAATGATAAGCCGGCGGCGGGGGAGGCGATGAGCCTGTACCTGGATGATTCGCAGTGCTTGTCGTTGGCTTTGTTTACTCACCCTTGATCGAGGATCTGCATCATGTTCAAAGACTATCCGGCGGCGTATCAGGTCAGTAAAGGTTCGGCGTTGCAGGTCGACACGGCGTTTTATGAGCGTGTTCGTGACCAAAAAACGCAGCGCACCTTGGTTGAGCAGTTCGAGGTGCCGATCCGTACGGGCAGGGCATGGACAGTTCCGGCTGGACATGTATTCCGCGTGACCACGCCGGTCGGTCCGCAGGTGGGGGACTTCAATGTGTGGAACGCCCATGATCCGCGCGAGCGGTTGTGGGCAGCACGCACGCGTCAGTTGCAGGGGGCGCATGTGAGTACCCATGACCGGTTGTGGTCGAACCTGCCGTTTTTGCGGCCTCTGCTGACGATCACCGATGACAGCCTGGCCAGTTATGGCATCGATGAGCATGGCGGGCGTCTGCATGATTTGCTCGGCACGCGGTGTGATCCGTATGTGAACCGGATGCTGACCGGTGAGGACTTTCATCACCATTGTCATTCGAACCTGACGCGGGCGGTTTTGCCTCACGGTCTGACGGAGTTCGATGTGCATGATGTGCTGAATATTTTCCAGTGCACGGGCTTGAATCATGACGACATGTATTTCATGAAGGCGTGCCCGGCGCAGAAGGGCGACTACTTGGAGTTTTTTGCCGAGATCGATGTGTTGTGTGCGTTGTCGACTTGCCCCGGTGGGGACTTGTCGTTGCCGATGTGGGGGCCAGAGGCGCAGGACCCGCTGGCGGTGTGTCGGCCGCTGGGGGTTGAGGTCTACAAGCTGGAAGATGAGTTGCTCACTGGCTGGAGCCAGCCGGAGCGTGCTGCCTATAAGGCGCAGCACGGGTTGCAGATCGCCAAGGCGGATTGGGAGTAACCCTTGGCTCAGCGGTCCTGCGCATCCTTGGCATCCGCCTGGGCGTTGCGTTCGGCCACGCGCTTGCGTTGTTCGTCGGTGAGTTCGACTTTGTTGGCGCTGTCACGCAGCATCATCAGCCCTCCGACGATCGACCCGATCGCGACCACCATTATCAACCACGCGTACCACGGCATAAGGCTCTCCTTGAGGCAGATCGCCGTGGGAGAACGTTCCCACGGTAATGACTGCTTTGAGTAACGGGCTTTCTTACTAGTTCAGTGTAGGCCCGTTCTGCCTCGAATGGATCAGAGCCCGGTCAACATCGCATCCGCCGGTGCATCGGCGCGGTCTTGCGCGGTCATCTGGAAGTAGGCGAAGCCGACGGCCATGAAGCCGAGGAAGATCAGCCCGATCAGTGTGTTGAACCAGGCCATGGCCACCAGGCACACCACTGCCAGCACCAAGGCGATGCCTGGCACGATGGGGTAGCCGGGGGCGCGGAAGGTGCGCTCCAGCAGCGGTTCGGTTTTGCGCAGTTTGAACAGGCTGAGCATGCTCATGATGTACATCACGATGGCGCCGAATACGGCCATGGTGATCATGGCGGCGGTCAGGGTCATGCCGCCCAGGTTGATCAGGCCGTCGCTGTAGATGGCGGCAATACCGACCACGCCGCCGGCGAGGATGGCGCGGTGCGGTGTCTGGAAACGCGACAGTTTGGCGAGGAAGGACGGCAGGTAGCCGGCGCGGGCCAGGGCGAAGAATTGGCGCGAATAGCCGAGGATGATGCCGTGGAAACTCGCCACCAGGCCGAACAGGCCGATCCAGACCAGCATGTGCAACCAGCCGGAGCTGTCGCCGACCACGGTTTTCATGGCTTGCGGCAGCGGGTCGTTGATGTTCGACAGGGTGCGCCAGTCGCCGACGCCGCCGGCAAAGAACATCACGCCCATGGCCAGGATTACCAGGGTCAGGATGCCGCTGATGTAGGCCTTTGGAATGGTGCGCTTCGGATCTTTCGCTTCTTCGGCGGCCATGGCCGCGCCTTCGATGGCGAGGAAGAACCAGATGGCGAAGGGAATCGCGGCAAACATGCCGGCAATCGCTGGGGCGCCGAAGGTGTCGGAGCCGGCCCAGCCGTTCAGGGCGAAGTGGCTGAAGCTGAAGGCCGGCGCGACGACGCCCATGAACACCAGCAACTCCGCGACGGCGAGCACGCACACCACCAGCTCAAAGGTCGCGGCGAGTTTGACGCCGAGGATGTTCAGGCCCATGAACACGATATACGCACCGACGGCCGCATGCTTGGGGTCGAGCGCCGGAAACTGCACATTCAGGTAAGCGCCGATGGCCAAGGCGATGGCGGGGGGCGCAAAGACGAATTCGATCAAGGTCGCGAGCCCGGCGATCAAGCCGCCTTTCTCGCCAAAGGCGCGGCGGCTGTAGGCAAATGGCCCGCCCGCATGGGGAATCGCGGTAGTCAGCTCGGTGAAACTGAAGATGAAGCAGGTGTACATCGCGGCGACCATCAATGAGGTCACCAGGAAGCCCAAGGTCCCGGCCACGCCCCAGCCATAGCTCCAGCCGAAGTATTCGCCGGAAATGACCAGCCCGACTGCGATACCCCACAAATGCAGGGTGCCCAAGGTGGGTTTAAGTTGTGTGTTCATTGTGCTGCTCCCTGAACGGTTTTGAATGATTCAAGGTGTTGCAGCGTGCATGCCAGGCTGAGAATCATTGTCGTAAAGCCGTGTAACTGTCGCCACGGGAACGGTTTGGCGTTTGAATTTGCCCTGCGTTGCACCAGATAGGTGCTGTGTTGACTGAGCTGGCGTCTTCGCGGGCAAGCCCGCTCCCACATTAGACCGCGTATTTCCTGCTGAAACGCGGTCGAGTGTGGGAGCCGGGCTTGCCGCGATGAGGCCCTCCCAGCCACAGCAAATCCCCCTGTAAACCCCGCATAAACCCACTCTTTACGCCGTCTTTACGCCCCGCCCACTGCCTCGCTCTCGTTCCTTTACGCCACTCCTGCGGACAATTGCCCCACACGCGGCACTCGCCGCTGAACGGAGAGACTTCCATGAGTGTTCTGGACGGGGTGTCACTGCTATTGGCCGTGGCGCTGTTCATTTATCTGCTGGTTGCGCTGTTACGCGCGGATCGGAACTAGGAGCTGGCCATGCACAGTTATGACTATTGGCTGATCATCGCCTTCTTCGCGGTGGTGCTGGTGCCGGCGCCGTTTCTCGGGCGGTTTTACTACAAAGTGATGGAAGGCCAACGCACCTGGTTGACCCCGCTGCTGGGCCCGGTGGAAAGAGCCTGTTATCGGCTGTCGGGCGTGGACGAGCAGCAGGAACAAAGCTGGCAGAAATACACGTTGGCCTTGCTCGCGTTCAACCTCGCGGGCTTTTTGCTGTTGTTCGCGATCCTGTTGTTCCAGGACTATCTCCCACTGAACCCGCAGAAATTGCCGGGCCAGGAATGGACGCTGGCCTTCAACACGGCGGTCAGTTTCATGACCAACACCAACTGGCAGTCCTACAGCGGTGAGGCGTCCCTGAGCTACCTGAGCCAGATGGCCGGCCTGACGGTGCAGAACTTCGTCAGTGCGGCCACCGGTCTTGCAGTCCTGGTCGCCTTATGCCGTGGGATCGGTCGCAAATCCGCGCAGACCTTGGGTAACTTCTGGGTCGATATGACCCGCGCCACCCTCTACGGCTTGCTGCCGTTGTGCCTGGTGCTGGCGCTGTTCCTGGTGTGGCAGGGCGTACCGCAGACCTTTGCGCATTACGTGGATGCCGTGACGCTGCAAGGCGTGGATCAGGTGATCCCCCTGGGCCCGGCGGCCAGCCAGATTGCGATCAAGCAGCTGGGCACCAATGGCGGTGGCTTCTTCGGCGTCAACTCGGCGCATCCGTTTGAAGACCCGACGGCCTGGGCCAACCTGTTTGAACTGGCGTCGATCATCCTGATCCCGGTGGCGCTGGTGTTTACCTTCGGCCATTACGTCAAAGACCTGCGCCAGAGCCGCGCCATTCTTGGCTGCATGCTGGCGCTGTTCCTGATCGGCGGCGCGACCTCGCTGTGGTCCGAATACCAGCCCAACCCGACCCTGAACAACCCGGCCGTGGAACAAACCGCGCCGCTGGAAGGCAAGGAAGCGCGCTTCGGCACCACCGGCACCGTGTTGTGGTCGGTGGCGACGACGGCGGCGTCCAACGGTTCGGTCAACGGCATGCAGGACAGCCTCAACCCCCTCAGCGGGATGGTGGCGATGGTCAACATGATGGTTGGCGAAGTGATCTTCGGCGGCGTCGGCGCCGGCATGTACGGCATGTTGCTCAACGTGTTGATCGCGGTGTTCCTCGCCGGCCTGATGATCGGCCGCACCCCGGAATACCTGGGCAAGAAGCTGCAGGCCAAGGAAGTGCAACTGCTGGTGGTGACCTTGCTGGTGATGCCGGTCGGCGTGCTCGTGCTCGGCGCCATCGCCGCCAGCCTGCCTGGCCCGGCCGGTGCCATCAGTAACCCCGGCCCTCACGGTTTCAGCCAGTTGCTCTACGCCTACACCTCGGCCAGCGCCAACAACGGCTCGGCGTTCGGCGGTTTCAGCGCCAACACGCCGTTCCATAACCTGATGCTGGGCCTGGGCATGTTGCTCGGCCGCTTCGGCTACATCCTCCCGGTCCTGGCCCTGGCCGGCAGCCTGGCGATGAAGAAGAGCGCACCCATCAACCAGAACAGCTTCCCGACCCATGGTCCGTTGTTCGTGACCCTGTTGACCGTGACCATTTTGCTGGTGGGCGGCCTGACTTTCCTGCCGACGCTGGCGCTGGGTCCCATTGCTGAACACCTGAGCATGGGCTTCTGATTAGGGGATATGAACATGAATATGCCTGTAAAAAACGCGGCCCCGGTCACACCCCAGGAACCCGCCAAAACCGCAATCTCCGCCCTATGGCGCCCGGCGCTGATCCAGGCGTTCGTCAAGCTGGACCCGCGCCAATTGCAGCGCTCGCCGGTGATGTTGGTGGTCGAGCTGACCGCGATCCTCACTACCGTGCTGTGCTTTGTGCCCGACACTGCCGTGCCGACCTCTGTCGCTGTGCAGATCGCCGTATGGTTGTGGTTCACCGTGCTGTTCGCCAACTTCGCTGAAGCCTTGGCCGAAGGACGTGGCAAGGCGCGCGCCGACAGCCTCAAGGCCGGCAGCGAAGGCTTGAGCGCCCGTCGCAAGGAAGGCGACGGCAGCTTCAAGGTCGTACCGGCCGCCAGTTTGCGCAAGGGCGATGTGGTGCGCGTGGCCGCCGGGGAAATGATCCCCGGTGACGGCGAAGTCATCGAAGGGATCGCGGCAGTCAATGAAGCCGCCATCACCGGTGAATCCGCGCCGGTCATCCGCGAATCCGGTGGTGATCGTTCGGCCGTGACCGGCAACACGCGCCTGGTGTCGGACTGGCTGCTGATCCGCATCACCGCCAACCCCGGTGAGTCCACGCTGGACCGCATGATCGCGCTGGTGGAAGGCGCCAAACGCCAGAAAACCCCCAACGAAGTCGCGCTGGATATCCTGCTGATCGGCCTGACCCTGATCTTCCTGCTGGTGGTGGTGACCCTGCAGCCGTTCGCCCACTTCGCCAATGGCAGCTTGCCCCTGGTGTTCCTGGTCGCACTGCTGGTGACGCTGATTCCTACCACCATCGGTGGCTTGTTGTCGGCCATCGGTATCGCCGGCATGGACCGCCTGGTGCGCCTCAATGTGATCGCCAAGTCCGGCCGTGCCGTTGAGGCGGCGGGTGACGTGCACGTGTTGTTGCTGGACAAGACCGGCACCATCACCTTTGGTAACCGTCGTTGTACCGCGGTGGTCGCGGCGCCCGGCGTGAGCGGCAAGGAAATGGCCGAGGGCGCGTTGTTTGCCTCCCTGGGCGATGACACGGCGGAAGGTAAATCCATCGTCGAGTACCTGCGCGCCTTGCACCCACAGGCCGAGCCCTCGGCGGATGAGCTGACGGTCGTGGCGTTCAGTGCCGAGACCCGTTTGTCCGGCGTCGACTGCCAGGGCCGCGTATATCGCAAAGGCGCGGTGGATTCGTTGCTGGCGTTTATCGGTCAACAACGCAGCGACCTTGCACCTGCGCTGTCGCGGGAAATCGACAAGATCGCCCAGAGCGGCGGCACGCCGTTGCTGGTGTGTGCCGATGGCAAGTTGCTCGGTGCGATCCACCTCAAGGACGTGGTCAAGCCCGGCATCCGCGAGCGTTTCGCCGAGCTGCGCACACTCGGTATTCGTACCGTGATGGTGACGGGCGACAACCCGCTGACGGCCGCTGCGATTGCTGCCGAAGCCGGCGTGGATGACGTGTTGGCCGAAGCCACGCCGGAGAAAAAACTCGCGCGCATTCGTCATGAGCAGAACGACGGTCGCCTGGTGGCGATGTGCGGCGACGGCGCCAACGACGCCCCGGCGCTGGCCCAGGCTGACGTCGGCATGGCGATGAACGACGGCACCCAGGCCGCCCGCGAGGCCGCCAATATGGTCGACCTCGACAGCGACCCGACCAAGCTGCTGGACGTGGTGCAGATCGGCAAGGAATTGCTGGTGACGCGCGGTGCGCTGACCACGTTTTCCATCGCCAACGACGTGGCCAAGTACTTCGCCATCCTGCCGGCGCTGTTCGCCGCGATCTACCCGCAACTCGGCGTGCTCAACGTGATGCACTTGCAGAGCCCGCAGAGCGCGATCCTCTCGGCCATTGTGTTCAACGCGCTGATCATTGTGGTGCTGATTCCGCTGGCGCTGCGCGGTGTGCGCGTGCAGGCCGCAAGTGCGGCGGCCTTGCTGCGGCGCAACCTGCTGATCTACGGGCTGGGCGGGCTGGTGGTGCCGTTCGTGGGCATCAAGGCGATCGACATGCTGCTGACCGCGCTGCACCTGGTGTAACCCGATCGTTCCCATGCTCCGCGTGGGACGCCGCCCTGGACGCT
>JAFHKH010000153.1 GCA_016937595.1 Pseudomonas cedrina subsp. fulgida | reverse complement strand
GGGGTCTTTTGGCTGGAGCCATGCCAGCGTTAGTTCGGAAGTGTTTGTAGGGGAATTCGGCTTTCAGGTGGTGAAGCGTGATAGGACGAAGACCTGCTGGTCAACCTCAGCGAAACCCTCGCCTCGGCCAATGCGCTGAGTTGCGACCTTGCCTTTGACTTGGAAGGCCCGAAACGAGAGGAATTGCTCGGCGTTGCGCAGTTGATAGAGCTGGCGCAGTTGCTGTCTGATCGTGTGCTCAAGGGTTTCGGCCCGGCGATAACGGCGGCCTGATAACACAGTTCAAATGTGGGAGCGGGCTTGCTCGCGAAGGCGGTGTGTCAGTGAATAAATCTGCTGGCTGATCCACCGCCTTCGCAGGCAAGCCAGCTCCCACAGGGGATTGAGGGTGCCCGCCAGTCCTGTGCCAGGCACCGAAAACTGTGGGAGCGGGCTTGCCCGCGAAGGCGTCAGTCCTGCAAACATTGATGGTGAGTGGCCCACCGCTATCGCGGGCAAGCCAGCTCCCACAGGGGATCTGCGCTTAACTGAACGCCATTGGGCCTGACCCTCCCAAACACCACAGCTCCCACCATTGGATGGGTTTGGGTTCAACTACCTCAGCTTCCGGGCCAATACCGCAATATGCTCCGGCCCGATCCCACAGCATCCGCCCAGGTGGCTGGCACCGCGCGCCTGCCAGTCCGCCGCCCAATGCAGGTAGCCCGGCGGGTCCAGATCCTCACGCAACGGGTCCAGACCATCGTTGGCCGTGGCTTCCTCAGGCTGCGGCGGAAAGGCGTTGGCGTAGGCGCCCACGTCAATCTGTACGCCCAGGCGTTCGAACGTCTGGCGCGCGGCATCAATGGCATCACCGATCACTTCGGGCTGGCTGCAGTTGAACAGCAGCACGCGCACGCCCAACTGCGCCGCCGCTTCTGCCGCGTCCGCCACCGGTTCGCCGGAACGCAGGCGCGGAACGTCGTCGGTGTCTTCGTCCTTCAAGGTAAACGATAGCCAGAACGGCTTGCCGTCCTGCGGCAGACCGGCGTGGATCGCCCGCGCTTCGGCAATCGAACTCTGGGTTTCGGCCAGCCACAGATCGACAAACGGTGCGAGGCCTTGCACCAAAGGGGTCAACAGTTCGTTGACGCGCTGTGGCTCGAACAGATCGGGGCGATACGAACCAAACAGCGGCGGCAGTGAGCCCGCCACGCGCACCGCCTTGCCGGATGCCTGCACCGCCCGTCGCGCCAGCTCGCCGGCCAGCGCCGCCAATGCCTGGCCTTCTGCAGCGAAGCGCTCTTCGCCGATATGGAAGGGCACCACCGCGTAGCTGTTGCTGGTGATGACATCGGCACCGCTTTCGATGTATGCCGCATGCACCGCTTCCACCGCTTGCGGCGCTTCGCTCAAGGCCAGCGCCGACCACTCCGGCTGCCGGAACGGCGCACCACGGCGTTGCAGTTCACGGCCCATGCCGCCATCGAGAATCACTGTTGCTGTGGTCATATGCTTTTTACTCATAAGCTTATGAAAATAACTCACTATGAGAGTCGTTCTTATAACTATTTAATACGTTCAATTCTGTTTATAACAACTCTTTTTTCAAGGTGTCTCCCCGTGAAACTTAAACCGCTGCTGGCCCTGGGCCTGACGATTCTGGCTGCGTCGACACAAGCCTTCGGCGGTGCCACGCTGGACCGGGTCGAGAAAAACAAAGAACTGGTCGGCGTGCTGATGGAAAGCTACCCGCCCTTCTCGTTTCTGAACGACCAGAACCAACTCGACGGTTTCGACGTGGACGTGGCCAAGGCCGTGGCGCAGAAACTGGGTGTGAAGTTGCGTCTGGAAACCCCGTCCTGGGACGTGATCGCCGCCGGCCGCTGGAGCGGCCGCTATGACATCTGCATCTGCTCCATGACCCCGAGCAAGGCCCGCGCCGAAGTGTTCGACTTCCCGGTGGAGTACTACGCTTCGCCGGCGGTCATCGTGGTCAATGCCAAGGATGATCGCATCCACGGCGCCAAGGACCTGAGCGGCAAGAAAGTCGGCCTCACCAGCGCCTCCAGCTATGAGAGCTACCTGAACAAGAACCTGGTGATCGAAGGCGCTGAAGACACGCCGTTGCAGTACCCGTTCGAAGACGTGCAGGTCGCGCCCTACGACACCGACAACGTGGCCTTCCAGGACCTCGGCCTGGGCGCCGGCGTGCGCCTGGATGCAATCCTCACCAACCTGGTCACCGCTCAACCGCGCCTGACACAGGACAAGCGCTTCAAGCTGGCCGGCGAGCCGCTGTATGCGGAACCCAATTCAGTGGCCATCGAAAAAGGCGACGCGCAGTGGGACAGCAAAGTGCGTGAAGTCTTCGCGCAGTTGAAACAGGACGGCACCCTGAGCAAGCTGTCGCAAAAATGGATCGGCGCCGACATCAGCCAATGACTGCGTTCCCCACACCGCCCAAACCGCCGGTCAGTGAGTCGCGATGGCAGCGGCTCTTCGGTTTCCGGACCCGGCTGTACCTGACCTGGGCCGCGCTGTTCTGCCTGTTCGCCAGCTTCTTCCTGAGCTTTGACCTGAAGTTCTCGATCATTCTCGACAAGCTGCCCAACCTGATGGGCCTGCACCTGGCACCCAACGGTTTCCTGCAAGGTGCGGCGCTGACGCTGTTTTTGTGCCTGTGTTCGATCGGGATTTCTTCGGTGCTGGGGTTTGTCACGGCACTGGGACGCCTGTCGAACAGCGCAGTGGCGTTCGGAATCGCAAGTTTTTACGCGTCGTTCTTTCGCGGCACGCCGCTGCTGATCCAGATCCTGCTGATCTACCTCGGCCTGCCCCAACTGGGCCTGGTGCCGGGCGCCATCGTCGCCGGGATCATCGCGCTCTCGCTGAACTACGGCGCCTACTTGAGTGAAATTTTCCGCGCCGGCATCCTCGGCGTCGCCCAAGGTCAGCGCGAAGCCGCACTTGCCTTGGGCATGCGCGACAGCGCGATCTTCTGGCATGTCACCCTGCCCCAGGCGATGCGCACCATCATCCCGCCCGCCACCAACCAGTTCATCTCGATGCTCAAGGATTCGTCGCTGATCTCGGTGATGGGCGTGTGGGAAGTGATGTTCCTGGCGCAGTCCTATGGCCGCTCGAGCTATCGCTATATCGAGATGCTGACCACGGCGGCGATCATCTACTGGGTGTTGTCGCTCGGCCTGGAGCTGATCCAGGCGCGGATGGAGCGGCATTATGGCAAGGGCTATGTGCGCCGCAGTTAAGCTCAGCTGTACTTGCGGAGCTGCAAGGTCCAGCGGTAGATCTACCTACCTATAAACTGCATTTAAATGCATTTAAACCTATTCGACCGGTACTTTTTACGCAATAAATTGCATACACCGCTGCTTGCGCACGGATAGAGACGACTCCGGCACGGTATGGAGCTACCGCCTGACATTTATCCCGACCCCCTCTCGCTAAATTCCCGCCCTCATCCACCAGAGGTTGGGAATCCATGCCCATGACACCCCGCAGTATTGTCGTTATCAGCAGCCTTTTAGCGGCCGCCCTCCTTCCACATGCCCAAGCGCGTGGCGATATCGAATACATGCCGTACAGGTATCAACCCTACGACGCACCGGCTTTTGAGTGGTTCGATAGCCCCGAATTCGATAGCCCCGATGCTGAAGAGGCGCCCATCAACGGCTATTTCCTCGGGCAAGCCACCACACACAACGGTCGGCAGGTGGCGAAGGTGCTGGAACCGGCACTGACTCGCCTGTTGCAGTCGGGCAAGTTGAGCTCGGAACAGATCAAGGCCCTGGAAAAGCTCAACGCTGAGCTCACGCAGAAACCGGGTGCGTTCGGCGCGGCCCTTGAACAACTGGCCGGCAGCCAGAATGCGAACCTGGCGACTGCACCCAGAACACCACCCAACAACTTGGCAACCGAGTGCTTTGGACCCTGCGCGAATTGCCCACCGGCACCGACGGCCACTTCTGGATCAAAAACCTCGGCAGCGAAGGCGGCCTCGACAGTCAGCGCGGCAGCGCCGGCCTGGACACGGCCAACCAAGGCGTTCTATTCGGCGCCGACTGGGCCGTCGACCCTGCCTGGCGCGTCGGTGTGCTGGGCGCAAAATCCAGCAGCAACCTCGATACGCAACGCTTCAGCGCCGACCTGGACAGCTGGCACCTGGGCGGTTACGCCGTGCGTCAGGACGGCCCGCTGGCCTTGCGCCTGGGGGCGATCTACAGCAGCCATGCCGGCCAGAATCAACGCAAGGTTGAAATCCTGGGTTACAAGGACGCGCTCAAAGGCCGCTACGACGCCAACAGCCAGACGGTCTTCGGCGAGGCGGGTTACCAATTGGGCGATGCCGACATCGGCATCGAACCCTTTGCCGGGCTTGGCTACCAGCGCTACAGCCGTGACAGCTTCAAGGAACAAGGCGGGCCTGCCGCGCTGAACGTCGCTGCGCAAACCCAGCAAAACCTGAGCAGCACCGTTGGCCTGCGCCTGGCCAAACCGTTTCGGTTCGACAATCAGATGATCCTCACGCCCCACCTGAGCACGAGCTGGAAACACCTGTATGGCAACGTCGACAGCCAGGTGCGCCAGTCCTTTCGCCAGGGCGGCATTGACGGGTTCACCATCCAGGGTGCGTCCCTCGACCGCAACAGCCTCAACCTGCAGGCCGGGCTGGATCTGGCTCTCTCCTCAACCCACACGCTCGGCCTGGCCTACAGCGCTGAAACAGGCACCCACAGCAGCAACCAAGGCCTGATAGCCCAGTGGCGGATGGGTTTTTGACCCAATTGCGGGCGAAAAAAAAGGGGGGCACCTGCCCCCCCGAGGATTAAACGGTTGTGTCGAAGGCTGTATCAGCCTTCGATTTCGATCAGGATTTCGCCAGGGTTCACCCGATCGCCCTTGGCCACGTGGACAACGGTCACCTTGCCGGCAATGGCTGCCTGCACTTCGGTTTCCATCTTCATGGCTTCAGTGATCAGCACGGCCTGGCCGGCCTTGACCACGTCACCTTCCTTGACCAGCACGTCGACGATATTGCCCGGCATGGCCGTGCTGACATGACCCGGCTCGGTGGCCTGCTTGCGCTTGCTGCTGCCACCGCTGACAAACTCGTTGAGCGGCTCGAACACCACTTCTTCCGGCATGCCATCGATGGACAGGTAGAAGTGGCGCTTGCCTTCGGCTTTCACGCCGACGCCGGTGATGTCCACGCGGTAGCTTTCGCCGTGCACATCGATGACGAACTCGGTCGGCACGCCTTCGCCACCGGCGCGCGCAACGCCGCCGGCTTCTGGAATCGGCAACAGCACTTCCGGTGCGAGGGTGCCGGCGTCGCGCTCCTCGAGGAACTTGCGGCCGATGTCCGGGAACATGGCGTAGGTCAACACGTCTTCTTCGGACTTGGCCAACGCGCCGATTTCACCGCGCAGCTTGGTCATTTCCGGCTTGAGCAGGTCGGCCGGGCGCACATCGATCACCTCTTCGCTGCCGATGGCCTGGCGACGCAGCTTCTCGTTCACCGCGCCCGGCGCCTTGCCGTAGCCGCCTTGCAGGTAAAGCTTCACTTCGTTGGTGATGGTCTTGTAGCGCTCCCCCGCCAGCACGTTGAAGAACGCCTGGGTGCCGACGATCTGCGACGTCGGCGTCACCAGTGGCGGGAAGCCGAGGTCTTCACGTACACGCGGGATCTCGGCCAGCACTTCGCCCATGCGGTTGAGCGCGCCCTGCTCTTTCAACTGGTTGGCCAGGTTGGAAATCATCCCGCCCGGCACCTGGTTGACTTGCACCCGGGTGTCGACCGCAGTGAATTCGCTTTCGAACTGGTGGTACTTCTTACGCACCGCATAGAAGTACAGGCCGATCTCCTGCAGCAGTTCAAGGCTGAGGCCGGTGTCGAATTCGCTGCCTTTAAGGGCGGCGACCATCGATTCGGTACCCGGATGGCTGGTGCCCCAGGCAAAGCTGGAGATCGCGGTGTCGATGTGGTCGGCACCGTTTTCGATGGCCTTGAGTTGGCACATCGCGGCCAGGCCGGCGGTGTCGTGGGAGTGGATAAAGATCGGCAGGTTCTGCTCGGCTTTCAGTGCCTTGACCAGTTCACCGGTGGCGTACGGCGTCAACAGGCCGGCCATGTCCTTGATCGCGATCGAGTCGCAGCCCATGGATTCGAGCTGCTTGGCCTGGGCCACGAACGCTTCGACCGTGTGTACCGGGCTGGTGGTGTAGGCGATGGTGCCCTGGGCATGTTTGCCGGCGGCTTTCACCGCTTCGATGGCCACACGCAAGTTACGCACATCGTTCATGGCGTCGAAGATGCGGAACACGTCGATGCCATTCACCGCCGCCTTGGCGACGAAGGCTTTTACGACGTCATCGCTGTAGTGGCGGTAGCCCAGCAGGTTCTGGCCGCGCAGCAGCATTTGCAGGCGTGTGTTGGGCAATGCGGCGCGCAGTTTGCGCAGGCGCTCCCACGGGTCTTCCTTCAAAAAACGTACGCAGGCGTCGAAGGTCGCGCCGCCCCAGACTTCCAGGGACCAGTAGCCGACTTTGTCGAGCTTGTCGCAGATCGGCAGCATGTCGTCGGTGCGCATGCGGGTTGCCAGCAACGATTGGTGAGCGTCGCGCAGGATGGTGTCGGTGACAAAAATCTTTTTGCTCATTGTTGTATTCCTCACAGGCCTGCGTGGGCGGCGATGGCGGCGGCGATGGCCAGGGCCAGCTCTTCGGGTTTGCGCTTGATCGAGTAGTTGGTCAGCTCAGGATGGCTTTCGACAAAGCTTGTATTGAACTGGCCGCTGCGGAATTCCGGGTTGCGCAGGATTTCCTGGTAATAGGCGGCGGTGGTCTTTACGCCTTGCAGGCGCATGTCGTCCAGGGCACGCAGGCCGCGGTCCATGGCTTCTTCCCAGGTCAGCGCCCACACCACCAGTTTCAGGCACATGGAGTCGTAGAACGGCGGAATGGTATAGCCGGTATAGATCGCCGTGTCGGTACGCACGCCGGGGCCGCCGGGCGCGTAGTAACGGGTGATCTTGCCGAAGCTGGGCAGGAAGTTGTTCTTCGGGTCCTCGGCGTTGATGCGGAACTGCAACGCGAAACCACGGTGCTGGATGTCTTCCTGTTTCACCGACAGCGGCAGGCCCGAGGCGATGCGGATCTGCTCGCGCACGATGTCGATGCCGGTGATTTCTTCGGTGATGGTGTGTTCCACCTGCACCCGAGTATTCATCTCCATGAAGTACACCTCGCCCTCGGCGAGCAGGAACTCCACGGTGCCGGCGTTCTCGTAGCCCACGGCCTTGGCGGCGCGCACCGACAAGTCGCCGATATAGGCGCGCTGTTCAGGGGTCAGCTGCGGGCTGGGGGCGATTTCGATGAGCTTCTGGTTGCGGCGCTGGATCGAACAGTCGCGTTCGAACAGGTGCACCACGTTGCCAAAGCTGTCACCGAGGATCTGCGCCTCGATGTGCTTGGGATTGACGATGCATTTTTCCAGGAACACCTCCGCCGAACCGAAGGCCTTGGTGGCTTCGGAAATTACGCGAGGGAAGGCTTGTTCAAGTTCTTCGCGGCTGTTGCAACGGCGGATACCGCGACCGCCACCGCCGGAAGTGGCCTTGAGCATCACCGGATAACCAATGCGGTCGCCTTCGGTGAGGGCTTCGGCGATGTCGGCGACGTTGCCCTCGGTGCCCGGCGTGACCGGCACACCGGCCTTGATCATGCTGCGGCGCGCTTCGGTCTTGTCGCCCATGCGGCGGATCACTTCAGCGGACGGACCGATGAATTTGATCCCGCGTTCGGCGCAGATGTCTGCCAGTTCGGCGTTTTCCGACAGGAAACCGTAGCCAGGATGCAGCGCATCACAACCGGTTTCGACGGCCAGGTTCACCAGCTTGCGCGGGTTCAGGTAGCCGGCCAGTGGCTCGGCACCGATGCTGTGGGCTTCGTCGGCACGCTTGACGTGCAAGGCGTGGCGGTCGGCGTCGGAGTAGACCGCGACCGAGCGAATGCCCATCTCGGCGCAGGCACGCACGATCCGTACGGCAATTTCCCCACGGTTGGCGATCAGGATCTTTTTTATCACTTGGAAATTCCCTTGAGCCGATTGCTGCGTTCTTCGACCCTACGGATCCGGGTCGGCGCGTGACCAAATGTTTCATGACAGTCGCGAGACACACTAAGCCCGTGGAGGAATTAACAAAAATCAATAATTATTGGGACGGGCATAAGTAAAGACTTATAGTTGCCAGGACGGTCTGGAGCAAGGGAATCAAAAAATGCGTAAGTCGTTGATGCGACTGACATTGCGTCAATTGCAAATTTTCCATGAGGTCTGCGATCTGCGCTCGTACAGCCGCGCTGCCGAGGAAATGTCCCTCACACAACCGGCCGTCAGCCTGCAAATTCGCCAACTCGAGGAGCTGATCGGCCAGCCGCTGTTTGATTATGTCGGCAAAAAACTCTACATGACCGAGGCCGCCGAAGCCCTGCAGCGCGCCAGCCGGGATATCTTCGGGCGCCTGGAAAACCTCGACATGCAGCTCTCGGATATGCAGGGTTCATTGCAGGGGCAACTCAAGCTGGCGATTGAATCCAGCGCCAAGTACTTCGTGCCGCATCTGTTTGCGGCCTTTAAACGCCAGCATCCCGACGTGCAATTGCACCTTACGGTGGTCAACCGCGCCCAGGTGATCAGAAGGCTTTCGGACAACCGTGACGACGTGGTCATCATGTCCATGGTGCCCCAAGACATGGGCCTGGAATTCCTGCCGTTTCTCAACAACCCGATTGTTGCCGTCGCGCCCCCTGACCATCCCTTGAGCCTGCAAGGCCCGCTGCGCCTGCAGGACCTGGAGCCTTACACGCTGCTGATCCGCGAGCAGGGTTCCGGTACGCGGCTGGCGTGCGAGGAGTATTTCAAGGAAAAACGCGTGCACTTCACCCAGACGGTGGAAGTGGCCTCGGCCGAAGCGCAGCGTGAATGCGTGTGCGCAGGCCTGGGGGTGGCGCTGTTGACGCGGCATGCGGTGAACATGGAACTGGCCACCGGCGGGCTCAAGGAGCTGCCGGTGGAAGAGCTGCCGCTGTACCGCAGTTGGTGCCTGGTGCAGGCCAAAGCCAAGCGCCTGTCACCGGTGGCCCATGCGTTCCTGGGCTTTATTCGCAGCGAGCGGATACAGATCAGCGCCCTGGCTGAACGTTTCGCTGGGCAGCCGCGGGTGCCTGCCAGTGCAGTTCCGGGTAGTCACTGATGCTCTGGAGCAGTTGACGCTCCTCGCAACGGTCTTCGATTGCGCGACGGAACGCCATGCGGCGTTGGTCTTCCTGCTGACGACGGGTCTTTACGGTGCTGTTGCTGTCTTCGTAGGGCCGGCCATTTGGAGTCTCCCAATGCGAGTGCGGGGAGTACAGGATGGCCCTGGGGAATGACGGTTTGGCGGCGCGGGGGTTACAGGATGATGAATCTTGCGGATATGCCAGAGCTCCCACATTATTGGTCTGTGTACAACCTATCAGTCGTCGAGGGCTTTGACGGACTTGGGCGACAACCGCAGGCTGCGCAAGCTGCGCTTGACGCTCTTGAGGTGGTTGACCAGGCTGGGCCCGCGTGCCATGGCCACGCCCATCGCCAGCACGTCGATGACCACCAGGTGCGCAATACGCGAGGTCAGCGGCGTGTAGATCTCGGTGTCTTCGTGCACGTCGATCGCCAGGTTGACCGTGGACAGTTCCGCCAATGGCGTCTGGCTCGGGCATAGGGTGATCAACGACGCGCCGCTCTCACGCACCAGGTTGGCGGTGATCAGCAAGTCCTTGGAGCGCCCCGACTGGGAAATGCAAATAGCGACATCAGTGGGCTTCAACGTCACTGCCGACATGGCCTGCATGTGCGGGTCGCTGTAGGCCGCTGCGGTAAGCAGCAGGCGGAAGAATTTGTGCTGGGCATCGGCGGCCACGGCGCCGGAGGCACCAAAGCCGTAGAACTCGACACGCTGGGCCTGGGACATAGCCGTCACGGCCTTTTGCAACTCGACCGGGTCGAGCTTCTCGCGCACTTCCATCAGGGTGTGCAGGGTGGTGTCGAAAATTTTCAGGCTGTAATCGGCGACGGAGTCATCTTCGTGGATCGCGAATTGCCCGAAGCTGGCACCGGCGGCCAGGCTTTGGGCCAGCTTGAGCTTCAAGTCCTGGAACCCGGAGCAACCGATGGCGCGGCAAAAGCGCACAATGGTCGGCTCGCTGATACCCACGCTATGGGCCAGGTCAGCCATGGAACTGTGCATCACAGCCGCAGGGTCAAGCAGCACATGGTCGGCAACCTTGAGTTCCGATTTGCGTAACAAGTGGCGCGACTGGGCGATATGTTGCAACAGGTTCAAAGGGCAGGACTCTTGTTATGGGCAGGGCCAGGGATGTAGCAAGCTTGTAGTTATACTACAAGAATTGCCGTTTTGCCCGTCCGGCGCATCACTAAATCGCCCTGCTCCCCTTTGTCTCTGCGGGCGGCGCACATGTAGCCACAGGGGCGGCCCCGCCAACCCTAAGGAAAATCTGCATTTTCCCGTAACAAATCTGCCAGCGCTCGGGCCTGTATCGGCCGGCTGATCAAATAACCTTGCACTTCGTCGCAACGCTCCGCGCGCAGGAACTCCAACTGCTGCCGATCCTCCACCCCTTCAGCCACCACCTTGAGCGCCAAGCCGTGGGCCATGGCGATGATCGCTCGGGTGATGGCGGCATCCTCACGGCCCTGGCCAAGCCCGCGAATGAAGGTTTGGTCGATCTTCACGTAATCCACAGGAATGCGCTTGAGGTAGCTGAGGGATGAATAACCGGTGCCAAAATCGTCGATGGCCAGTTTCACGCCCAAGTCGCGCAGTTGCTGGAAGGTGGCGATGATGTGCTCGACGCTATCGAGCAATTGGCTTTCGGTCAGCTCCAGCTCCAGGTATTGCGGGTCCAGCCCGGTTTCTTCGAGCACCTGACGCACCAGGCTGACCAATTTGCCCTGGCGCAACTGATGCACCGACAGGTTCACCGACACCCGAATCGGCGCCAACCCCTGGCGTTGCCAGTCACACGCTTGCCAGCAGGCCTCGCGCAGCACGAATTCGCCCAGTGGCACGATCAGACCGGTCTCTTCGGCCAGGCCGATAAAGTCCCCCGGCGGCACCAAGCCCCACTGCGGATGCTCCCAGCGGACCAAGGCTTCAGCAGCGTTCAGCTTACCGGTGGCCAGGCACAGTTTGGGTTGGTAGAACACCGTGAGCTGGCGCTCGTCGATGGCCTTGCGCAGGTGGTTCTCCAGTTGCAGGCGCTCCAGGGTGCTGGCTTGCAGACTGTCGGTGTAGAACTGGAAGTTATTGCCGCCCAGGTGTTTGGCGTGCTGCATGGCCATGTTCGATTGGCTGACCAGCGCGGAGATTTCCCGCGCATTGTCCGGCAATAGGCTGACGCCCATCGATGCACTGACCACCAACTCATGCCCTTCTACCGTTACCGGCACCCGCAGTTTGGCCAACAACCGCGTCGCCACCCGCGCCAGGCTCGACAGGTTGCCGTAGGCGTCGAACAGCACGGCGAATTCGTCCCCGGACAGGCGGGCAATGGTGTCGGCCTCGGGCAGGGCGTTAATCAAGCGCCGCGCCATTTTCTGCAGCAACTGGTCGGCCACCTCATGGCCCAGGCTGTCATTGAGCAGCTTGAAGCGGTCCAGGTTGATATGCAGCAACGCCAGGCTGCGCCCGCCCTGGCGTACGCGCTGGTGGGCCTCGCGCAGCGCTCGCGGAACAACGAACGGTTGGCCAGGCCGGTCAACTCGTCATAATGGGTGAGGTAGCGCATGCGCTCTTCGGATTCACGTCGCGCTGAAAGATCGGCGAAGAAGCCCACGATATGGCTGACTTTTCCGCGAATATCGCGCACCACGTTCAATTGCAGCCATTGCGGGTAGAGCTCGCCGTTCTTGCGCGTCTCCACCAACTCGCCTTGCCAGGTACCATGGCTGAGCAAGGCCTGGCGGATCACCGGGAAGTGACGGCGGGCATCACGGCTGCTGGGCAACTCCACCACGTTGCGACCGAGCATGTCGTCGATTTCAAAGCCGGTGACACGGCTGAAGGCCTGGTTGACCGCGATCAGTTTGTAGCCCGGATCCAGGATCACAATGCCTTCGCTGGCCGCTTCAAACACGGTCGACGCCAGCCGCTGTTGCTCCTCCAGGGCTTTGCCGGCGCTGATATTACGGCGAGTGCCGAGCATGCGCGTGACCCGGCCGCTGGGCCCGCGCTCCACCGCGCGGCCTCGGTCCTCGATCCACACCCAGTGCCCATCGCCATGGCGCACGCGGTATTCGACCTGATAGTCCTCGCTACGGCCCTTCAAGTGTTCCACCAAGGCGCGCTTGAGCAGCGGCAGGTCGTCGGGGTGCAGGCGCGGCTTGAGGTGGCCGAGCATCGCTGTGACGTACTCCGGTTCCAGGCCAAACAACTCCTTGAGCTGGGTGTGATGGACTTCGTCGGTCTGCAGGTTCCAGTCCCACAGCCCCAGCTCACTGGCCTGCAGCGCCATGGCCAGGCGCGCCTCGCTTTTGTTCAACGCCAGGCTGGCGGCGTCCAGCTCCTGGCTGCGCTGCGCCACGCGGTCCTGCAGGCGACCTGGGCTTCGCGCAATTCCTGTTCGACCTGGCGGCGCTGCTCGACTTCGCGCACCAACTCCCGGTTGAGCTGCTCGCTGCGCTGCTGCGCCTGTTGTAAATGCTCGATCAAGGCCTGGTTCTGGAAACGGCGCAGCAGGCCGCGCTGGATCAGGCGATTGACCTGCCACGCCACCAAGCTCAAGGACGCCAGCAGGATCAGGCCCAATACACCCCAGCCGCGCTGTTGCGGGTGGCCGCTCCAGAACAGGTAAATAATGGCCGGCACCAGACAGGGCACGGCGAAAGACAGGAACGCCGGCAGGCTCACGGCATAGGCCACACTGGCCGACAGCGTCGCCGCGCCAATCAGGCCGAACACCCAGGCCTGTTGCATGAAACTGTCCACCGGCGCCAGGGCAATGGCGGCGGTGGCCAGGGTCAAGCCGCTGACCGCCGAGCCGAGCATGAACATGCGTCGCCACACCGGCTGGGCCTGGCGGCTGGGCATGGCCGAATCAAACGCCGCCACCTGAATCACACGCATCGCGACCAACGCCAGCAGCCAGACCAGCCAGATGCTGTCCAGCAGGTATTGCTTGGGGTCCCAGAGGAGCCAGGCGCAAACCAGGCCATTGACCAGCATCAACAGGGTCGGCAGCAGCGAGCCCTGATACAGCAGGCGCGTACGTTCGACCGCCATCTCGGTGGCGTAGTGTTTGCGAAGGACCTGCGCGGGCGCCGTCGAGTGGCCGAGCAGATCGGTGCTGAGGGTCATAGGCAGTGTTCTTATAATGGTGAGCCCGAAACGTCGACGAGCATACACAAGCAAACGCTTGGGCCAAACTGCTCCACGTCATAAAAACTGCGGCGCCATGACCCGCAAACTCCGGGGCCAGACGGCTTGAGCGAGACTGCACGGGGGCTTTGGCCACTGACCGACCAGTCATCACCTCGGCTGTCTTTGCGTCGGCCACCCGGCATTGGTATTTGCCCCACTCCCCCGGGGGCCATAGAATGCGCCGATGCGCGATGATCTCTCCCTTTTGCTGAACTCCCTCAACGATGCCCAACGCCAGGCCGTAGCGGCCCCCGTTGGCCGTCAGTTGGTCCTGGCCGGTGCTGGCTCCGGTAAAACCCGCGTGCTGGTGCACCGTATCGCCTGGTTGATCCAGGTCGAAAACGCGTCCCCGCATTCCATCCTGTCGGTGACCTTCACCAACAAGGCCGCTGCCGAGATGCGCCACCGCATCGAGCAGTTGATGGGCATCAGCCCGGCCGGCATGTGGGTAGGCACCTTCCACGGCCTGGCGCACCGCCTGTTGCGGGCGCACTGGCAGGAAGCGGGCCTGGCCCAGACCTTCCAGATTCTGGACAGCGATGACCAGCAACGCCTGGTCAAGCGCGTGATCCGCGAGCTGGGCCTCGACGAGCAACGTTGGCCGGCGCGCCAGGCGCAATGGTTTATCAACGGTCAGAAAGACGAAGGCCTGCGCCCTCAGCACATCCAGGCCAGCGGCGACCTGTTCCCGGCCACCATGCGCAGCATTTATGAACCTACGAGGCCGCCTGCGCGCGCGCCGGGTCATCGGACTTCTCCGAACTGCTGCTGCCGCGCC
>JAFHKH010000152.1 GCA_016937595.1 Pseudomonas cedrina subsp. fulgida | reverse complement strand
GGTGGTTCAGTTACAGATGTGTGCCCTGACACACCGCATTCGCGAGCAAGCCCGCTCCCACATAAAGCAGATCTCAGTGATCTCTAGATAAAAACAATAGGTGCAGCCATGCCCGCAATCCGAATTGGCATCAACCCGATCTCCTGGAGCAACGACGACCTCCCGGCCCTGGGCGGCGAGACGCCCTTGAGCACCGCCCTCGGCGAAGGCAAGGACATCGGCTACGAAGGTTTCGAACTCAACGGTAAATTCCCCAAGGACGCCAAGGGCGTCGGCGATGTGTTACGCCCCTACGACCTGGCCCTGGTCTCCGGCTGGTATTCCAGCCGCCTGGCGCGGCGCTCGGTGGCGGAAGAAATCGAGGCCATCGCCGGCCATGTCGAGTTGTTGAAACACAACGGCGCCACGGTTCTGGTCTACGGCGAGGTCGCCGATTCGATCCAGGGCTCGCGCATTCGCCTGATCGAACGCCCGCGCTTTCACAGCGAGCAGGCCTGGCAGGACTACGCGGACAAACTCACTGAACTGGCGCGCTTTACCCTGTCCCAGGGCGTGCGCCTGGCCTACCACCACCACATGGGTGCCTACGTCGAATCCCCGGACGACATTGACCAGTTGATGAAACGCACGGGCCCCGAAGTCGGCCTGTTGTTCGATTCGGGCCACTGCTACATGGGCGGCGGTGAACCGATCGAGGTGCTGCGCAAACACATCGACCGTATCTGCCACGTGCATTTCAAGGACGTGCGCAAAGCGGTGGTGCAGTTGGCGCGCAACCAGATGTGGAGCTTCCCCGATTGCATCGTCAACGGCACCTTTACCGTGCCGGGCGACGGCGATATCGACTTCGCCGCATTGCTCGATGTGCTGCTGGCCGCCAGGTATGAAGGCTGGCTGGTGGTCGAGGCCGAGCAGGACCCGGCGGTCGCGCCCAGCTATAGCTATGCGAAAAAAGGCTATGACACGTTACGTGCTCTTTTGAATGAGAGGACCGGAAAATGAGCTTGTTGGTCAAAGGCAGCAAAAGCGGCAAAACCCTGGTCGCCCTGGAAGAAGGCCGCTTGGAGTACGTGGGTTTTCGCGCCTACCGCCTGAGCCTGGGCGAAACCCTGCCGGTCAGCGCCGGCGACAAAGAGCTGTGCCTGGTCCTGCTCAGCGGGCGGGTGAACATCGAGGGGCAGGGCTTCGATTGGCAGAACCTGGGGGATCGCCAATCGGTCTTCGAAGACAAATCGCCGTTCGCCGCCTACCTGCCGCCGGGCACCGACGCCCAGGTCACCGCCTTGAGCGACGTGCAGATCGCCGTCTGCGCGGCACCCGGCGCGCAAGGCTACGCGCCGCGCCTGATTCGCCCGGAACACTGCAAGCGCAGTGTGCGCGGCAAAGGCGCCAATACCCGCTACGTGTGCGACATCCTGCCCGACAGCGAGCCGGCGCACTCGCTGCTGGTGGTGGAGGTGCGCACCCCGTCCGGGCATTCGTCGAGCTACCCGCCGCACAAACACGACACCGACGACCTGCCGCACCAGAGCTTCCTGGAAGAAACCTACTACCACCAGGTCAACCCGCCCCAGGGCTTCGTGTTCCAGCGCGTCTACACCGACGACCGCAGCATCGACCAAGCCATGGCCGTGGAAAACAGCGACCTGGTGGTGGTGCCCAAGGGCTATCACCCGGTCAGCGTACCGTATGGCTACGAGTCCTATTACCTGAACGTGATGGCCGGCCCCAAGCGCGCCTGGCATTTCCACAACGACCCGCAGCACAGTTGGCTGCTGGACCTCTAAGCGGTTACGGACGGAGAACAATAACAATGAAGTCGCCTCTACGCTTTGCCCTTAACCGCATGGTCGCGCCCCACCTGTCCCTGCCGGATTTCATCGAGTTGGCCGCCACGCTCAAGTGCGATGCCATCGAGCTGCGCAATGACCTGGCGGACCGCCAGATCGAATTCGGCACCCCGGCCAGCCGCGTGCGCGAACTGTGTGCGGCGCAAGGCATCACGGTGCTGTCAATCAACGCGCTGTACCCCTTTGATGTATGGAATGACCAACGCCGCGCCCAGGCGATAGCGCTGGCGACCTACGCCCGCGAATGCGGGGCCCAGGGCCTGGTGATGTGCCCGTTCAATGAACCTGGCGACACGCGCGACGAAGCCCGGCGCGCGGCCGGCCTGCGCATCGCCTTGAGCGAGTTGGCGCCGATCCTGCGTGAGTACGGGATACTCGGTTTCATCGAACCCCTGGGCTTTGAAGCGTGCGCCATGCGGCGCAAGCGTGTGGCGGTGGAGGCGATCAAGTCTGTCGGCGGCCTGGATGTATTCCGCCTGGTGCATGACACCTTCCATCATCACCTGGCCGGCGAACAGGAGTTCTTCGCGGAACTGACCGGGCTGGTGCATATCTCCGGCGTGGAAGATACCCAGGCGCCGCTCAATGCGATCCGCGACGGCCACCGCGTGCTGGTGGGCGAGGGCGACCTCCTCGGCAACGCGGCGCAGATCGACACCTTGCTCGGCAGCGGCTACAGCGGTTACCTGTCGTTCGAACCGTTTGCCGAGAGCGTGCATGGCTTGGCGGATATCCGGCAGGCGTTGGGTGCGAGCATGGCCCACCTGAACAACTCCCGGACCTGACGCCGAACAACCTGTGGGAGCTGGCTTGCCTGCGATAGCGGTTTATCAAAACAGATTCTCTGCCTGACACACCGCTATCGCAGGCAAGCCAGCTCCCACACTGGATCACTGTTGATCGACAGATTTGCATTCATACAAGGTGCGAACATGACCACAACACGATTGACCATGGCCCAGGCCCTGGTGAAATTCCTGGATAACCAATACATCGAAGTCGACGGCGTGCAGAGCAAGTTCGTCGCCGGCGTGTTCACCATTTTCGGCCACGGCAATGTGCTGGGCCTGGGCCAGGCCCTGGAGCAGGACAGCGGTGACCTGGTCGTCCACCAGGGCCGCAACGAACAGGGCATGGCCCATGCCGCCATCGGGTTCGCCAAGCAGCACCTGCGCCGCAAGATCTATGCGTGCACCGCGTCGGTAGGCCCCGGCGCCGCCAACATGCTCACTGCCGCCGCGACCGCCACGGCCAACCGCATACCGTTGCTGCTGTTGCCGGGCGATGTGTACGCCAGCCGCCAGCCCGACCCGGTGCTGCAACAGATCGAGCAGTTCCACGACTTGAGCATCAGCACCAACGACGCATTCCGCTCGGTGAGCAAATACTGGGACCGCATCAACCGCCCCGAGCAGTTGATGACGGCGGCCATTCACGCCATGCGTGTGCTCACCGACCCGGCCGAAACCGGCGCCGTGACCTTGGCCTTGCCCCAGGATGTCCAGGCCGAAGCCTGGGACTATCCGGATTATTTCCTGCAAAAACGCGTGCACCGCATCGACCGTCGCCCGGCTACCGCCGCGATGATCGCCGATGCCCTGGCCGCTTTTGACGGCAAGCGCAAACCGCTGATCATCTGTGGCGGCGGCGTGAAATATTCCGGTGCCAATGCCGCGCTGCAGGCCTTTGCCGAACGCTTTGCCATTCCCTTCGCCGAAACCCAGGCGGGCAAAAGCGCGGTGGTCTCCAGCCATCCGCTGAACGTGGGCGGGATCGGTGAAACCGGCTGCCTGGCGGCGAACCTGCTGGCGCCCGAGGCCGACCTGATCATCGGTATCGGCACGCGCTATACCGATTTCACCACCTCGTCCAAGTCGCTGTTCAAGCACGCGGATGTGAGGTTCCTCAACCTTAATATCAGCCCCTGCGATGCCTTGAAGCTGGACGGCGTGCAAGTGCTGGCCGACGCGCAAGTCGCCCTTGAAGCACTCGCCGATGCGCTGGGGGATTACCGTTCCAGTTGGGGCGAGCAGGTCGCCGGCGCCAAGGCGCAGTTGGACGCCGAAGTGGAGCGCGTGCACCAGGTGGAGTATGCCGGCGACGGCTTCGTGCCCGAGGTCGACGATCGTCTGGACCGCGCGGTGCTGCGTGAATTCATCGAGCTGACCGGCTCCTGCCTGACCCAAAGCCGCGTGCTGGGCGTGCTCAACCAAACCCTGGCCGACGACGCCATCATCGTCGCCGCCGCCGGCAGCTTGCCCGGCGACCTGCAGCGCGCCTGGCGCAGCAAAGGCGTGAACACCTACCACGTCGAGTACGGCTACTCCTGCATGGGCTACGAGATCAATGCCGCCCTGGGCGTGAAACTCGCCGAGCCGACAAAAGAGGTCTACGCCCTGGTCGGTGATGGCTCCTACATGATGCTGCATTCGGAGCTGGCGACCTCGATCCAGGAGCGGCGCAAGATCAATGTGGTGCTGCTCGACAACATGGCCTTCGGTTGCATCAACAACCTGCAGATCGGCAATGGCATGGACAGCTTCGGCACCGAATTCCGCTTTCGCAACCCCGAGAGCGGCAAGCTCGACGGCGGCCTGGTGCCGGTGGATTTCGCCAT
This sequence comes from Pseudomonas cedrina subsp. fulgida, assembly GCA_016937595.1. Taxonomy (GTDB): domain Bacteria; phylum Pseudomonadota; class Gammaproteobacteria; order Pseudomonadales; family Pseudomonadaceae; genus Aquipseudomonas; species Aquipseudomonas fulgida. The sequence continues at coordinate 6,539 of JAFHKH010000152.1, read as the reverse complement.
GAGCGCGGCGGCCTACGGCTGCAAGACCTACAAGGTCAGTACCGTGGAGCAGCTTGAAGCAGCCCTGGCCGATGCCCGTACGCAAACGGTGTCGACGCTGATCGATATCAAGGTGCTGCCCAAGACCATGGTCCACGGCTACCTGTCGTGGTGGCGGGTCGGGGTGGCGCAGGTGTCCACCAGCGAACGCACGAACGCCGCCGCGAAAAAACTCAATGAACAGCTGGCCAAAGCCCGGCAGTACTAATAACAAGAGGAGTGTTTGCATGTCTTTGCTTTCTAATTCACTGCGCCTAGGTGTCATCGGTACCGGCGCCATCGGCCGCGATCATATTCGCCGTTGCAGCCAGACCTTGCTCAACAGCCAGGTGGTGGCGGTGACCGACATCAACCTTGAGCAAGCGGCCAAGGTGGTCGCCGAGTTGAAGTTGGACGCCGAGGTGTACGCGGACGGCCATGCGCTGATCCAATCGCCACAGGTCGAGGCGATCCTGGTCACCTCGTGGGGCCCGAGCCATGAGGCCTTCGTGCTGGCAGCCATCGCCGCCGGCAAGCCGGTGTTCTGCGAAAAACCCCTGGCCGTCACCGCCGAAGGCTGCCGCAGGATCGTCGAGGCCGAGGTGGCCCATGGCAAGCGCCTGGTGCAGGTCGGTTTCATGCGCCCGTACGACGAAGGCTACCGCGCACTCAAAGCCGTGATCGACAGCGGCCAGATCGGCGAGCCCCTGATGCTGCACTGCGCGCACCGCAACCCGACGGTGGGCGAGAACTACAAGACCGACATGGCGATCACCGACACCTTGATCCACGAGTTGGACGTGCTGCGCTGGCTGCTCAATGACGACTACGTGTCGGTGCAAGTGGTGTTCCCGCGCAAGTCCAGCAAGGCGCTGGCTCACCTGCGCGACCCACAGATCGTATTGCTGGAAACCGCCAAGGGCACGCGCATCGATGTGGAGGTTTTCGTCAACTGCCAGTACGGCTACGACATCCAGTGCGAAGTGGTGGGGGAGACCGGTATCGCCAAACTGCCGGAGCCGTCCCAGGTACAACTGCGCAGCGGGGCCAAGCTGTCCAACGCGATCCTGATGGACTGGAAGGACCGGTTTATCGGTGCCTATGACGTGGAGTTGCAGGCGTTCATCGACAGCGTGCGCGCCGGTCAGGTCGGTGGGCCGTCGGCGTGGGACGGTTTTGCCGCGGCGGTGGCGGCGGATGCGTGCATTGAAGCCCAGGGCAGCGAGCAGATTGTGAAGGTCAGCTTGCCGCAGCGGCCGCAGTTCTACGGCTGACCACAATCCCAAGGTGCACTGCCGTCAGTGTGGGAGCGAGCAAGCCCGCTCCCACATTTTGATTGGGTTTGCACTTTATATAAGGAGTGAATGATGCGAATCGGACTGGTTGGCTACGGCCATGGCGGGCGCTTCTTTCATGCGCCACTGATTGCAACACTGCCCGGCGCAACCTTTGTCGGGGTGGTCACGCGTTCACCCGAACGCCGCCAGCAATTGAACATTGACCTTCCAGGGGTGAAAGCCTTCGACTCCATCGGCCAGCTCGTTGAAGCCGGCGTCGATGCGCTGGTGATTTCCACCACCCTCAAAGGCCGCCCGGCGCTGGTGCTGGAAGCCATCGAACACGGCGTGGCGGTGGTCAGCGACAAACCGTTCGCCGCCAACGCCGAGCAGGCCCAGGCGCTGATCACCGCCGCCGAGCGCCATGAGGTGCTGCTGAGCGTCTACCAGAACCGGCGCTGGGACTCGGATTACCTGACCCTGCGCAAACTCATCGACGCCGGCGCCCTCGGCCGGATCAGCCACTTCGAATCCCGCGTGGAGCGCTACAGCCCACAGGCGGTGGGCAATGCCAGCGGCGGCGGCTGGTTGCGCGACCTGGGCAGTCATTTGGTGGACCAGGCGCTGCAACTGTTCGGTCCGGTGGAGCGGGTCTTTGCGCAACTGCAGTACAGCGCCGAACACCCCAACGTCGATCACGCTTTCTTCGTCTGCCTGACCCACGCCAATGGCGTGATTTCCCACCTGTGGGGCAATGCCCTGCAAAATTGCCAGGCGCCGCGGTTTCGTGTCAGTGGCAGCCTGGGCTGTTACACCGTCGACGGCCTGGATGGTCAGGAAGAAGCATTGATGGCCGGCAAATCACCGAAAACCGAAGGCGAGCACTGGGGCGCCGAGGAGCACCGCCGCTGGGGCTGGTTCGAACAAGGCCCGGAGCGCGAGCGGGTGCCGTCGGAGAAGGGCTGCTGGACGCAGTTCTATCGCCAGTTGCAAGCGGCTGTGCAAGGGCAGGGGCCGTTACCGGTGGATGCCTATGACGCACTGGAAACCACCCGTGTTTTGGATGCTGCGCGCCTCAGTGCGGAGCGTCGGCAGGTCATCGAAATGGCGGCTCTGTAGGAGATTTCCACAAAAATAGAACAAAATTCTAAAAGATGTTGATATGGAAATTTTTTTCCAATAAAGTCTTTTCCAGGTTGCATAAAGTACGTTCGAACGCGATTCGGGCGACTCAACAAAAACAAGATCAAAAACAACCAGGTACCGTCAGATGAAAATCTTCAACGCTGTACTGCGAGTTTTACGCCCTGCCCACACGCCACGCGGCCTGCCCCGCGCCCGGCCGTTCTATTTCTCCTTTCTCAATGTGCTGTGCGTCGAAAATAAAGACGCGCTGGTGTGCTGCATTCCGGGAGCACCGGTCGTTCGACTGCCGTCTTCCTCGCGCTGAGCGCTTCTATCTGAATCAGCGTCACGTCCAAAAAACCAACAATAAAGTGGAGACAGACCGTTCATGAAGACCCCGATCCGTTTTACCGCGCTGGCCCTGTCGTTGCTGCTGGGCAGCGGTGTCGCTTGCGCCGCCGACCTCAAAGTGGGCGTGAGCATGTCCGCCTTCGATGACACCTTCCTGACCTACCTGCGTGAGGACATGGACAAGCAGGCCAAGTCCTACCCCAAGGGTGACGGCGTGCAATTGCAGTTCGAAGACGCGCGTGCCGACGTGGTCAAGCAACTGAGCCAGGTCGAGAACTTTATCAGCCAAAAGGTCGACGCCATCATCGTCAACCCGGTGGATACCGCGTCGACCAAGAACATCATCAATGCCGCCACCAAGGCGGGCATCCCGCTGGTGTTCGTCAACCGCCGTCCCGACCAGAAGGACTTGCCCAAGGGCGTGGTAGCGGTGACGTCCGATGACCTCGAAGCGGGCAGGATGCAAATGCAGTACATCGCCGAAAAGTTGGGCGGCAAGGGCAAAATCGTGATTTTGCTGGGTGATCTGGCCAACAATGCCACCACCAATCGGACCAAAGGCGTGAAAGAGGTCCTGGCCAAATACCCCGACATCAAGATCGAGCAGGAACAGACCGGTACCTGGTTGCGTGACCGCGGCATGACCCTGGTCAACGACTGGCTGACCCAGGGCCGCGAGTTCAACGCCGTGCTGGCCAACAACGACGAAATGGCGATCGGTGCGTCCATGGCCCTCAAGTCCGCGGGGACCAAGCCGGGCAGCGTATTGATCGCGGGGGTTGATGGCACGCCGGACGGTTTGAATGCAATCACCAAGGGCGACATGGCCGCCTCGGCGTTCCAGGACGCCAAGGGGCAAGCGGTCGGTTCGGTGGAAGCGGCGCGCAAGATGGCCAAGCATGAGCCGGTCGAGCAGAACGTGATCATCCCGTACCAGTTGATCACCCCGGACAACGTCAACGACTTCAAATAGCCCCGCCATAACAACAATAAGCCGGCAGGGCGGTCACGGCCGTCCTGCAGAAGGAGAACCTCCCTATGCTCGCTCAAGCGACGTCTTCCCAGCCCCCCGGTACGCTGTCCCCTGAGCTGGAAGAACCCTACCTGTTGGAGATCGTCAACGTCAGCAAAGGCTTTCCCGGCGTCGTTGCCTTGGCGGACGTGCAGTTGCGCGTACGCCCAGGTTCGGTGCTGGCGCTGATGGGCGAGAACGGTGCCGGCAAATCCACCCTGATGAAAATCATCGCCGGTATCTACCAGCCCGACGCCGGCCAGATTCGCCTGCGTGGCAAGCCGATCCGGTTTGACACGCCGCTGGACGCCCAAAAGGCCGGGATCGCGATGATTCACCAGGAACTCAACCTGATGCCGCACATGAGCATCGCCGAGAACATCTGGATCGGCCGCGAGCAGCTCAACGGCTTGCATCTGGTCAATCACCGCGAAATGCACCGCTGCACCGCCGAGTTGCTGGCACGCCTGCGCATCAACCTGGACCCTGAGGAACAGGTGGGCAACCTGAGCATCGCCGAGCGGCAGATGGTCGAGATTGCCAAGGCCGTGTCCTACGATTCCGACATCCTGATCATGGATGAGCCGACCTCGGCGATTACCGAAAAAGAAGTGGCCCACCTGTTCTCGATCATTGCCGACCTCAAGTCCCAAGGCAAAGGCATCGTCTACATCACCCATAAAATGAACGAAGTGTTTGCCATCGCCGATGAAGTGGCGGTGTTCCGCGACGGCCAGTACATCGGCCTGCAACGTGCCGACAGCATGAACAGCGACAGCCTGATTTCGATGATGGTGGGGCGTGAGCTGAGCCAGTTGTTCCCGGTGCGCGAAACGCCGATCGGCGATCTGCTGCTGTCGGTGCGCGACCTGCGCCTGGACGGTGTGTTCAAGGACGTGTCGTTCGACCTGCACGCCGGGGAAATCCTCGGCATCGCCGGCTTGATGGGCTCAGGCCGCACCAACGTCGCGGAAACCCTTTTCGGCATCACCCCAAGCAGCGGCGGGCAGATCACCCTCGATGGCGAACCGGTACGCATCACGGACCCGCACATGGCCATCGAAAAAGGTTTTGCGCTGTTGACCGAGGACCGCAAGCTCAGTGGCCTGTTCCCGTGCCTGTCGGTGCTGGAGAACATGGAGATGGCGGTGCTGCCGCATTATTCGGGTAACGGTTTTATCCAGCAAAAAGCCCTGCGCGCGCTGTGCGAAGACATGTGCAAGAAGTTGCGGGTGAAAACCCCGTCCCTTGAGCAGTGCATCGACACCTTGTCCGGCGGCAACCAGCAAAAGGCCTTGCTCGCGCGCTGGCTGATGACCAACCCACGCCTGCTGATCCTGGACGAGCCGACCCGCGGCATCGACGTTGGCGCCAAGGCGGAGATCTACCGCTTGATCGCCTTTCTGGCCAGCGAAGGCATGGCGGTGATCATGATTTCCTCGGAGCTGCCCGAAGTGCTGGGCATGAGCGACCGCGTGATGGTGATGCACGAAGGCGAACTGATGGGCACCCTGGACCGCAGCGAAGCAACCCAGGAAAAAGTCATGCAGTTGGCTTCCGGGATGACGGCAGCCCACTGACACAGAATAAGAAGGTGATTGGCTATGAACGCAATAACAGACAACAAGCCTGCCACGGCCCCGGCCAAGCAACGACGTCGCTTGCCCACCGAGCTGAGTATCTTCCTGGTGCTGATCGGCATCGGCCTGGTGTTTGAGCTGTTCGGCTGGATCGTGCGCGACCAGAGCTTCCTGATGAACTCCCAGCGTCTGGTGCTGATGATCCTGCAAGTGTCGATCATTGGCCTGCTGGCGATTGGGGTGACCCAGGTCATCATCACCACCGGCATCGACTTGTCCTCGGGCTCGGTACTGGCGCTGTCGGCGATGATCGCTGCCAGCCTGGCGCAAACCTCTGACTTTTCCCGGGCGGTGTTTCCGAGCCTGACCGACCTGCCGGTGTGGATCCCGGTGGCGATGGGTCTTGGCGTGGGGCTGCTGGCGGGGGCGATCAATGGCAGCATCATCGCCGTCACGGGCATTCCGCCGTTCATTGCCACCCTGGGCATGATGGTGTCGGCCCGCGGCCTGGCGCGTTACTACACCGAAGGCCAGCCGGTGAGCATGCTCTCGGACGCCTATACCGCCATCGGTCATGGCGCGATGCCGGTGATCATCTTCCTCGTGGTGGCGGTGATCTTCCATATCGCCCTGCGCTACACCAAGTACGGCAAGTACACCTACGCCATCGGCGGCAACATGCAGGCGGCGCGCACCTCGGGCATCAACGTCAAGCGCCACCTGATCATTGTCTACAGCATCGCCGGTCTGCTCGCGGGCCTGGCGGGCGTGGTGGCTTCGGCACGTGCCGCCACCGGCCAGGCCGGCATGGGCATGTCCTACGAGCTGGATGCGATTGCCGCCGCGGTGATCGGCGGCACCAGCCTGGCGGGCGGGGTAGGGCGCATCACCGGCACCGTGATCGGCGCGCTGATCCTGGGGGTGATGGCCAGCGGGTTTACTTTTGTCGGGGGTGGACGCGTATATCCAGGACATCATCAAGGGTTTGATCATTGTGGTAGCGGTGGTAATCGACCAGTACCGCAACAAGCGCAAGCTCAAGCGCTGAATCGAAGGCAAAACCATCCAAACCGTGGTAGCCGGGTTGCCTGTGATTGCCATTAGGTATCGACACAACTTCACACATTGGCGAGTTTTTCTGTGGCGAGCGGGCTTGCCCCGCGTTGGGCTGCGAAG
>JAFHKH010000151.1 GCA_016937595.1 Pseudomonas cedrina subsp. fulgida | reverse complement strand
AGAGCGTGGGAACGATCATGCCTAGGCCACGCAGACTCCCGTTTCCTGCGCGACAGTGACAAATCCGTCCAGCGGACCACCGCACGTTTGATTCATCACGCCAAAGTGTTTATCCCGCAACAGCGAATAAACAATGTGTTCCGTTGCCACTCCCCGCGCGCGTCGCACCACGGCGCGCGCCCTAAGAAATCGCTGACTTCGCGCGTAGGCACGACTCGTGCAATACACAGTCATCCCCTATAGCCAGCGGACCACCGCACGCTTGAACACTAATAGGAACCTTCCCTATGAGCGTGCACGAACTCAAACGCCCACTGAGCCTGGAATGGCCCGCCGAGTTGCTCGGCGATTTGCCCCAGGCCCTGGGTCACCTGCAGCACTGGGCGCAGATCACGCCGTTGCACACCGCCCTGCGCCACAAGCGCCAGGGCCAGTGGTGTGCGTGGCGCTGGATCGACGCATTACGCGACGTGGAGCGCCTGGCCGACGGTTTGCGTCAGCAGGGTTTCGGCGAGCAGTCGCGGTTGGCCCTCAGCGGTGCGTTCGAGCCGAACGTGCTGCTGCTGGCGCTGGCTGCCCACGCCATCGGCGGGCAGGTCTTGACCCTGGCCGATGACTTGGAGCCCGAGGCGCTGCAGCAACACCTGTGGCGCATTCGTCCCACCCATTGCTATGTGCAAGGCCGCCGGCAACGACCGCATTGGCCGTCGGCCAACCTGTTGGATTTTGCCCAATTGCTTGGCCCGGTCGACCCCGCGCAACACCTGGCGCGCTGGTGGCCAATCAGCGACGAGAGCGTGCTGTGGAGCGAAGAGGGCACCGGTTGGCAAGGCGGCCTTGCGGTGGTGCTGGAGCAATGGCTCAACACTGGCCATGGCTTGGCCTTTCCGGAAAGCCCGGCCTCGGCGCGGCGTGACCGCAGCGAAGTGGCGCCCACGGCCTGCTGTTGTCGCCTGCCCGCTTGCAACACCTGGCCGATGAGATCGAAAGCCGCCTGGCGCCCCAGGGCACCTGGCGTCGGCGCCTGTGCGAGTGGGCCATCGCCCAGCCGCAGAGCGGCCTGCGTCGCCTGCTGAAAAATCGCGTGCGCAGGCTACTGGGTTTCCAACGCCTGGTTTCCATCTGGCAACCGCTTAAAGCCACTGCGCAGCCAACGTGGCTCGACGAATTCAAACGGGACATCGCATGAGCCAAGCCATTCTCCAAGTGCGGGATATCTCGTTGTCGTTCAAGGGTGTCAAGGCGATCAATGCCTTGTCCTTCGACGTGGCGCGCGGTGAGATCTGCGCGCTGATTGGGCCCAACGGCGCGGGCAAAAGTTCGCTGCTCAATGTGCTCAATGGCGTGTATCGCTTTGATGCCGGTGAGATTGTGTTCGAAGACCAGCACATGCACCGCATCGACCCGTTGGGCGCAGCGCGCCGAGGCATTGGCCGCACGTTCCAGAACAACGCGCTGTTCAAGAAAATGAGCGTGCTCGACAACATCCTCACCGGCCTGTCGCGGCATATGCGCAGCAACTTTATCGAACAGGCCCTCGGCTTGCCGCGAGCGCGGCGCGAAGCCGAGGCGTTTCGTCTGCGTGGCCAGGGCGTTCTCGAGCTGCTTGAACTGCAGGCCTACCGGGATGTGCTGGTCGGCAACCTGTCGTACGGCCTGCAAAAACGCGTGGAGCTGGGCCGTGCACTGATCGCAGGCCCGAGCTTGTTGCTGCTCGACGAACCCATGGCGGGCATGAACGCCGAGGAAAAACAGGAAATGGCGCGCTTCGTCGCCGACGTGAACCGCGACCTCGGCACCACCGTGGTGTTGATCGAACACGACATGGGCGTGGTCATGGGCCTGTCCGACCACGTGGTGGTGCTGGACTACGGGCGCAAGGTCGGCGATGGCACACCGGCCCAAGTGCAAGCCAATCCCGAGGTGATCGCGGCGTATCTGGGAGCCCCACACGCATGACTTTCTTCTTCGAAACCCTGCTCGGCGGGCTGCTCGCCGGCACCCTGTACTCGTTGGTCGCGATCGGCTTCGTGCTGATCTACAAGGCCAGCGGCGTGTTCAATTTCGCCCAGGGCTCGATGCTGCTGTTCGCCGCGCTGACCTTCGTCAGCCTGCACGAGCAGGGCGTGCCGTTTGCCCTGGCGCTGCTGCTGAGCGTAATCGTGATGATCGTCGGCGCCTTGGTGATCGAGCGTCTGGTCTTGAGACCGCTGGTGAACCGTTCGCAGATCACCTTGTTCATGGCCACCCTCGGCCTGTCGTTCATCATCGAAGGCCTGGCCCAAGGCTTGATGGGCTCGCAAGTGCGCGCGCTGGACCTGGGCATCGACGACGTGCCGTTGTTCATTGGCCCATTGATGCTCAGCCAATTCGACCTGGTCGCCGCTGCCACGGCGGTGGCGCTGGTGACGGTACTGGCGCTGCTGTTCAACAAGACGCGCATCGGCGTGTCGCTGCGCGCGGTGGCGGATGACACCACGGCGGCGCTGTCCATCGGTATCAACCTCAACCGCATCTGGCAGGTCGTCTGGGCGGTGGCCGGGGTCGTCGGGCTGGTGGCGGGGCTGTTGTGGGGCGCGCGCCAGGGCGTGCAGTTTTCCTTGTCGCTGGTGGTGCTCAAGGCCTTGCCGGTGTTGATCATTGGTGGCTTTACCTCGATCGGCGGGGCGATTGTCGGCGGGCTGATTGTCGGCGCGGCGGAGAACCTCGCCGAGGTGTATATCGGCCCGCTGATCGGCGGCGGCATCACGCCGTGGTTCGCCTACGTACTGGCCCTGGCCTTCCTGTATATCCGTCCCGCCGGCCTGTTCGGCGAGCGCGCCATCGAGCGAGTCTGAAACCATGTCGATTCCGTTTGTTCAAGAAACCGCGCCGTTGCTGCTGATCCAGCGACGCATCCCCTGGGCCCTGATCGGCCTGTTGGCGCTGGCCTTTGTCGCGGTGCCGCTGTGGGGCAATGACTATTGGCTCAACGCAATTTTGATTCCCTTTCTGGTCTTGTCGCTGGCCGGGTTGGGCTTGAATCTGCTGACCGGCTACACCGGGCAAACCTCGGTGGGCGCCGCCGGTTTCATGGCCGTCGGGGCGTTTGCCACCTATGGATTTTTGCTGCGCCTGCCGGAGCTGGGCCTGCCGGTGGCGCTGTTGGGCGGTGGACTTATCAGTGCGCTGGTGGGCCTTTTGTTCGGCCTGCCGAGCTCGCGGATCAAGGGCTTCTACCTGATGGTCACCACACTTGCCGCGCAGTTTTTCCTGGAATGGCTGTTCGTCAAATTCCCCTGGTTCTACAACTATGGTTCGTCCGGCACTATCTCCGCGCCGAAGCTGGCGTTGTTCGGTCATGACCTCAATACCCCGCTGGGTCGCTACCTGCTGACGTTGGTCACGGTGCTGTTGTTGACCTGGACCGCCATCAACCTGGTGCGCAGCCAGGTCGGGCGCAACTGGATGGCGATCCGCGACATGGACACCGCCGCCGCCGTGGTCGGCATTCCGGTGGTGCGCTACAAGCGCCTGGCGTTCGCGGTCAGCTCGTTCTACCTCGGCATCGCCGGCGCGCTGTGGGCCTTTGCCTACCTGGGCACGGCCAGCGCCAGCAGTTTCGATATCAACCGCTCGTTCCAGATCCTGTTCATCATCATTATCGGTGGCATGGGCAGCATCGCCGGCAACTTTGTCGGGGCGGCCTTCATCAGTTTGCTGCCGATCTTCCTCAGCCATGCCGGGCAGGCGCTGTTCGGGGGCGCGGTGGATGCGGGGCAGTTGCAGAACCTGCAGAAAATCATCTTTGGCGTGTTGATCATCGCGTTCCTGATCAAGGAACCCGAGGGCTTGATCCGCCTGTTGCACACCCTGCGTGACCGTGTGCGGCAGTGGCCGCTGCGTTTCTGAACCTTATTTTTACTGACTGATAGAGAATCCCCATGCGTGCATCCTTGAAACGTTCCCTGGTCGGCGCCGCGTTCGCGCTGGCCGCAGTGGCCGGCGCCGTGCCTCAGGCAATGGCTTCGCCGGACCAGCAATTCATTCCCCTGGCCACCTACCGCGTCGGCGCCTATGCCTCCAGTGGCGTGCAGGTGTGGGCCGGGATGATCGATTACCTGCGCTACATCAATGAGGTCGAAGGCGGCATCAACGGCGTGAAGCTGGTGTGGCAGGAGTGCGAGACCGAATGGACGGCCGAGAAGGGCATCGAGTGCTACGAGCGCTTCAAGAACGGCCTGGATGGCGCGCCGGTCGCGGTGTACCAGCCCAACGGCGCACCGGCGGCGTATGCCTTGAGCGAGCGCGCCGAAGTCGACAAAATCCCGCTGATCACCCTCGGCTATGGCCGCACCGAAGCCACCGACGGCACGGTGTTCCCCTACAACTTCCCGGTGATGCTGACCTTCTACAGCGAGGCGTCGACGCTGGTGAACTACATTGCCCAGCGCGAAGGCGGTTTCGACAAACTCAAGGGCAAGAAGATCGCCACGGTCTACCACGACTCGGCCTACGGTCGCGAAACCCTCGGCCCGCTGAAGCTGCTCGCAGAGAAATACGGCTTTGAAAATATCCAGATTCCCGTCGCCGACCCCGGCAACGAGCAATCCGCGCAATGGCGTCAAATACGCCAGGCCAACCCGGACTGGGTGTTCCTGCGCACCTGGGGCGTGTCCACGCCGGTGGCGGTGAAGACCGCCGCCCGCTTCGGCTTCCCGGTGGACCATATCATCGGCGATATCTGGGCCAGTTCCAGCGAGGACGTATTGCCCGCCGGCGCCGCCGCCAAGGGTTACCTGGCGCTCACGCCATACCCGGCCGGCAGCGACTTCGAGATCCACAAACGCCTCAAGCAGTTCGTGCTCGACAAGGGCCACAGCGACCTCAAGGACCTGAAGAATTTCGGCAGCGTCTACTACAACTCCGGCCTGGTGAACGCCGCCGTGGCGGTGGAAGCGATTCGCACCGGCCAGGCCAGATTCGGCAAGCGCCCGCTCAATGGCGAGGAAGGGCGCTGGGGCCTGGAGCACCTGAACATTGATGACGCACGCTTGAAAGACATGGGCTACCTGGGCCTGATGCAGAACCTCAAGCTGTCGTGCCGCGACCACGAGGGTGGCGGTTCGGCGCGGGTGCAGCAGTGGGACGGCGCCAACTGGACGCTGATCAGCGACTGGATCGCCGCCGACCGCGCGCTGTTGCGCCCGTTGATCGATGAAAAATCCGCCGCGTTCGCCAAGGAAAAAGGCCTGACGCCACGCACCTGCACTGGGGATGAGTGAACCATGAGCCAGCCCGCGAGCCTGTCCGCCAGCCCGTCGCTGCTGACGGTCAAGGATATCGAAGTGATCTACGACGGCGCGATCCTCGCCGTGGCCGGGGTGTCGCTGAGCGTACCCAAGGGCGCCATCGTGGCGTTGCTCGGTGCCAACGGCGCCGGCAAGAGCACCACGCTCAAGGCCATCTCCGGGCTGGTGCGCGCCGAGCGGGCCGAGGTCAGCCGGGGCGTGATTGAATACGCCGGCGCCGACCTGGCCGGCGTCGACCCCAGCCAGCGCGTGCGCCAGGGCATGGTGCATGTGCTGGAAGGGCGTCATGTGTTCGGCCAACTGAGCGTGGAAGACAACCTGCGCAGCGGCGGCTTTGTACGGCGCCTGAGCCGCAGGGAGATGGAGCACGACCTGGAGCGCATCTATGCGTGGTTTCCACGGCTCAAGACCAAACGTCACACCCGCGCCGGGCTCACCTCCGGCGGCGAGCAACAGATGGTCGCGATCGGCCGGGCCTTGATGACGCGTCCTGCTTTGGTACTGCTCGACGAGCCGTCCATGGGGTTGGCGCCTATGATCGTGCAGGAGATTTTCGAGATCGTTGCGCAACTCAACCGCGAACAGCAGGTGAGCTTCTTGATCGCCGAGCAGAACATCAACGTCGCGCTGGGCTATGCCTCCCACGGCTACGTGCTGGATACTGGGCGCGTGGCCCTGAGTGGCAGCGCCACCGAACTGCTGGCGCGGGGCGATTTGCATGACATTTATCTGGGCAAACAGTAAGGGCGACCGCGCATGACTGAATCCACCCGCAACGCCGATGTGCTGATCATCGGCGGCGGCCTGAGCGGCACGATGCTGGCCGTGCAACTGCTGCGTCTGCCGGGGGCGCGGCGGATCCTGGTGATCGAACCACGCGCCGAGCTTGGCCGGGGCGAGGCCTACAGCGCCGTCGAGCTGGGCCACACCCTGAACGGCAATGCGGCGCGCATGAGTGTCGACCCGGACAATGCCGACGACCTGACCCAGTGGCTCACCGACTACATCGACGCCGGTGGCTGGCCCGAGTCGGCGCAGCAGTCTGTGCCGATCAGCGAACTGTTTCCACCACGCGGGATATTCGGCTTGTACGCCCAGCAACGTTTGGCCGAGGCCAAGGCACGGTCGGCGTCCAGCGTCGAGCATGTGCGCGGCGAAGTGGTCGACTTGCAACTGGATGGCGCGTCAACGCTGCTGACCCTGGATAACGGCCAGTCACTGCGCGGTGCGTTGGCGGTACTGGCCACCGGCATGTTTCCGGCGGCGCGTACAGCGCAGACCGAACCCAACGGTTTGAACGCGGCGGCGGTAGACCCCTGGGACGTGGCCGCGATGACCCGGATCGACCCGCACGCGCCGGTGCTGATCATCGGTTCCGGGCTGACCATGGTCGACGCGGTGGTGTCCCTGGAACAGGCCGGGCATCGCGGGCCGATCGAGGTTTTTTTCGCGGCACGGCCTGCTGCCCCATGTGCGCCGGCAACCGCCGGGCTGGGTGGATTTTCTCGGCGAAGACCACCGCCTGCGCAGCCCCCTGCAATTGCTGCGCGAAGTGCGCCGGCAATGCCGCAGTGCGCAAGCGCAGGGCATCGATTGGCAAGCGCCGTTGGACACCGTGCGTGCGCACATTGGCCGGTTGTGGAGCCAGGCCAGCGAGCGTGAAAAGCGTCAGTTCGTGCGCCATGTGCGGCCTTGGTGGGAAAGCCATCACCACCGCTCGCCGCCGTTGAGCGCGCAGTTGGTGGCGCGGCTGCATGAAGCCGGGCGGTTGCGGATTCGCGCGGCGTCGTTCCAAGGCCTGGTGCCTTCGGTGGAAGGCGTGAGCATTCGCGTGCGTTACCGCGGCGAGCACGTGATCTCGCAGGTGTCAGGTGCGGCGTTGATCAACTCCAGCGGCATCGAGTATGACTGGCGCCGCGTGGCCCGGCCGTTGCCGCAGCAGTTGCTCAAGCGCGGGTTGATCCGGCCCGGGCCGCTGGCGTTGGGGATTGCGGCGGATGCTTCGGGGGCGGTGCTGGACGCGCAAGGTCAGGTCAGCCAGCGGCTGTTCGCCATGGGCCCGCCGTTGCGCGGTATGTGGTGGGAAAGCACGGCGGTGACCGATGTGGCAATTCAAGCCAAGGCACTGGCCTTGAAGCTCACACAACTCTAACTGTGGGAGCTGGCTTGTGTGGGAGCTGGCTTGCCTGCGATGCAGACGACTCGGTAGGTCAGGTATACCGAGTAAATGCCATCGCAGCATGGGTATCTACACAATTTTCAGAGGCTGGAAATCCCCTGTGGCGAGCGGGC
>JAFHKH010000150.1 GCA_016937595.1 Pseudomonas cedrina subsp. fulgida | reverse complement strand
CAGCTTTCCGGCGGCCAGCGCCAGCGCATCGCCATTGCCCGCGCGCTCGTGCTCAAGCCGGCGCTGATGCTGCTGGACGAACCGACCTCGGCCCTGGACCGCACCGTGCAGAAACAGGTGGTGGGGTTGCTGCGCGAGCTGCAGGACAAATACGGCCTGACCTACCTGTTTATCAGCCATGACCTGGCGGTGGTGCGCGCCATGGCCCATGACATGATCGTGATCAAGGACGGCAAGGTGGTGGAACGTGGCGCGAGCCACCAGGTGTTTGATGCGCCGCAGCATCCGTACACCAAGGAACTGCTGGCGGCGGCGCACATCCCCTTGTAGGCACTCCCCCTGTGGGAGCGGGCTTGCCCGCGAAGGCTGTGTATCAGTACCGTATAGGCCGGCTGACAGACCGCGTTCGCGAGCAAGCGCTCCCACAAGGATCGCGATCCCCTTCCCATTTGTGCGGGTAGCCTGAACATGAACATGACCGACAGCCTCAAGGACTACCAACAGGTTCGTGGCCTGGCCATCCAGTCGCTGTTCGAGATCATCGAGCAGTCCAGCGAAGGCACGGTGATTGTCGACCGCGACGCGACCATCGTGTGGATGAACGAGCGCTACGCCAAGCGCTTTGGCCTCAAGAGTGCCGACCAGGCCATCGGCCAGCCGTGTGAACAGGTGATTTCCAACAGCCTGTTGCGCCAGGTGGTGCGCAATGACCAGCCGATATTGCTGGACATCCAGGACACGCCCAAGGGCCCATTGGTGGTGATGCGCCTGCCGATTCACAACGAGGCCGGCGCGGTGATCGGGGCGATTGGCTTTGCGCTGTTCGATGAGTTGCGCAACCTGTCGCCATTGATCGAACGCTACCTGAGCCTGCAGCAGGAACTGGCGTCCACGCGCTCACTACTGCGCTCACGGCAGAGTAAATACAACTTCGCTCACTTTATCGGCACCAGCGCGGCCAGCCTCGAAGTCAAGCGTCGCGCACGGCGCAGCGCGAGTGCCGAATCGCCGGTGTTGCTGCTGGGCGAAACCGGCACCGGCAAGGAGTTGCTGGCCCAGGCGATTCACGGTGCCTCGACGCGTGCGCACAAGGCCTTTGTCAGTATCAACAGCGCCGCCATCCCCGCCGACCTGCTCGAAGCCGAGTTTTTCGGCACCGCGCCGGGCGCGTTTACCGGCGCCGACCGCAAGGGCCGTCCGGGCAAATTCCAGATTGCCCAGGGCGGCACGCTGTTCCTGGATGAAATCGGCGACATGCCTCTGCCGCTGCAAAGCAAATTGCTGCGGGTATTGCAGGAAAAGGAATTCGAACCCGTAGGCTCCAACGAAATGCTGCACAGCGATGTGCGGGTGATCGCCGCCACGTCCATGGACCTGGAGGCGGCGATCAAGCGCGGTGAATTCCGTGCGGACTTGTATTACCGGCTGAACGTGCTGCCGATCCAGGTGCCGCCGTTGCGTGAGCGCCTGGACGATATTCCGGCATTGAGCGAGGCCATCCTCGAGGAACTGCGCAGCCAGCACGAGTTGGACCCGCAGGCCCTGGCCTTGCTGGCGCAGCACGCGTGGCCGGGCAATATCCGTGAGCTGCGCAATGTCCTGGAGCGCGCAGCCTTGCTGAGCGATGACCTGGTGCTGGATGCCCGGGAAATCCGCGCAGCGATAGGCACGTTTACCCCAGTGGAACGCCATAGTGTGCACGCCGTCGAGGGTGAGTCATTCAGTGCGGCCCGGGAGCGGTTCGATCGGCAGGTGATTGGCGCGGCATTGGGCGCGTGCGGCGGGAATGTGGTGGAAGCGGCCAGGCGGCTGGGGCTTGGACGGTCGACGTTGTATAAGAAAATGGTGGCACTGGGCATCAGCGAGTCTCAATAAAGAGACCCAATTCCACAGACAAAGACATTCCCCTGTGGGAGCTGGCTTGCCTGCGATAGCATTGGATCAGTTGGCCTATCGTTCACTGATACACCGCTATCGCAGGCAAGCCAGCTCCCACAGGTGATCTTCACCGGTCTCAAAATCGAGATAATTTTCAAACCATCCCTCTCAACACCAAAAAATATTTATATATTTCATGCAGTTAATCTTTTGGCACACATCTCGCTATAGCCTTCCCCACAGCAATACCCCCACAAAAATAACAAGCCAATCTGGAGACACACCATGAGTGTGATCATTGCCCTGGCAGCCCTCGCGCTGCTGATGCTGGCCGCCTACCGTGGCTACAGCGTCATCCTGTTCGCCCCCATCGCTGCGCTCGGCGCTGTGCTGCTCACCGACCCGTCCGCCGTCGCGCCCGCCTTTACCGGCGTGTTCATGGAGAAAATGGTCGGTTTTATCAAACTGTATTTCCCGGTGTTCCTGCTGGGTGCGGTGTTCGGCAAGCTGATCGAACTGTCGGGCTTTTCGCGCTCCATCGTCGCCGCCGCGATCCGCTTGCTCGGCACTCGCCAGGCGATGCTGGTGATCGTGCTGGTCTGCGCCCTGCTCACCTACGGCGGCGTGTCACTGTTCGTGGTGGTGTTTGCGGTGTATCCGTTCGCGGCGGAGATGTTCCGCCAGAGCAACATTCCCAAGCGCCTGATCCCGGCCACCATTGCCCTGGGGGCGTTCTCGTTCACCATGGACGCCCTGCCCGGTACGCCGCAGATCCAGAACATCATCCCCAGCACCTTCTTCAACACCACGGCCTGGGCCGCGCCGTGGCTGGGTCTGATCGGCACGGTCTTCGTGTTCTGCACCGGCATGCTGTACCTGGCCCGCCAGCGCAACAAGGCGCAACGCGCCGGTGAAGGCTATGGCACCGAGTTGCGCAACGAGCCGGAAACCGCCGATAACCTCACCCTGCCCAACCCCTGGATCGCCGTGTCGCCGCTGATCCTGGTCGGGGTGATGAACCTGTTGTTCACCCACTGGATCCCTCAATGGTACGGCAAGACCCACAGCCTCAGCCTGCCGGGCATGAGCGCGCCGGTGACCACCGACATCGCCAAGCTCACCGCGATCTGGGCGGTGCAGGCGGCGTTGCTGCTGGGTATCGTCATGGTGCTGGTGTTCGGCTGGTCGGCGATCAAGAGCAAACTCGCCGAAGGCAGCAAAAGCGCGGTCAGCGGCGCGCTGCTGGCGGCGATGAACACCGCGTCGGAATACGGCTTTGGCGCGGTCATCGCCTCGTTGCCGGGTTTTCTGGTGCTGGCGGACTGGCTCAAGGGCATCCCCAATCCGCTGGTCAATGAAGCGATCACCGTGACCTTGCTGGCCGGTATCACCGGCTCCGCGTCGGGTGGCATGAGCATCGCCCTGGCCGCCATGTCCGAGAGCTTTATTTCGGCGGCCCATGCGGCCAATATCCCCCTTGAAGTGCTGCACCGGGTCGCGGCCATGGCCAGCGGCGGCATGGACACCCTGCCCCACAACGGCGCGGTGATTACACTGCTGGCGGTGACCGGCCTGACCCACCGCGAAGCCTACAAGGACATTTTCGGCATCACGCTCATCAAGACCCTCGCGGTGTTCGTGGTGATCGGTACTTTCTACGCCACTGGCATTGTGTGAGGTGTTCATGACGACATTGAATGGCAAGACCGCCCTGGTCACCGGCTCCACCAGCGGCATCGGCCTGGGCATCGCGTTGAGCCTGGCCAAGGCCGGCGCCGATCTGATCCTCAACGGTTTCGGTGACGCCGGCGCGGTGGTCGCGCAGGTGCAGGCATTGGGCGGCAAGGTCGGGCATCACCCGGCGGACGTCAGTGACCCGGCGCAGATCGCCGACATGCTCGCCTACGCCGAGCGCGAATTCGGCGGCGTGGATATCCTGGTGAACAACGCCGGGATCCAGCACGTGGCCGCCGTGGAAGACTTCCCGGCCGAGCGCTGGGACTCCATCATCGCGATCAACCTGTCGTCGGTGTTCCACAGCACGCGCCTGAGCTTGCCGGGCATGAAGGCCAAGGGTTGGGGACGTATTATCAACATCGCGTCGGTGCACGGTCAGGTCGGCTCGGTGGGCAAGGCCGCGTATGTGGCGGCCAAGCACGGGGTGATCGGCTTGACCAAAGTGGTGGGCCTGGAGACGGCCACCAGCAATGTGACGTGCAATGCCATCTGCCCAGGCTGGGTGCTGACGCCGCTGGTGCAGAAGCAGATCGATGATCGCGCCGCCCATGGCATCGACCCGCAGCAGGCGCAACAGGAGCTGCTGGCGGAAAAGCAGCCGTCGCTGGAATTTGTGACGCCGCCGCAATTGGGTGAACTGGTGTTGTTTTTGTGCAGCGAGGCCGGTAGCCAGGTACGCGGCGCGGCGTGGAATATCGATGGTGGTTGGCTGGCTCAATAATGATCGTAATGATCGTTCCCACGCTCCGCGTGGGAATGCACCCCAGGACGCTCCGCGTCCCAGAGCGGACGCAGAGCGTCCAAAGAGGCATTCCCACGCGGAGCATGGGAACGAGAAGACAGTTCAAGAATAGAGGCCGCTCCATGTCCGACATCCTCTGGCAACCCTCCCCCGAACGCATCGCCAACACGCGGATGGACCAGTTTCGGCGTTACATCAACCAGCGCTACCGCCTGCAGCTCAGCGACTACCCGGCCCTGCACCAATGGAGCATCGACCAGCGCCCGGCCTTCTGGCAGGCCATCGTCGAGTACTTCGATGTGCAATTTCGCAGCCCGCCCACGGCGGTGCTGGTCGAAGACACCGAAATGCCCAGCGCGCAGTGGTTCCCCGGCGCGACCCTGAATTTTGCCGAACACCTGTTGCGCCGCGCGACGAGCACACGGCGGTGGTGGCCATTGGCGAAGACGGCCAACGCGAACAGCTCAGCTACGCCGACTTGGCCGCGCACGTCGCCGGCCTGCAAAACAGCCTGCGGGCCGCCGGCGTCACCCAAGGCGACCGCGTCGCCGCGTGCATGCCCAACACCTGGCAAACCCTGGTGGGCATGCTCGCCACCACCAGCCTGGGCGCGATCTGGTCGTGCTCCTCGCCGGACTTCGGCACCCAGGGCGTGATCGACCGTTTCGGCCAGATCGAGCCCAAGGTACTGATCACCTGCGCGGGTTACCGCTATGCCGGCAAAACCATCGACCAGAGCGCCAAGCTCAATGAAATCCTTGAGCGCCTGCCGTCCCTGGAGCAACTGATCATCGTGCCCTACGCACGGCCCCAGGCGCGGGTCGAGGACTATCAGACACACGCCAGCGTCAGCCTGTGGCAGGACTTCTACTCAACCGGCGGCGAGCCGGAATTCGTTGCGGTGCCCTTCGATCATCCGCTGTACATCCTCTACTCCAGCGGCACCACCGGCGTGCCCAAGTGCATCATCCACGGCACCGGCGGCGTGTTGCTCACTCACCTCAAGGAACACGGCTTGCATGCCGACCTCGCCAGGGAAGACTGCCTGTTCTACTACACCACCTGCGGCTGGATGATGTGGAACTGGCTGGTCTCGGTGCTGGCCATCGGTGCCACGGCGGTGCTGTATGACGGTTCGCCGTTTCATCCAGGCCCCGAGCGGCTGATCGACCTGATCGACGCAGAACGCATCAGCGTGTTCGGCACCAGCCCCAAGTTTCTCGCGACGCTGGAAAAAGCCGGCTGCAGCCCCGCCTGAGCCACGACCTGGGCAGCCTCAAAGGGCTGATCTCAACGGGCTCGCCCCTGTCGCCGCAGAGCTATGACTATGTGTACCGCGAGATCAAGCACGAGCTGTGCCTGTCATCGATGTCCGGCGGCACCGATATCGTCTCCTGCTTTGTGATCGGCAACCCGGTATTGCCGGTGCGGCGCGGCGAAATGCAGTGCAAGAGCCTGGCGATGGCTATCGAAGTGTGGAACGACAACGCCCAGCCCGTGGTCGGCGAAAAAGGCGAACTGGTGTGCACCCGGCATTTCCCGGCCATGCCTGTCGGTCTGTGGAACGACCCGGACCGCCAGAAGCTGCGCGCCGCGTATTTCAGCCAGTTCCCCGGCGTCTGGGCCCAGGGCGACTATGCCGAACAACGCCCGAATGGCAGCCTGCTGATCCACGGACGCTCCGACGCCGTGCTCAACCCCGGCGGCGTGCGCATTGGTACCGCAGAGATCTATCGCCAGGTGGAAAAGGTGCCACAGGTGCTGGAAAGCCTGGCCATCGGCCAGCGCTGGCAGGACGACGTGCGCGTGGTGCTGTTCGTGCGCCTCGAGGACGGCGTGCACCTGGACGAAGCGCTGCAACAGCAGATTCGCCAGGTCATCCGCGCCAACACCACGCCGCGCCATGTGCCGGCCAAGATCCTGGCGGTCAGCGATATCCCCCGCACCATCAGCGGCAAGATCGTCGAATTGGCGGTGCGCAACGTCGTGCATGGCGAACCGGTGAAGAACACCGATGCCCTGGCCAACCCCCAGGCCCTGGAGCAGTTTCGCGATCGCGCGGAGCTGGCGGCAGGATGAAAGGTTTCAGCGCCGACGTACGGAGGTGAAGACAAACCCCCAAGGCATGCTATTTTTTGGGGGTAGTCACTCATTCCCGGCTCGCGGGATAATGGGTGTTGTCATCTTTCAAAGCGTTACGCTCAGGGCTTTTTCATGAATGGAACATCCACCGGCAGCGAAACCGCCGCATTGATTGCGCGGTTGGACTGGGCGCAAAGCCCTCTCGGTGAGGCCAATGACTGGCCGCAAAGCCTGCGCACCGCAGTGGACATCGTCGTGCATTCGCCGATGCCGATGCTGCTGCTGTGGGGCAACCAGCTCACACAATTCTACAACGACGGCTTCGCCCTGCTGGCCGGCAACAAACACCCCGAAGCGATGGGCCAGCCGGCGCACCAGACGTGGCCGGAGCTGGAAAGCTTTACCGCGCCGATCTACGACGCCGTGTTCAACGGCCAGGTGCGCACCTTCAGCGAGCAGCGTTTCGTGCTGCAGCGCCATAACCGCGACACCGAAATCTGGCTGGACCTGACCTACAGCCCGGTGCGCGATGAAAGCGCCAACGTGGCCGGTATCCTGGTTACCGCTATCGAAACCAACGAGCGCCGCAAGGCCCGGCACAACACCGAACAACGCCTGCAGCTCGCACTGGCGGCGACCGACGCAGTGGGCACCTGGGACTGGGACATCGGCGAAGACCGCTTCATCGCCGACGCGCACTTCGCCTACCTGCATGGCGTGGACCCCAGCGACGCGGGCCAACTGCCGATCAGCGACTACCTGCAAGGCGTGCACCCCGAAGACCGTGGCATGGTGGCGCGCAGCATCAAGCACTGCATTACCTTCGGCACCGAATACGCCGAGGAATACCGGCTGTTGCAGGCCGACGGCCAGGTGCGCTGGGTATTTGCCCGGGGCCGCTGCTACAAGGATCATCAGGGCCGCCCCGCGCGGTTCCTCGGTGCCGCGCTGGACCTGACCGAACGCAAGAACACCGAGCAGGCCCTGCGTCAAAGCCAGACCGAATTGCAACTGATCATCAACGCCATGCCGGTGCTGATCGGCTACGTCGACCATGAGGAACGCTTTCGCCTGAACAACAGCGCCTACCTGGAGTGGTACGGCATGACCCCTCAGGAGCTGTATGGCAGGACCATCCGCGACGTGCTCGGCGAGGAGGTGTACGCCGGCCGCGCCGACAAGATCGCCGCCGCGCTCAAGGGCAAGGCCTGCAGTTTCATGACCATCACCCCGCACCACGACGGCCGCCCGCGCCATGCCTTGATGAAGTACCTGCCGCGCTTCAGCAATGATGGCTCGGTGAATGGGTTCTACATCTTTGTGATCGACGAAACCGAACGCAAACTCACCGAAGAAGCCCTGCGCCACCTCAACGAGAATCTCGAAGAGCGCGTGGCGCAGCGCACCCAGCGCTGGCCGAGGCCAACCAGCGCCTGCAAAACGAAATGTACGAGCGCGAGCGCGCCGAAGACGCCCTGCGCCATGCGCAGAAGATGGAAGCCGTGGGCCAGCTCACCGGCGGCATCGCCCATGACTTCAACAATATGCTCACCGGCATCATCGGCAGCCTCGACTTGATGCAGCGCTATATCGCCGCCGGGCGCAGTGACGAGATCGGCCGCTTTACCGAAGCCGCCGTGTCTTCGGCCCGGCGTGCCGCCGCCCTCACCCACCGGTTGCTGGCTTTCTCGCGGCGTCAATCGCTGGACCTTCGCCCACTGGACCCGAACCAGTTGGTGACGTCCCTGGAAGAGCTGTTTCGCCGCACCAAGGGCGCGCACATCGACCTCAAGGTGCGACTGGGCCGCGATATCTGGCCGGTCAACACCGACGCCAGCCAGTTGGAGAACGCCTTGCTCAACCTGGTGATCAACGCCCGCGACGCCATGCCCGACGGCGGCGAAATCCTGATCGAGACCGCCAACAGCTATCTGGACGGTAGCGACATCACCACCCTTGAGCCGGTCAAGGCCGGCGACTACGTGATGCTGGGCGTGTGCGACAACGGCACCGGCATGGCGCCGAGAATCCTGGCCAAGGCGTTCGACCCGTTTTTCACCACCAAGCCCATCGGCCAGGGCACGGGCCTGGGGCTGTCGATGATCTACGGGTTTGCCCAACAGTCCGGCGGCCATGTGACTATCCAGAGCGAACCGGGCCAGGGTACGTGCGTGCGCCTGTACCTGCCGCGCCTGTTTGGTACGTCGCTGGAAAGCAACCTGCCCGCCCAGTTGAGCGAGGCACCGTTGGCCCTGGCGGCGAGGCCGTGGTGGTGGTCGAGGACGATCCGGCAGTGCGCATGCTGGTGGTCAATGTGCTGGATGAGCTGGGCTACACCGCACACCAGGCGGCGGACGCACGGGCCGCGCTGCCGCTGCTGGAGTCGGACCTGCGCGTGGACCTGCTGGTTACCGACGTCGGCCTGCCGGGCATGAACGGCCGGCAGTTGGCGGAAATTGCGCGCCAGCACCGGCCGGGGCTCAAGGTGCTGTTCATGACCGGTTACGCCGAAAAAGCCGCCGAGCGCCAGGGTTTCCTTGAAGAAGGCATGGACATGGTCGCCAAGCCGTTTTCCATCGACCTGCTGGCCACGAAAATCCGCAGCATGATCAGCGTGGCGCAATGAGTTCAGGCATAATCGCGCGCCGTCGCCCACCCGGTAGAGTGTTATGAAAGCCCAAGCCCGTCATATCCTGGTGAAAACCAGCGAAGAAGCCGAACAACTCAAGCAGCGCATCGCCAAGGGCGAAGCGTTTGATGTACTGGCCAAGAAATTTTCCACCTGCCCCTCGGGCAAGCGTGGCGGTGACTTGGGCGAAGTGCGGCCTGGGCAGATGGTGGGGGCGATTGATGCAGTGATTTTCAAGAAGCCGCTGAAGGTGGTGCATGGGCCGATCAAGAGCAAGTTCGGGTATCACTTGGTGCAGGTGTTTTACCGCGACTAGAGGAGCGTGATCGTTCCCGCGCTCT
>JAFHKH010000015.1 GCA_016937595.1 Pseudomonas cedrina subsp. fulgida | reverse complement strand
CCCGCTCCCACATTAGACCGCAATCGAATGTGAGAGCCGGGCTTGCCCGCGAGATGCCGACTCGGTATTCGGACTAAAACTCTACTCCAGGGCCGCCGCCGGGCCGAAGAACTCATAGCGGCTTTGTTTCTCCGGCACGCCCAGCGCCTTGAGGTGGCGCTTGATCGCCGCCATGAAGCTTTTAGGCCCCAGGAAATAAGCATCGATATCGCGATGCTCGGGCAACCAGGCGGCCAGTTGCTCCTGACTCAACAGGCCGACCTTGTCCGCCGCCGGGCTCACGCCATCATCTTCGGCGTAGCAGTAGAAGCGCTTGAGTTGCGGATGCTTGGCCGCCAGCGCATCCACCCAGTCACGGAACGCATGCACGCCGCCATTACGCGCACAGTGGATGAAGTGCACCGGGCGCAGGGTGGCCAGGGCGGCTTCGAGCATCGGCAAGGTTGGCGTGATGCCCACGCCGCCGCTGATGAGCACCAGCGGCTTGTCGCCGGCGCCAGGGTGAACTCGCCCGACGCGGGAACAGGTCAATCGTCGCACCGACCTGCACCTGGTCATGCAGGTAGTTGGAGACCCGCCCGCCGGCTTCGCGCTTGACGCTGATGCGGTACTGGCCCGCATCGCTCAATGCCGACAGCGAATAGTTGCGGCGTACTTCTTCGCCGTCGAGCACCAGCTTCATGCCGATGTATTGGCCCGGCGCCCCGGCAAGGATCGCCCCGTTGTCCGCCGGCGCGAAATGGAACGAGGTAATCTCGGCGCTCTCCTCCACGCGTTTGACCACACTGAACGCCCGCGCACCGCGCCAGCCGCCCGGAGCCTGGGCCTTCTGTTCATAGATAGCGGCTTCGGCACCGATCAAGATGTCCGCCAGTTGCCCATAAGCATTGCCCCAGGCCGTCATCACCTCGGGGGTCGCGATTTCGCTGCCCAACACTTCAGAAATCGCGCGCAGCAGGCAGGCCCCGACGATCGGGTAATGCTCCGGCAGGATCTGCAGGGCCACATGCTTGTTGATAATTTTGGCCACCAGGTCGCCCAGTTGATCCAACTGGTCGATATGCCGCGCGTACATCAACACACCGTTGGCCAAGGCACGGGGCTGGTCGCCGCTGGCCTGGTGGGCCTGGTTGAACAGCGGACGAACCTCGGGGTACTCGGACAGCAGCATGCGGTAGAAATGGGTGATCAGCGCTTCACCGCCGCTTTCCAGCAGAGGTACGGTGGATTTGACGATGGCACGGTCTTGGGCACTGAGCATGGGAGCCTCCTGGGCTTCTTCACTGATTACCCTTAGCTACTCAGTATTCGTGCCAACTTATAAATCGTTAATTTTCAATTAGTTAAATTATAAGTAGTCAGTATGACTACCTACATCTTATAGTCATAAGGACTACAAGGAGTCATTATGACTGCGCAACCGCTGCTCACCACCCTGCTGCCACTGGTCGCCGACCTGTCCCGCGACCTGCCTGAAGGCGAGCGTTACCGCCGCCTGCTGCACGCCATGCGCGCCCTGCTCCCTTGCGATGCCGCCGCGCTGTTGCGGCTGGACGGCGAATGGCTGGTGCCGCTGGCCGTGGATGGCTTGAGTGCCGACACCCTCGGTCGGCGCTTCAAGGTCAGCGAGCACCCGCGTTTCGCCGTGCTGCTGAGCAGCCCTGGCCCCACGCGTTTTGACAGTGACAGCGAACTGCCCGACCCCTACGACGGCCTGGTCGACGGGCTGCACGGGCATCTGCAAGTGCACGACTGCATGGGTTGCCCGCTGTTCGTTGACGACCGGCCCTGGGGCCTGCTGACCCTGGATGCGCTCGACACCGAGCGCTTCGAACGCGTGGAGCTGGACGCCCTGCAAGCCTTCGCCAGCCTGGCCGCCGCGACCGTCAACGTCGCCGAACGCATCGAGCGCCTGGCGTTGCGCGCCGAAGACGAGCACCAGCGCGCCGAGATCTACCGCCAGGCCAGCG
>JAFHKH010000149.1 GCA_016937595.1 Pseudomonas cedrina subsp. fulgida | reverse complement strand
CGAGGCTGCGAAGGCGGCGCACTGCTGGCATATTCATCGCCTGACACTCCGCTTTCGCAGCCTCGCTAAAGCTCGACAGCTCACTGTTCACCGCAGTGCATTCAGGCAATTCGAAATAAGCTGCCGTTGCTTATATACGAGTGGACACATAGCCACCGTTTCGCTGAATAGAATTGCAAATCTATGAAGTGCAAAAAAAGCCCGTACGGAGTACGGGCAAGACAGGAGTTTTTACCAGAGCCTGGAGTGAACAGACTCAGTATTGAGAAGCAAAAAATCAAAAACGGTTTTGTTTTTTTCATAAGCTGCCGACGAATGGTCGTGTCGTAACGGTGGCGCAATTTGGTGCAACTAAAAGTACTTATCCCAGGGAAAAAATCTGAACCTTCACGCGCCTCAAATAACAAAAAAACAGAAGGAGTGCATATGAAAAATTCTTTATACATCATCGAATATGAATACCATAACAAACCGAAGTCTTTCATTATAAGAGCTGAGGTCATGAACAATGCAGAGGCTTGGCATTGGGCATCTTGCGATGCGGGAATTGGTATAATTCCACGGTCACGCCATGAAAAGATCAAACGGATCAGCAAGCCTCTTGCAGAACGCTACGGCTTGGAGAATGTCAGGTGGCGTCCTTCCGGCAGTATTCCGTTTATTGCACAACCGTATGTGCCGCCGCCCCCTGAATGAGGAGCGATTTAATAAAATATATCCATTAGGGTTGGACGTTATTTAAAGTAAGTCTACTGTTTTCTCCGGCGTTCCTGCAGCATGCACAACTTAAGCACGCTCCGTTGCAATGCGTCTTTCATCAGGTCGGCCAGATACACTTGCCTGCAGGCCGGGCAGAGCATTTCGGAGGCTGCAGGCACCAGATAAGCAGGTTCGTCTGTCGTCGGTTCAAAGGGCTGTTTGCATTGAACGCAACGCGGGTTCGCTTGTAGATGAGGCACTTCGATTCCTCCCTGAATGTAACGGTCACTTACAATCAATTATGGCGTGACGATTTTCAACAAAAAAAGGGAAGAGTTTCAAACAAGCGATTAATTGATATTTAAATGCCAGTATTTGCAGTTTCGAAGGGGAGCGCGGACGGCCGGGTCAGGCTTTAAGGCGCTCCGTTCTGGTTTAAGCCCGTCAGGAGTGAATGAAACTACTCACAAACTCGGCCTTGATGGCGGGCAGTTCGATTGCATGGATCAGTCCGGCCGTCATGGCTTGTTGCGGATCAAGAATGCGCGGTGCGGCGATCAGGTACTTTTCGGTTTCGAGTTTTTCTTTTGCCTCATGTGTGCGTTCGGCGACGATGCGCGCATACAGCTGCAGGTCGTAGTCGAGGCTCATGGCGTATTCGGACATGCGCGAATGGTCGACGGAGCCTTGCACATGCCAATGAAACGGATGGAACAGAAACTTGCTGTGCCTGCACGCCGTCCTGCGCTCGCCGGCCAGGAAGATGACATTGCCCATCGACTCCACAGTGCCCAGATTATGGGTGTGTACCGGAATCGGCAGCGATAGCAGAAAGTTGTACAGGGTAAAACCGTAGCTGCATTCGCCACCCATGGTGGCGATGTTCAGCACCAGGCCCGAGGCGTCTTGCTGGACGGCCAGGGAGGCTTTTTCGATGAGTTGGCTGCAGGTTGAGGCGGTGATCGGTCCGGTAAAGTTAATAATGTGTAAAGGCATGGTGTCCCTCATCAATCAAGGCAGGGGAGCATGGGCTCCCCTGCATCAAGCACATCAACTGTTGCGTCCGCCCCCATGGCTGTTCTGGCCGCCCTTACGGCCAGCTTCCGAGGCTTTCTCGCGGTCGTTGGCAAAGTTGCCGCCACTGTTCTGGCCACCTTTGCTACCGGCTTCAGCGGCGCGTTCCGGGTCATTCTTGAAGTTCCCGCCGCTGTTCTGGCCGCCCTTGCTACCGGCTTCGGCGGCACGCTCGGGGTCGTTCTTGAAGTTGCCGCCGCTGTTTTGGCCACCCTTGCTGCCGATTTCCTGATAGAACTCTTTATCATGGGAAGCCGAAGTGGCTTGGCCACCTTTCTGACCAGCTTCGTTGACGCTCATTTTGCCTTGATTGTCGTTAGTGCTCATGTTGAGTTACCTCGTCGTTATGTCGATTATATAACGTTCACTTCGATTTAGCGCTACTTACTTGGCGCTGTTCACAGCGCAGGTTATAAGTGCTTTTCGCACAGCGGGGGTGTTTGTGAAGCACCAATAGTTGCTTCAGCCAGTTCAGCGACTCGCTGATGTTCGTAACACGGGGGTGTGTTAGAGCGTACGTCAGCGCTGGCTTCAGTTCGCACTTGCACGCTGGACCGGTGATGTAACTCGATCCGCTGATGTTGCACTGACGTACGCATGGTAAGTTCCCCTGTTGATGTTATTACGACTTGCGGCCGCCGCCGTGGCTGTTTTGGCCACCTTTACGGCCAGCTTCCGAGGCTTTCTCACGATCGTTGGCAAAGTTGCCGCCAGACGCCTGGCCACCTTTCTTTCCCGCCTCTGACGCTTTCTGGTGATCGTTGGCGAAGTTACCTGGGTTTTTATTACTGGTCGTCATAGTAGTACTCCAACTGTAATTGAGGTTTCGCTGATGCCCGTTTACTGCAACGGACATAGATTCCGATATGGCCGGCCACGGAAATGTTTTGAGAATTTTTCAAAACGGCGATGAACGGTAGTTGGTCATTAAAAACTTATACATGTGGACGATTTTATGGCCGCTTCGTATAAGTTTTGAGTCGGTGACGGGAAGCAATGATATTAAGTTAATAGCATCTGTCACCGTTTGAGTTAGGGAGATAGAAGGCACGGTTAAATAAGGAACCTCTTGGGCGGGTCAACACCCTAACGTACGCCAAGATCTGGGGGTGATGAATGCCGGGTCCTTTTCTGAGCAAGGAGGAAATGATGCCTGACCTGTCGACACCCGATGAGGCAACGTCGCGCAGTTGGCTGAGCCATCTGTCCAATCAAGGATGGGCGGGCGCGTTGTTCTGGATGAGCACGCTTGCCGTGACGCTGTTGCTGCTGGTCAGCGGGTACAGCGCCATCGTCGGGGCCGATGAGTCCAACCTGCGTTATGCGTTGCTGGGAGGCCTCAGCGGTTTTGCGGCGACGGCCCTCGGCGCAATGGCGGCGATGGTGCTGCGTGACATCCGTTCACGCACCCAGGACACCTTGCTCGGTTTTGCCGCCGGCATGATGCTGGCGGCCAGTTCGTTTTCCCTGATCCTGCCGGGTATCGAGGCGGCCCAGGACATTACCGGCAAGCCGATGTGGGCCGCGTGCGTGGTCGTGCTGGGGCTGGGGCTTGGCGTCGCGCTGATGATCGGGCTGGATCGTTTCGTGCCCCATGAACATTCAAAATCCGGCCGTAGAGGCCCCCAGACTGAGCGCTTCAATCGCGTCTGGCTGTTCGTACTCGCCATCACCTTGCATAACCTGCCGGAAGGCATGGCCATCGGTGTCAGCTTTGCCAATGGCGACCTTAGGGTCGGTATGCCCCTGACCACCGCGATTGCGCTCCAGGATATCCCGGAAGGTTTGGCGGTTGCCCTGGCGCTGCGTGTCACCGGGATCTCAGCCGCGCGCGCGGCGCTGATTGCAATCGGCTCAGGGCTGATGGAGCCCTTGGGGGCCGTGGTGGGGCTGGGTATTTCAAGCGGTTTCGCCCTCGGCTACCCCATTGCCTTGGGACTTGCCGCCGGCGCCATGATCTTTGTGGTCTCGCACGAAGTGATTCCCGAAACCCATCGCAACGGTCATGAAACCCCGGCCACCCTCGGCTTGATGCTCGGCTTCGCGGTGATGATGTTCCTGGACACTGCGCTGGGGTGACGGATGCGTCACCGAAAACGGCAGAAATAATCTGAACAATCGCCCAAGACATCCAGTCATTTTTGATGTGTGCGGCGCCCGACGCGAGGGCGCCGTCTGCCATTCACCTGCCTGCGATGAGCGTCGAGAATGTCTGATATACGACGCGAAGCCTGGGAGACATTGAAATGAACACCGCCGTGCAAACAATCGAATTCCTGAAATCCAACGACTTGGTGATCACCACCGCTGAGTCCTGCACCGCCGGCAAGATCGTCACCTTGCTTTCCGAGGTTGAAGGGGGCGGCGCGTTCATAGACAGCGGCTACGTTGTCTACTCGCCGCAGGCAAAGCAGCGGTTGCTGAATGTGCGTGCCTGCACGATCGAAACGTTCAACCTGACCAGTTGCGAGGTCGCCAGGGAAATGGCCCAGGGCGCATTGCATGACAGTGAAGCCGACGTCGCTGTGGCAACCACCGGCATCCTTGGCCCGGATGATATGGACGGCATACCCGCGGGAACCGTCTGCTTTGCCTGGGCGATCCGCGGCCCGCAGGGCCTGTGCCTGTTCAGCAGGAAAGAGCGGTTTATCGGCTCGCGCGAGCAGGTGCAGTTGCATGCGGCGGTCCACGCGTTGGAACGTCTGCCGTATTTTTATGCGCGGGCGGTGGCGGGGGAGAAGGGTTGAAGGCGGTGGCCGGGCCTTTCTAGGCATCACCGGGTACCGAGCGGTTATCACTGCGCCAATGCCTAAGCGACTTAAATCTTTTCAATCCATCCCCTCCCGCAAAGCTGTTGTCCGGTCAGGCAAAGGTCGCGGCGGGCCTGCGCGTTGATAATCCCGGTACTCAACCCCACCGCTGCAACGAGCACCGCGTCCCGCCATGAACCTGCGCACCTTCATCCGGAGCCACTGCCTGAACTCCAGGCTCGCCACGCACGTACTGACCCGTCTGCACAAGTCGCTGTCTTTGCTGGCCGCTCATCTGGCCCGGTGCGGCTTCGGTTCCAACCCATGCCCGGCTATCCATAATGAGTCCGCGCTCGACCATTGCATCAGCACCCTGGGTCCGGAGTTGGCCGCCACCGTATTCAGCCACGCCCGCGACGGGATCATCCTGGTCGACCCGTTCGGCCGCGTCATCGCCGTGAACGAGGCCTTTACCCGGCTCACCGGCTACGGACGGGATGAGATGCTGGGGCGGGCGTTGAACTCCCATCGCATGGTGCGTCGGCTCGCGACGTTTTATGCGCCGATGAAGAACGCGCTGGATTTCCACGGGCATTGGTCCGGTGAGATCCAGAGCAGCCATCAGGATGGACGGGAAATGACCTCGCGGATCAGCATCAGTGCCGTGCATGACCGGCACGGCAATGTTCAGCACTATGTGGCGCTGTTCAGCGACATGACGCAGATGAAGCAACGCCTGCAGTTGCTGGAGCGGGATGCCCGGTATGACGCGCTCACGCAATTGCCCAACCGATTGCTGTTGGCCGAGCGCATGCGCCAGGCGCTGGGCAAGGCGGCGATTGACCAGCAGAAAGTGGCGATCGCGTTTATCGACCTTGATGGGTTCAAGGCGCTTAACGACAGTTATGGGCACGATTGGGGCGATCGGGTGTTGCAGATTGTCGCGGCGCGGATCAACGCGACGTTGCGTGAAGGCGATACGTTGGCGCGGCTCGGTGGCGATGAGTTTGTGGCGGGACTGGTGGGTTTGCGGGCGGCGCAAGACAGTGAGCCTTTGCTCAAGCGGATGTTGCAGGCCGCCAACGCGCCGATTTTGATTGGCACGCAGACGGTGGAGATCGCCGCGAGTATCGGCGTGGCGTTTTATCCAGAGCATGGGACGCAAATCGATGCTCTGATCAGCAAGGCGGATCAGGCGATGTACCTGTCGAAAAAGGCCGGCGGTAATCGTTTGGCGTTTTGCCCGACGCGGTTTGTCTCGGTCAATAGCGAAGCCTGACGGTGGTGCCGAGGGTGCGTTCGCTGCCGGTCATGACGCCATAGTCACCGGCGCCGAGCAATGAGTAGACGGCGCTGATGTACTGGCGGTCGAAGACGTTGCGCACCCAGCCTTCCACTTCCCAGGTACGCTCCTGGTTGCGCAGGCCCAGGCGCAGGTTGGTGAGGCCGTAGCGGGGTTGATAGCTGCCTTCGCCGCCTTCGAGGGTGCCGTAGTAGCCACTCCTGAAGCTGTAGTCGATACCGCTGTAGGCTTGCAACCCATACGGCAGCGGGTGGGTGTGGTCGAGTCCGCCGCTGAAGCTCCATTGTGGCGCGTTGTAGAGACGGTCGCCGCTGAGGTCGCAGGTCCATTGTCCCGAAGCCGGCGGGCACGGGGCGTTGGCGAAGCTGCGGTAGCGCGCATCGCTCCAGGCCAGGCCCAGGCGCGCGGTGAGTTGGGGCACGAGTTGCCAGGCCGAATCCAGTTCGATGCCGCGCAGGCGGACCTTGCCAACGTTGATCAGGTTGTCCCGCAGCGGTGGTGCGAACAATGAGGTTGGCGGGCTGTAGGTGAGCGCCTGGTAGTTGTCGACGTCGGTCTGGTAGACCGCGAGGTCGAGCATGGCGCGGTCCTGCCAAAAGCGCGTCTTCAGCCCCAGCTCCAGGGACGTGGCGCGCTCCGGCTCGAACGTGGGGGCGGTGAACGGGCCGACCACGTCGAAGTTGATCCCGCCGGCCTTGTAGCCCCGCGACCCGCTCACATAGCCCATCACGGCAGCGTTGAAACGATAGCTGGCGCTGAGCAGGCTGGAGACGTTGTTTTCTTCAATCGAATCTTCACGGTAATAACCACCGCCGAGTGCGATGCCGCGCAGCAATTGCCCGCCCGCCTGGAAAGCCGGCGGCAACCCATTGAGCGGGGCAAGGTGGCTGACGTCGCGGGAGACCCAGCCGTCCTTGCGCTCCTGGCTGTAGCGCAGGCCGCCGGTGAGTTCCAGCGGATCAATCGGACGCCAGGAAACCTGGCCGAACAGGGCGCGACTGTCGCCGTTCTGCTCGCCGTCGTAGCGTTGTCGGGCGCCCTCCAGCAGTTGGGCCGGTACCTGGTTTGGCGCGGTGAAGGTAATGCCATAGCGTTTTTTCAGCGTCTCCAGCTGGTCGCCGACGAACCACGGCGCGGCGTCCTTGCCGAATTGAACGTCGATCCTGCGGTCGAGCTGCTGACGCAGGTAATAGAGCCCGGCGACATAGTCGATGGACGAGCCAACGGTGCCGGACAGACGCCATTCCTGGCTGAACTGCCGGTGCCCCAGCGCGGTTTCGGACTCGGCCACCGACAGCGCCGTGCTGTCGCCGTCGCGGGTAGCGCGGTAGTCCCAGCTGCGGTAGGCGGTGATGCTGGTAAACCGCATGGCCTCGTCGACGTCGCGGTTCAATTCCAGTGAGACACCGTTCTGCAGGGTATGCGGGTGGCCAGGTGCGTCGATGCGTGTCTCGCGCTGGTAAGGCGCGGGTTCCGCCAGCGGATAACCGAGGAACTTGGCGCGCTGGCGAGTCTGGTCGCTGTAATGATTGGCCAACAGTACATTGCCGGCCTCGTTTTGTTCGGCGTGGTCGGCGATCAGGCGTGCGCTGAAATCCGGGTTCGGCGTCCACAGCAATTGCCCGCGCAGGCCCTGACTGTCGGCTTCGCCGAGGCGACTGCGTCCTGCAGGTTGTGCACTGAGCCATCGGCCGAACTGTTGAAAACATTCAGTCGCCCGGCCAGTACGTCGTCCCGCAGCGGCCCGGAAACCACGCCGCGATATTCCCGCAAACCGCGTTCGCCGTGGCTGGCTTCCAGAGCGGCTTCGGGTGCAAAGGTCGGCGGGCGGGTGATGATGTTCAGCGCGCCGGCGGTGGTGTTCTTGCCGAACAAGGTGCCTTGTGGCCCGCGCAGGACTTCGACGCGCTCGATGTCCATCAACTCGGTGAACGCCATGCCCTGGCGCGCCTGGTAAACGCCATCGACGTAAGTGCCGACGCTGCCTTCCAGGCCATCGTTGTAGGCGGTCGCGCCGAAGCCGCGCAAGCCGAGGCCGGCGAAGCGCGCGTCATGCCCGGACACCACCAGGCCGGGTACCCGCTGTTGGATATCTTGAAGCCGATGCAAACCGGCCGCGTCCAATTGATCACCGTAGCGCACGCTGATCGGGATCGGTACATCCTGCTGCGCCTCCTCGCGGCGTCGGGCGGTGACGGTGGATTCATCGAGCGTGAGGGGGCTGGCTGAATCCTGGGCGGCGTTCGCCGACGCCCAAGGCAATGCCGCAAGGCAGCCGAACCACAGCCACCGAACCCCTGGCCCCGACACGCTAAACCTCACGGGCCATCGTGCGACGCGCTGTGTCCGGGCAGGCCAGTTTCTTGACCCAAGCCAGCAATTCTCGGCTGTCGGCAGGCTTGAGCAGTACCGCGTCGAACGCCAGCGTGTCTGGAAAATCCTGCGGCCTGCGGGGGGGGAATCGCCGAATACAGCATCACCGGCAGATGGCCGCGGCGCTTGCGCACCTGTCGCAGCAGTTCCCAGCCGTCCATGCCGGGCATGATCTGGTCGCTGATCAGCAGGTCGATCGGTTGTTCGGCCAGGCAGGCCAAGGCGTCTTCGCCGTTCGCCGCCATGCTCACGTCAAAGCCGTAGCCGGCCAGCAGGTCATACAGCCATTCGCTGTTCTGCAAGGCGTCATCTACCAGCAGAACATGTTTGCCCCAGCCGTCGAGCGGCGCGGCGTTGTTGTCGACGATGCCGAGCTCCATATCCTGTTCCCCGGCGCATGAGAGTTGCAGGTGAAAACTGAGGTGGCTGCCGCCTCGTTCAGTGGTGTGTGGTTCGAGCCGGCTGTCCATGTGTGCCAGCAGCTGCGTGACAATCGACAAGCCCAGCCCGCTGCCGTCATGGCGCTGCGCATTGCGGCCACGGCGGAACGGTTGCAGCAGGTGTTCGAACTCGTGTGGATCAAAGCCGATGCCCGTGTCGATCACGCTGAAGCGCAGTTCCACGCCCTCGGCGGTCGCTCCCGGAGCCGCGCTGACTTCGAAACGGATCTGGCCGTCACGGGTGAACTTTGCCGCGTTCGCCAGCAGGTTCATGAGGATTTGCCGAAGACGTTTGAAGTCGGCCTCGACCAGTGGCGGCAGGTCATCGGCCAGCAGCGCTTCGAAGGTATTGCCCTGACGCGCGGCGAGAAAACCGGCCTCCTCGGTGATCTCCTTGAGGAAGCCGTACAGATAACCCGGCGCGAGGCTCAGTTGCATTTGCTCCAGTTCGCCACGGGAAAATTCAAGCATTTCATCGATCAGTTCCAGTTGCTGGCGGGCATTGCGTTCGATCGTGGCTTGATAATCGCGGTTCGGCCCGGCGTGCAGCAGGCGCGCATAGTCGATGATGCGTACCAGCGGCGAGCGCAGGTCATGGCTGATCCGCGCCATCAGTGCGCTGCGGGCCGCCAGGGATTCGCGCAACTGTGCGGTGCGCCGCGCGACGGTGCTTTCCAGGCGTTCGTGCTCGGCCTGGCGTTGTTGTTCGAGGCTGGACAGCGCGTGCTTTTCACGGTCGCGGCTGCGGGCGACTTCCATGATCAAGGTGCACACCAGCAACGCCACGCCTGCCAAGGTGGACGATAGGCTGTATTTGCTTTGCGGCGACTGCCAGGGCAACTCTTCCTGCGGGAAGAACATCCGCATCAGCAATTGGCCCAGCAAGAGCCCCGGCACCAGCCAGGCCATCGCGCTGTAACGCAGGCGTTTGCGCCAGGCCATGAATAACGTGGCGAGCAGCACTGCGTAGAAACTCATCAGCGACCATTGGACTATTTGTGCGCCTTGGACGGGATCGACGTTCAGCCACCAGAGTCGGCCGATGACGCAGCCCGACAGTGGCACCCAGTAGCTCCTGCCCATGGCGTTGGGCAGGCGGGATACCTGCAACAGCACACGCATGTAGGCCAGGAACAGGACGAACGAGACCACGCTGGCGCCGGTCAGCCACTCGCGCGTCCAGCCCAGCGCGGCGGGCCAGTAGATCAGGTAGCCGTTGAGGATGCAGGTCAGCAGGATATAGCTGAGGACCGCGCCCGCGTTCACGCTCAGCAATCGGGAGCGCAGGATCCCGCCGACGATCAGGCCGAACGGCACGACCAGCAGCACAATGCCAAGGGTGAGTCCGTCGCTCAGGTAGGTCTGTTGCTGACTGCGCAGCAGCGCCGGTTCCGACCACAGTTGCGGCGCCAACAGCATTTGGAAATGGCTCGTCACTCGGATCAGCACCGTGAGGTTTTCCCGCGCGCCCAGCGAGACCGGGAACGCCGGCTGACGCGTGGCGGGCTGCGGCCATTCGGTCAGGGGGGTGGGCGCTACCGGCGTGGGCATCGCGCCAGCGTCCGTCGGCACCCTGGTAGACGCGAATGTCCTCCAGGCGCGGCGCCCCGACCACCAGCAGGCGCGAACACGCTACGTCGCTCGCATTGGTGAGCTGCACCTTTAACCAGAACGCCGAGCGGCTATAGCCTTGGGCCGGCCAGCTTGGGGTCATGGCGTCGAAACGTGCTTCGGGCAATCGAGCAACGTCGTCCAGGCTCAAGCGGGCCTGGGTGTCCTCGAAAATCTGCATCGCCGGCATCAGGTCCAGCTGCTCAGCCTGGCAGATATCCACGGGGGCAGCGCGCAGCGAACCTGCGCATAACACTGCCATTGTCAGCAATAGGAACTGTAGAAACCGCATCAGGCGGGCTCGTTGCCCAAGGATTGCTGGCGAAACTGACTGGGCGTCATGCCGATTCGCTGGCGGAAGGCGGTGGTGAAGTTGCACGCATTGCGAAAGCCCACCAGTTCGGCGACGTCCTGCACGCTCAGGGCGCTTTCGCAGAGCAGTGCCTGACCACGACGCAGCCGGGCATCGCGAATGTAGGCGAACACGGTCAGCCCCAAGTGCTCGCGGAAAATCGCGGAGAGGCGTTTTTCATGGGTACCGACTTTTTGGGCGAGGCGGGGCAGGGAAGGTATCTCGTCCAGTTGGTGCTCAATCAACCGCATCGCCGCCCTCAACACGATTTCATCGCCCTGCGGTTCGGGTTCGGCCAGGGGGGCCTGAGCGGGCGCCGGCGCTCGCCAAGTCAATTGCAGATGAATCCTGATGCGCGCCAGCACTTCTTCGGGCGCGTAGGATTTGGGAATGTAGTCCACCGCACCCACGGCCAGCCCTTCGAGGCGTTCCAAGGACGTATTGGCCGACGACAGGAACAGGATCGGCGTAAGCCGGGTGGCCGGCGCCTCGCGTAACAGCCTGCACAGGCTGAAGCCGTCCATGTGTGGCATATGCACATCCAGCACGATCAGGTCCGGACGCAGGGCGAGTGCCCGCTGATAGCCCTGATGGGCATCGCTGGCCACCGAAAGGCGCCAGGGTTGGGTCTTCAACAGCATGAGCGTGGCACGGATATCTTCAGGGGCATCGTCGATCAGCAGGATATGCGGCAACGCGCCGGCCGCCGCGCCGCCGCCCACGGTCGCTGCATGCCGTTCGTAGGGTCCATTGTGCATTCGCCAGGTTCTCTTATGTGTTTCGCCAGATCGTTGCCGCGACATCGCCAGCGCTTGGGCAGCACAGGTGTTGTCTGCCTGCCGGATTGCCGTGGGCACTGTAGACAGGTTTGCAACGATAAGTCATGTCTCGGCCAGGCGACAAACGGATATAGCAATAGCGGCCGATGAAAGGAGAACTGAAGCGCTGGCGTGTTTGGGCGGGGATAGCCAGGGACGGTCACCGGGAAAATCCGGCGAAACAGGATAGGTCTCTACACAACTCTCAACGGCTGGCGAGCCCCCCTGTGGCGAGCGGGCAAGCCCCAATGCCGTTCAGTTAAGC
>JAFHKH010000148.1 GCA_016937595.1 Pseudomonas cedrina subsp. fulgida | reverse complement strand
ATCTGCGCTTAACTGAATGCCATTGGGACGCGCCCCGATGCAATCTCCCTTCTCCCAACTCAGCGAACGTTTGAACAATCGCCGGTTTGCGGTCGCAAGCAACACCCAAGGTCTTTCCGGTACAGGCACGGTGTTTCATTACCATGTCGATGGCGATGCCATCTTGAGCACTTACCAAGGCGGTCGGATTTGCCTGGGGACGCAAGTCGGTCGCATCGCAGGTACCATCGTGCCGGCAGCGAGCGCCTTCTGTCCCTTTTTGTGAACTGATTCCACCGTATTCCCCATGCTTTACCCCTAGAATGCCACCCTGTGGATAACTAGCCAGGAACGCCCTCATCATGAACATCGAACTGCTCATCGCCGGTATCGTCGTAGTGATCATTATCGTCGGCCTGGTCGGCTGGATGGTGGGGGTCTACAACGGCCTGGTGATGCGGCGTAACGATGTGGACAAGGCGTTTGCCAACATCGATGTGCTGCTCAAGCAACGGGCCGATCAGATTCCGGACCTGATGCGCGTGGTGCAGGCCGCGATGAACCATGAAAACGCGCTGTTCACTCGCCTGAGCGATGCGCGCGAGCGTTATCTGAAAGCCAGCAGCCTCAACGACAAAGTCGATGCCTCCAACCAGCTCAACGCCGCGCTCAAGTCGGTGATTGCGGTGGCGGAGGGTTATCCCACCTTGATCTCCGGTCCCAATATGGTCGCGTTGCAACAGGCGATCTCGGCGGTGGAGGAGCGTATTGCCGATCGGCGTGAGTTTTTCAATGAGTCGGTCAACCTCTACAACATCGCCATTGCGGTTTTCCCCGACCTGTTTTTCGCGCGGATGCTCAGCTACCAGCGCATTCCGCTGTTGGCCATCAGCGCCGAAGAAACCCGTTACGAAGGGGTGAAGCTTGAGGTGCCTGGGGCATGAAAACTACTCCGATTGGCGCTGATGTGAAAAAGCCGAAGTGGAAAGTGGCACTGGCCCTGGTAGTGCTCGCAGGCTTTGTCGGTTTGCTGATTTACGCTCCGATGACGGTCGTTGCGCTGTTCTTCCCGGTGTTTCTTCTGGTCTGCCTGCTGACCAGCTTTGGCCCCAGCTTCTTTAAAACCGAGCAGCGGCTGGCAACGAGCCAGATACGTTCGCTGGCGATGGGCCTGGTGGAGCTGCGCGGCAACGTGATTGTGGATAAGTCATTGCTGTCGCCGGTGCATGGCAAGCCGTGCGCCGGTTATGTGTGGATTATCGAGGACGGCGAGAAGGACGAAGACGGGCGCTGGAGCTGGAGCCGGGCCAGGAGCGAGGCACACTGCAATGATTTTCGCCTGCGGGACGCCAGCGGTGAAATCAGGGTAATTGCCGAGGGCATCGATCTGTTCGGCAACAAGTCGCCTGACGAGTACCAGTTGATCGGCAGCTCCCGCCGCCAGGGCGAAATCCTGCTCAGCCAGGGTCTGGATGTCATGTTGATCGGCGATGCCTGCGAACGGGACGGCCAGACCGTGATTGCCCAAGGCAAATACCCCAAGGCCGTATTTGGCGCCGCGCTGACCGAGGATGTGGAAAACCGCCGGGTGCTGGCTCCGCTGTGGCGCGCGGGCGGTTTCTATGCGGCCTTCGCCGGCATGATCGGCGTGGGCATCATGGCCCTTACCCCCGAGCACATTGCCCAGTTGCATTTGCCGGGGCCGGACACTTATCAACAGATGGCAGAGCTCGGCCCGCTGTATAGATTGCTGGCCTGGCTGTACCGCGAAGGCGGTTTTCAGATTCCGTTCATGGCCGCGTTTGGCTTCTTCCTGACGATCTGCATGGTGTTAATGGCCACCCGACTGGTTCTGCCCAAAGGGATACGCATGGCCGTGGGCCGTGTGTTGGGGGCATGGATGGGGTTGGGCATGGTGATTGGCGGCGTGGTCACCTTGCTGTTGTTCGTGGCCCATGTGGATACGCTGAAGCTGTTTCTGGTGTGGATGTTGATCCTGCTGGGCACCCTGGTGTTTTCCATCTTCGAACAACGCAAGCTGGGCGCGGCGTACAACCATTATGCCAAACGCGTGGGCAAGGCCAGCTTCGGCGACGAAGACGCCTGATTACGGCACAAACTCCACCTTCAACCCCCGGCTCGAACTGCGCCCCTGATCATCACTGACCCGCAACCGATACTCGCCCGATTTGCCCGGCCGCCAGTTCAACATGGCTTGCGGCGGGCCCTGGCCAATCAAGGTTTGATCCGCGAACCAGTACAGCGTCGTCGCATCGCTGGCGGCGTTGGCGTGCAGCGGGATGCTTTCCTGTGGCTGGGATAGGCGCAGTTGGTAGCTCACCTGGGTCAGCGGCGAGCGGATCTGCGGTGCTTCGCTTTGGTCGCTGATGCGGTTGGGCTGGCAGTTTTTCATCACGTTGGGTGGCGTTCGTCGCGGCAGGCCGGCGGCGCGGTACAGGCGTTGCACATCGCTGGGCCAGAATTCGAAGACCTCTTCGCGGGTGTACTGTGGATCGAACGGCGGGCACGCGGCCTTGCCGGTGCGGGTG
>JAFHKH010000147.1 GCA_016937595.1 Pseudomonas cedrina subsp. fulgida | reverse complement strand
AGGAACAACACCGCGACAATCGCGCCGAACAGCCCGCAGAGCGCCGCCAGCCAGGTGGACAGCAACAAGCGTTGACGGGTCTCGTACGCGGCGGTGCTGCGCTCGGCCAGCAACGAAGCCTCCAGGGTCAGCATGGTGCTGATGTGTTGGCGCAAGGCGTCGAGGATGTGTTTGTTGCTGATCAGAATGGCGCTGATCGACTGCGCGCCGGCATGGCGGTCGTTGAGCATCTCTTCGAGCCCATCAACCTTTGCGTCGATCAGCGGCTTTATCGCGTCGAGTTGCTCACGCACTCGCTGATCGCGCACGTTGCGGTCGAGCCGCGACAGCGCAGCATCAATCTGCGGCCTGGCATTGCGGTAACTGGGCAGGAAGTCTTCGCGCCGGGTCAGCAGGTATCCGCGCACGCTGGCCGCCGCTTCCGCGAGCAGGGTGTGCACGGCCTGGATATCGCCTTGTACGCGCAGCACGCGGCGTACGTCCTCTTCGGCGCGCGCGGTCTGGCGCTCG
>JAFHKH010000146.1 GCA_016937595.1 Pseudomonas cedrina subsp. fulgida | reverse complement strand
GCTTGCCTGCGAAGAGGCCGGTAGATCCACCCTAAAAACTACCTGACACTCCCGCGCAAGCCACCCACCACCTCCTGCAACCGCGCCGGCGTTGGCCCGTCCACAGGCTCACCCGCCACCAACACCACCCGCGACCAGATCCGATGAAAGAACCCCTTGTTCGGATCGCGGCTGAAAAAACTCCCCCACAACCCCTGCAGCGCCATTGGAATCACCGGCACCGCCGTCTCCTCCAGAATGCGCGTCACGCCACCGCGAAACTCGTTCATCTCGCCATCGGCGGTCAACTTGCCTTCGGGGAAGATGCACACCAACTCCCCTTCCTTCAGGTACTGCGCAATCCGCGTGAAGGCCTTTTCATAGATCTGGATATCCTCATTGCGCCCGGCAATCGGAATCGCCCCGGCGGTGCGGAAGATAAAGTTGAGCACCGGCAAGCGGTAGATCTTGTAGTACATGACAAAGCGAATCGGCCGACGCACCGCGCCGCCGATCAACAGTGCATCGACAAAGGACACGTGGTTGCACACCAGCAACGCCGCCCCCTCATCCGGAATGGCTGCAAGGTTGCGGTGCTCCACGCGGTACATGGAATGGCTGAGCAGCCAGATCATGAAACGCATGGTGAACTCGGGGACGATCCTGAAGATATAGGTGTTGACCGCGATGTTGAGCAGTGACACCACCAGGAACAGCGCCGGGATCGACAACTTGGCCACGCTCAGCAGCAGGATCGACACAATCGCCGAGACCACCATGAACAAGGCATTGAGAATGTTGTTGGCGGCGATCACGCGCGCACGCTCGTGCTCGGCGGTGCGCGACTGGATCAGCGCATACAGCGGCACGATGTAGAAGCCGCCGAACACGCCCAGGCCGAGAATATCCAACAGCACCCACCACGCCTGGCCATAACCGAGCACGGCGAGCCAGTCGTTGGCCTGCACATTCTGCGGGAAGCCGCCGGAATGCCACCACAGCAACAGGCCGAACACGGTCAGGCCGAATGAACCGAACGGCACCAGGCCGATTTCCACCTTACGCCCCGAGAGCTTTTCGCAGAGCATCGACCCCAGCGCGATCCCCACCGAGAACACGGTGAGGATCAGCGTTACCACGGTTTCGTCGCCGTACAACCATTCCTTGGCATAGGCCGGGATTTGCGTCAGGTAGATCGCACCGACAAACCAGAACCATGAATTGCCGACAATCGAGCGCGAAACGGCCGGCGTCTGCCCCAGGCCCAGGCGCAACGTGGCCCAGGACTGGCTGAAAATATTCCAGTTCAAGCGCAACCCCGGGGTCGACGCGGCCGCCCGTGGAATGCTGCGGCTGGCCAGGTAGCCCAACACCGCCACGGCGACGATCGCCACCGCCACCACCGGCGCGTAATGGGTGGACGACATCATGATCCCGGCGCCAATGGTGCCCGCCAGGATGGCCAGGAACGTGCCCATTTCCACCAGGCCATTGCCGCCCACCAGCTCATCGTCGTGCAGGGCCTGGGGCATGATCGAGTACTTCACCGGCCCGAACAGCGCCGAGTGGGTGCCCATGGCAAACAGCGCCAACAGCATCAGTTCCAAATGGTTGGTCAAGAAGCCCGTGGCGCCCACGGCCATGATCACGATCTCGCCGATCTTGATCGCGCGGATCAACGCGTCCTTGTTGAATTTCTCGCCGAACTGCCCGGCCAGGGCCGAGAACAAAAAGAACGGCAGGATAAACAGCAGCGCACACAGATTGACCCAGATGGAGCGGTCGCCCTCGATGCTGAGCTTGTAGAGAATGGCCAGGATCAGCGATTGCTTGAAGATGTTGTCGTTGAACGCGCCCAGCAACTGGGTGATGAAAAACGGCAGGAAGCGCCGTGTGCGCAGCAAGGTAAATTGCGAGGGGTGGCTCATCGTCCGTGTTCCTGCGTGGCCTGTTATCGGTTCAGGCCACGACTTTACCTAATCCTGCTTACTTATTCGCTAGTCCCGCAATGCATGGAGAAACAAAAAGCTCACCTTTGTACGCGCCCTGCACGGTGCGCTTGGCGACGATCAGCCACATCAGCGCCAACGCCATCACCAGCATACTGCCGAATACGCTGAAAAAACCCAGGTGCAACAGGCCCGCCAGCTTCAGCGTCGCCAGCGCATACACCCCCAACGGGAAGGTAAACCCCCACCAGCCCAGGTTGAACGGAATACCGGCGCGCAGGTAACGCAAGGTGATCAAGACCGCGATGAGCATCCACCACAGGCCAAAGCCCCACAGCGTGATACCCGCCACCAGGCCGAGGCCGTTGGCGATTTCCCCGACACCTGGCAAACCGTTGGCCGCGAAGATCACCGGCGCATCGCCGCCCAACAGCAACATGCCCAGCGCACCGGTGCCGATGGGCCCTAGCGCGAGCCAGCTCGACGCCGCCATGTTGGCGTGAGGCAATTTGTGCAAGGCCATGCGCAGCATCAGGATGGTCAGGATGCTGAATGCCACCGGCAGGGAAAACGCCCACAGCACGTAGCTGGTCACCAGCATCACCAGTTGCGAATGGGCGTCCACCAGGTGCGGCGCCAGCAAGCCACCACTGGCGGCGGCGACTTCAGCGGCCACCACCGGCAGCAGCCAGACGGCCGTCATCTGGTCGATGCTGTGTTCCTGGCGGGTGAACATCATGAACGGGATGAGCACCCCGCAGGCCAGCG
Organism: Pseudomonas cedrina subsp. fulgida; assembly: GCA_016937595.1. Classification (GTDB taxonomy): domain Bacteria; phylum Pseudomonadota; class Gammaproteobacteria; order Pseudomonadales; family Pseudomonadaceae; genus Aquipseudomonas; species Aquipseudomonas fulgida. The sequence continues at coordinate 15,601 of JAFHKH010000146.1, read as the reverse complement.
CCATGGCCACATCCAGCCACCAGAGGGCTTCGGCCAGCGGTATCACGTCGCTGCCCCAACGCGGCAGGCCGAACAACAGCAAGCCATTGAGGAGGGTCGCGAGGCCCATGGGGATGGTGCCGAAGAACATCGAAACCGTGGAGTGCCCGAAAATCCGCCGCGCCTCATGGAAAAACATCACCCAACGGGCCGCATACAGCACGCTGAACAGCACGAACAGGCCGATGGTGCATAGCCACAACCCTTCGGCGACCGCGTGCAGGCCTGGCACATTGACCGGCAGTTGCGCCAAGGCCAGCGCCAGCACGCCGGTGCCCATGGTCGCGGCAAACCAGTTAGGGGTGAACTGGCGGATCACTTCCCGTGGACGGGTCAGGTGACTGAAGGGTTTGTAGCGGACGGTAGTCGAGCAGGTCATGATGGCAATCCTCTTCCTCGCATGAGGTTGAGGCCATGATAGAACCTGATCGAATATCTATATAACGGGTAATATCTCTATCTGTTATCTGTTTCGCCGATATAGCGTCAGACGCTGCCTTCGCATTCGATCACCAGGATCCGCGCCGGTCCTTGTGGGTGAGCCACGTGCTCGGTGCCGACACTGGCGTAGAAGATGTCCCCTACGCCGAGCTCAGCCACCTGTTCGAAGCCGTTGTCGCGGTAGTGCATATGCACTTGGCCATCCAGCACCACAAACACTTCTTCACCGTCGTTGATGTGCCAGCGATACGGTTGGTCCGTCCAGTGCAGGCGCGTGGTGATGCCGTTCATAGTGGCAATGTCCAGCGCTTCCCAGGCACGGCTGCCGGTGAAGTCCTTGCTGCGGATGATCTTCATGCTTGAATCTCGGCGAGGCGAATAGAGGCTCGAATTATACCTACGACAATCGAACTGGCACTGAAGGTTTCAAGCCCTTACACACAACCAAATGTGGGAGCGGGCTTGCTCGCGAATGCGCTGTGTCAGCGACTGGATGAGTCGACTGAACCACCGCATTCGCGAGCAAGCCCGCTCCCACAGTTGAGCTCCGCGACCTGCGAAATCTTCATTCGCCACATCCGCTCCCAGCTTCTACCCTTGAGTGCATAGCCCTCAGGACGCTCAAGCACTCATGTACAAAGACCTGAAGTTCCCCGTCCTTATCGTGCACCGCGACATCAAGGCCGACACCGTTGCCGGTGACCGGGTTCGAGGCATTGCCAGGGAGCTGGAACAAGAGGGCTTCAGTATCATCGAGGCGGTGGATTACGCCGAAGGCCGGCTGGTGGCGGCTACCCACCATGGTCTGGCCTGCATGTTGATTGCCGCCGAAGGCGCCGGCGAGAATACCCACCTGTTGCAAAACATGGTCGAGCTGATCCGCCTGGCACGGCTACGGGCGCCGAACCTGCCGATCTTTGCCCTGGGCGAGCAGGTCACATTGGAGAATGCGCCGGCCGATGCCATGAGCGAGCTTAACCAACTGCGCGGCATCCTGTACCTGTTCGAAGACACCGTGCCGTTTCTTGCGCGGCAGGTCGCGCGCGCGGCGCGCACCTACCTCGATGGCCTGTTGCCGCCTTTCTTTAAGGCGCTGGTGCAACACACCGCAGACTCCAATTACTCGTGGCATACCCCCGGCCATGGTGGTGGCGTGGCTTATCGTAAAAGCCCGGTGGGGCAGGCGTTTCATCAGTTCTTTGGGGAAAACACCCTGCGTTCGGACTTGTCGGTGTCGGTGCCCGAGCTGGGCTCGCTGCTGGACCATACCGGCCCGCTGGCCGAGGCTGAAGCCCGCGCCGCGCGCAACTTCGGCGCCGACCATACCTTCTTCGTGATCAACGGCACCTCCACTGCCAACAAGATCGTCTGGCACTCCATGGTCGGCCGCGATGACCTGGTGCTGGTCGACCGCAACTGCCACAAATCGGTGTTGCACTCGATCATCATGACCGGCGCAATCCCACTGTACCTGTGCCCCGAACGCAATGAACTGGGGATCATCGGCCCGATTCCCCTGAGCGAGTTCAGCCCCGAGTCGATCCGCGCCAAGATCGACGCAAGCCCGCTGACCCGTGGCCGAGCGCCGAAGGTCAAGCTCGCGGTGGTCACCAACTCCACCTATGACGGCCTGTGCTACAACGCCGAGCTGATCAAGCAGCAATTGGGCAACAGTGTCGAGGTGCTGCATTTTGACGAAGCCTGGTACGCCTACGCGGCGTTTCACGAGTTTTTTGCCGGGCGCTATGGCATGGGCACCTCGCGCACCCCGGACAGCCCGTTGGTGTTCACCACACACTCGACCCATAAGCTGCTGGCCGCGTTCAGCCAGGCCTCGATGATCCATGTGCAGGACGGCGCGCGCGCCAATTGGACCGTGACCGTTTCAACGAAGCCTTCATGATGCATATTTCCACCTCGCCGCAATACAGCATCATTGCATCGCTGGACGTCGCCTCGGCGATGATGGAAGGCCCGGCCGGCGTTCGCTGCTGCAGGAAATGTTCGACGAGGCCTTGAGTTTCCGTCGCGCCCTGGCCAACCTGCGCCAGCACATTGCCGCCGAGGATTGGTGGTTCTCCATCTGGCAACCGCCGTCGGTGGCGGGTATTGATCGGGTGATGACCGCCGATTGGCTGTTGCAACCCCAGGATGACTGGCACGGTTTTGGCGACGTTGCCGAGGATTACGTGCTGCTCGACCCGATCAAAGTGACCCTGGTGATGCCCGGCCTCAACGCCGGTGGCGCCCTGAGCGATTGCGGCATTCCCGCGGCCGTGGTCAGCAAATTCCTCTGGGAGCGTGGCCTGGTGGTGGAAAAGACCGGGCTGTATTCCTTCCTGGTGCTGTTTTCCATGGGCATCACCAAAGGCAAATGGAGTACCTTGCTCACCGAGTTGCTGGAATTCAAGCGCAGCTACGATGCCAATGTCAGCCTGGCCAGTTGCCTGCCATCGGTGTTTGCACAAGGCCCGGTGCGCTATCACGGCCTGGGCTTGCGCGACCTGTGCGATCAATTGCACAGTTGTTACCGCAGCAATGCCACCGCCAGGCACCTCAAGCGCATGTACACCGTACTGCCGGACATCGCCATGAAACCGGCCGACGCCTACGACCAACTGGTGAGAGGCGAAGTGGAGGCGGTTTCCATTGATGCCTTGCCAGGGCGCGTCGCAGCCGTGATGCTGGTGCCTTATCCGCCCGGCATTCCATTGATCATGCCAGGCGAGCGCTTTACCGAGTCGACGCGCTCGATCATCGACTACCTGGCTTTCGCCCGGACGTTCGATAGCAGTTTTCCAGGTTTTGTCGCTGATGTTCATGGGTTGCAACACGAAGACGACGGCAGTGGTCGTTGTTACACCGTCGATTGCATCAAGGGTTAAGAATGTTTATGCAAGCTGTTATGAACCCGAAGTATCCGGGGCTCAGTGTGCGGGTCGCCGACGAGGGCTTCGATGCCTATGTGTGGGGCAATGACTTCAGCTTTGAGGTCGGCGCCTATGGTGAGCCACAGATGGGCAAGCGGGTCGATCAATGGCCCGTGGAGCGTATCTTGCCGTACCGCAAGTGCTATGGGATCGATCCCGAGGAGTTCGCCAGCTTTCGCGACGCGCCCGACAGCGCAATCTTTATGGCGTACCTGGACGACCGCCCGGTGGGGCATATCGTGGTCAGTACCAACTGGAACGGCTTTGCCCATGTCGATGAGCTGGCGGTGGTCTTGCCCGCACGGCGCCATGGGGTGGCCAAGGCGCTGCTGGATGTGGCGCAGTTCTGGAGCCGCAAGAAAAATCTGCCGGGCATGATGCTGGAAACCCAGAACAACAACCTCGGCGCCTGCCGTTTGTACGAGCGTTGTGGTTATGTGATGGGCGGGATCGACTACCTGCGCTATCGCGGCATTGATCCACACACCCGCGAAGTGGCGATATTCTGGTACCGGTTGTTCAAAAGCGAAGCCGACAAGGCTTAGCCCGCCAGCAGGCCCTCAGCCTTCTGGGTCACGATTTCCAGCAGCGCATTCAGCGCGGGGGAGGCCACGCCTTCCTTGAGGCTCAGCGCGTACAGGTTGACCATGATCGGCGGTGACACCGGGCACGCATCCAGCCCCGCTTCGCGCGCGCCGGACGCGGTAAAGGGGTCGACCACCGCCAAGCCTTCTCCGGCTTCCACCATGCTGCGCATCATCTGGTAGGTCTGCACGCGCGTCTGCACCACCGGCAACGGGCGCAAGGCTTGCAGTTTGGCGTCCAGCAGACGGCTGAGCGGGTCCTGGCCCTCAAGCCCGATCATCGACTGTCCCGCCAGGTCCTGCAGCGCGATGTACTTCTGCTTGGGTTTGAGCCAGCCATGGGGGGCGAGCAATTGCAGCTTGCCCTGGGCCAGCACGACGCTGTGGATCTGCGGGTGCTCCGGATCATGCAGGCTCAGCCCCACATCGGCTTCGTGCAGCAACAGGCTCCGGACGATCTCTCGGGTTGGCTGGCTCGACAGGTTGCACGGGGTGTCCTGGAAGCGCCGACGCAGCACTGCGATGCTTTGCGGCAGCAGTTGATTGGCCAGGGGCGGCGTGCACAGGACGCGCAGGGTCGGGGCGTGATGATGTTTCAGGCGGCTGGCCAGGCGTTGCACGGGCTCCAGCGCCTCATACACATGGGCGATGTGTGCTTGCAACTCCAGGGTCTCGCGGGTTGCCTGCAAACGTCCACGGATGCTGGCGAAGAGCATAAAGCCCAGTTGCTGCTCGGCTTCCTTGAGCGCCGCGTCCACATCGCCCACGGGAAGTTGCAACCACTCGGCGGCCAAGCCTGGGTGTCCGGTCTGCAAAATGGCCTGAATCACTTCGATATGACGTAAACGCATCGCCGGAGTCTATGTGCAGCGCGCTGTGTATTCAATAGAATGGCTGCGCTGATCATCAACGACCAAAGCCGGCTGCCGGCGTTAACAACAAAAACAGGTCTGGTCTCACATGCCTCTACCTTCGATATTCCTCGGGGTAACGGTCAAGCAATGGGTGGTCCTGGTGACCATCGGCTGCGCGGCCGCTTATCTCTTCAACTTTCAAAGCGAAACCACGCCGGAAAACCTGGCACTTGAGGCATTCATCCGTTCACAGGAACAGGTGGCCGAACAGGTGGGCGCGGTGCTGGACGTGGCACTGGTCAGGCAGGTGGTTGCGCATCCCGGCTACAACACGGCGGGCTACCAGCGTTCGATGTTCACGGTGGAGGGGGAGCGGGGGCGTTTGCTGGTGACCTTGAAACAGGTCGAGGGCGAGCAGGACATTGAAGTCACGCAGATTCGTCGGCCGTGATCACCCCGGCCCAGTCGATGCCATCATCAATGGCCAGGACCGGGCAGGTGGGCAGGGTGAGTGCTTATGACGCGAGTGTGGTTTGCGACTCGCGCACAAGAATGGTGCCCGATTGAATCAGCTTGAATTCGTCGCCTTCCAGTTTCTCTACACGATCGCCAATGGCCAGCTTGTAGGTGGTGGTAGGTGCCGAGCCAGCCAGGGCGCCTTGCGCCGGGTCTGATTCCTGGAATTCATGCACCGAATACACACGACCTTCTGCGTCTCTGGCATGAAACTGTCCGACTAGTACTGCTGCCATCTGTTTAGAACCTCTGGAGATAAACACTCGATTTGCGGTTCTGTAGACCGTTATGGAGCGGGGTAGTTTACTTACGGAATAAAAATACTATTCGCCGGTACTTTCAGACGCTTCCTACGCGTTATGTCGCAAGGTAAACGTCCTGCGGATTATCAAAACCTTCTGGTACGCACGCCGCGAAGACTTTATAACTACACGCTCCTTTAGTCAGACGTCGGGAAACCCCAATGAGCAAGGTCTACACCGTAGCCGTCGTGGTCGGCAGCTTGAGAAAAGACTCGATCAACCGCAAAGTCGCGCTGGCCCTGGCCGAACTGGCCCCAGCCAACCTGAAGTTGAGCATTGTGGAAATTGGCGATTTGCCGCTCTACAACGAAGACATCGACGGCGATTCTCCGCCCGCAGCCTACAGTACTTTCCGCAAGCAGGTGAGTTCATCCGACGCGGTGCTGTTCGTGACCCCCGAATACAACCGCTCCGTGCCCGCCCCGTTGAAGAATGCGATCGACGTAGGTTCCCGGCCGTACGGCCAGAGTGCCTGGAGTGGCAAGCCGGGGGCGATTATCAGCGTGTCGCCTGGCGCGATTGGCGGGTTCGGCGCCAACCATCATCTGCGCCAGTCCCTGGTATTCCTGGATGTGTGGTGCATGCAGCAGCCCGAGGCCTACCTGGGTGGGGCGGGGAATGTGTTTGATGAATCCGGCAAACTGTCTGAAAAAACCAAGCCGTTCCTGCAGGCGTTCATCGATGCCTACGCTAAGTGGGTAGAAAAACAGCACGCTTGAGAACACCGAAAATCCAATGTGGGAGCGGGCTTGCTCGCGAATGCAGTGTGTCAGCCAAATATTTGTGACTGACCCCACCGCCTTCGCGAGCAAGCCGCTCCCACATTTGGGCGGTGCCAGGTTTTAAATCAGCGCAACCAGTTGGTCCGCGCCAGTTCGATCACCTCATCCCCACGCCCACTCATCACCGCCTTGAGCATATACAGGCTGAATCCTTTGGCCTGCTCCAGCTTGATCGTCGGCGGCATGACCAACTCCTGGGTCGCCGTGACCACATCCACCAGCACCGGGCCGTCATGGGCCAGGGCGCGGCGCAGGGCCGGTTCGAGGTCTTCGGATTGTTCCACGCGAATACCAAGGATGCCCATGGCGTTGGACATGGCCGCGAAGTCCGGGTTTTTCAGCTCGGTGCCGGCATCCAGGTAACCCGATGCTTTCATCTCCATGGCGACAAAGCCCAGGGATGAGTTATCGAACACGATGACTTTTACCGGCAGCTTCAATTGTGCCAACGAAATGAAGTCGCCCATCAACATCGCGAAACCACCGTCTCCCGACATGGAAATCACCTGGCGGCCGGGGAAGGCTGCCTGCGCGCCAATGGCCTGGGGCATGGCATTGGCCATCGAGCCGTGGTTGAACGAACCGATCAGGCGGCGCTTGCCGTTCATTTTCAGATAGCGCGCAGCCCACACGGTCGGCGAGCCGACGTCGGCGGTGAAGATCGCATCGTCATCCGCCAGTTCGCTGAGCAGGCGCGCCACGTATTGCGGGTGGATCGGCCGGTCGGCCTTGGACGGTTGCGCAAGGTCATCCAGGCCCTGGCGCGCTTTTTCGTAATGCTTCAAGGCGGTTTCGAGGAAACTGCGATCGGTCTTGCGCGTCAAGCGCGGCAGCAGCGCGCCGATGGTTTCGCTGACGTCGGCGGCAATCCCCAGGTCCAGCGTGGCGCGACGGCCGAGGGCCTGCGGATCGCGGTCTACCTGAATGATGGTGGCATCGGTGGGGTAGAACTGGCGGTACGGAAAGTCGGTGCCCAGCATGATCAGCGTGTCGCAATCGAGCATCGCGTGGTAACCGGAGCTGAAACCGATCAGGCCGGTCATGCCCACGTCGAAAGGGTTGTCCCACTCCACATGTTCCTTGCCGCGCAGTGCATGCACCACCGGGGCGCCCAGCGCGTCGGCCAGGGCCACGACCTGGTCGTGGGCACCGGCACAGCCGCTGCCGCAGAGCAGGGTGGTTTTGCGGCTGCTTTCCAGTATTTCGGTCAGGCGTTGCAGGTCCTGTTCCGCAGGCAATGTGCGCGGCGCGTGCAGGGCTGGCCACGGCTTGAGCGTGTCGTCCACTTCCAGCAGCGACACATCCCCCGGCATCACCACCACCGCCACGCCGCGATTGAGGATCGCCGATCGCATGGCGCGGTGCAGCACCTGGGGCATCTGCGCGGGGTTGGTGACCAGTTCGATAAAGTGGCTGCACTCCTTGAACAGCTCCTGGGGATGGGTTTCCTGGAAGTAATTCAGGCCGATCTCCGAGGACGGAATCTGCGCGGCAATCGCCAGCACCGGCACATGGTTGCGATGGCAGTCGAACAGGCCATTGATCAAGTGCAGGTTCCCCGGCCCGCAACTGCCGGCGCAGACGGTCAGCTCACCGGTGGCGGCCGCTTCGGCCCCGGCGGCGAACGCTGCCACTTCTTCGTGGCGCACATGCATCCACTCGATGCTGTCCATGGTGCGCAGGGCGTCGGTGAGGCCATTGAGGCTGTCGCCCGTCAGGCCCCAGATGCGCTTGATGCCCGCCTGTTCAAGCGTGGTCGCCAACTGCCGGGCCAGGTTGATTTTCGCCATGAAGAACTCCAATCATCAGTGAGGTTAAAAACGGTGAGATCAATAGGGGACAGTTCGATCATGGCGAATACTCCCGTGATTAATTGGATGTTTGTGCCATCCTCGCGCGGTATTTGCGGGTGCGCCGAGCGATAAACCATTGATCGCGCACCAGCGCCATGCAGGGGGCTACGTTGGCCTTGGGCAGTTGGCCGCGACTGAGCCGACGCATCTGGTCGCGCACCACGGCGAGAATCGCCAGGGAGGCCAGTGGCTTGCGTTTCCAGTCGATCGGCTTGAGGTGCGGGTTGGGGTCGCGCCCTTCACGCCAGTGTTGGATCAGTTGCGGTTCCAGCGTCAGGGCGGTGGCGATACCGGCCATGGCGATGCCGCTGTCGAGCACTTGCTGCACGACGGGCAGGCGGCGGATACCGCCGGTGACCATCAGCGGCATCTTGGCGATACTCGCCATTTGCGTGGCGAATGCCAGGAAGTACGCCTCGCGCGCCAGGGTGCGGCCGTCCCGTGCTTCGCCTTGCATGGCCGGGGCTTCGTAGCTGCCGCCGGACAACTCCAGCAAGTCGATGGGCAGCGGGTTGAGCATCTCGACCACCCTGCGCGCATCGGCCTCATCGAAACCGCCACGCTGAAAATCCGCCGAATTGAGTTTGACCGCCACGCAGAACGCCGGGCTGACCGCTGCGCGCACGGTGTGGATCACCTCCAGCAACAGGCGTGCGCGGTTCTCCAGCGGGCCGCCCCAGCGGTCGGTGCGCTGGTTGCTCAATGGCGACAGAAACTGGCTGAGCAGGTAACCGTGGGCGCCATGGATCTGCACGCCGGTGAACCCGGCTTTCTCGGCCAGGCGCGCACTGGTGGCGAAACGTTGGATCACGTCCTGGATCTGTTCTTCACTCATCGCCTTGGGCGTGGCGAACATCTTGGAAAACCCGCCCAGGTCCAGCGCAATCGCGGAGGGCGCCAGCGCTTGCTGGCCCAGGTTGGCCATGGTCTGGCGCCCCGGATGGCTGAGCTGCACCCAGAAGTGCACGCCCTTGGCGCGGGCCACGTCCGCCCATTCGCGAAAGCTGTCCAGGTGCTGCTCATCTTCCAGGGCCACACCGCCGGGGCCGGTCATGGCGCGGCGGTCGATCATCACGTTGCCGGTCAACAACAGGCCCGGCTCACCGTCCGCCCAGGCCTTGTACAACTGCTTCAATTCGCGAGAGGGGGCCTGGTTGGCATCCGCCATATTCTCTTCCATTGCGGCTTTGGCGATACGGTTGGCGATGACTTGGCCATTGGGCAGTTGCAAGGCTTCGAAAGGTGACATTGGGTTGACTCCTGAGCGGGGGAGGCCTCAGGCTAAGCTTAAAGTTAACTTTAATGTCAAGCAGGCGATGGGATGAATATTGGTGAGCTGGCAAAACAGAGTGGACTGGCGGCGTCGCGTATCCGCTTCTATGAAGCCGAAGGGCTAATCAGTCAGGTGGGGCGCCAGGCCAATGGCTACCGTCGCTATGCACCGGAGGCCCTGCAGACGCTGCAATTGATCCAGAGCGCGCAGCAAGCCGGCTTCACCTTGCAGGAACTCAAGGCGCTGATGCCCGCGCCGGGTGAGTATAAGCGTGAGGAATTGATCGATGCGCTGCAGCGCAAAGTAGTGCAGATCGAACAGATGCAGGCGCAGTTGGCGCAGAGCAAGGCGCAGTTGCTGGGGGTGATCGAGGCGGTGCGGGCGCAGCCGGAGGGTGTGCCGTGTTCGATGGGGCAGAAGCAGGCATTAGGCGTGATCAACGCGCCATTATTGTAGGCGCGAGGGGGGCGCCTAGCTCTTGCTCGCGAAAAACGCCATGACATCGCGTATATCCAGAATGTACGCGTTATCGTTGACGATCTTCGCGAGCAAGAGCTGGGCGCCCCCTCGCTCCTGCAGGTTCAGCGGCGGCGAAACAGCGGCAGCGGTTCGTCCGTTGCTGCCTGGTACGTCACCGAAAAATCCTTGAGGCTTTCCAGCGCTTCGTACGGGTCTTTGTCGGCGCGCAGGGCGAAGGCGTCGAACCCGCAGCGGCGCAGGTAGAACAGTTGGTCGCGCAATACGTCGCCAATCGCGCGCAGTTCGCCTTTGTACCCGTAACGGTCACGCAGCAGGCGGGCGTTGGAGTAGTTGCGACCGTCGGTGAAGGCCGGGAAGTTCAGGGCGATGACCTGGAAGTGTTCAACGTCGTCGCCAATCTCTTCGGCTTCTTCATCGGCGTCCAGCCACACACCCAGGCCGCCGTCGCGGGCCTTGAGCGCGTGGCCGTGTTCACGCCACAGCGCCAGCGGCACGATCAGCTCGTCGCAGTTGGAGATGCCGTCGAAGCTCGCGTCCTTGGGCAGCAGGTGCCAGGTTTCGTCGACGACTGCGTTGTTCTTAATGATTCGCTGCATAGACGCGCTCCTTGAACAGGTCAATGCCGATGCGCTGGTAGGTGTCGATGAAGCGTTCATCTTCGGTGCGCTGTTCGATATAAACGTCGATCAGTTTGCCGATTACCTCGGGCATGGCTTCCTGGGCGAAGGATGGGCCGAGGATCTTGCCCAGGCTCGCATCGCGGCTGGCGCTGCCACCCAGGGACACTTGGTAGAATTCTTCGCCTTTCTTGTCCACGCCCAGGATGCCGATGTGGCCGACGTGGTGGTGGCCGCAGGCGTTCATGCAACCGGAGATGTTCAGGTCCAGCTCGCCGATGTCGAACAGGTAGTCCAGGTCGTCGAAACGGCGCTGGATCGATTCGGCGATCGGGATCGACTTGGCGTTCGCCAGGGAGCAGAAGTCGCCGCCCGGGCAGCAGATGATGTCGGTCAGCAGACCGATGTTCGGCGTGGCGAAACCGCCTTCGCGCAGCTCGCCCCACAGGGTGAACAGTTGGCTCTGCTCGACGTCCGCGAGGATGATGTTCTGCTCGTGGGACGTGCGCAGTTGACCGAAGCTGTAGCGGTCGGCCAGGTCGGCGACCGCGTCCAGTTGCTTGTCGGTGATATCGCCCGGTGCCACACCGGTAGGCTTGAGCGACAGGGTCACCGCCACATAGCCCGGCTTCTTGTGCGCCAGGGTGTTGCGGCCACGCCAGCGGGCGAAACCCGGATGTTCTTTATCCAGCGCTGCCAACTCGGCGTCATGATTGCTCAGAGCCTTGTATTCGGGGTCAACGAAGTGTTTGGCCACGCGCTGCACTTCGGCTTCGGTCAGGGTGGTCTGGCCGCCGCGCAGGTGTTCCATTTCAGCGTCGACTTTCTGGGCGAACACTTCGGGGGTCAGCGCTTTTACCAGGATCTTGATCCGGGCCTTGTATTTGTTGTCACGACGCCCGTAGCGGTTGTAGACCCGCAGGATGGCGTCGAGGTAGCTCAACAGGTCCTGCCACGGCAGGAACTCGTTGATGAATGCGCCGACCACCGGGGTACGGCCCAGGCCGCCCCCGACCAGGACGCGAAAGCCCAACTCGCCGGCCGCGTTATGCACCGGCTCCAGGCCGATATCGTGCACTTCGATGGCGGCGCGGTCCGAGGTCGAGCCATTGATGGCGATCTTGAACTTGCGTGGCAGGTAAGCGAACTCGGGGTGGAACGTCGTCCATTGGCGGACGATTTCGCACCAGGGGCGTGGGTCGATCAACTCATCGGCGGCAACGCCGGCGAATTGGTCGGTGGTCACGTTGCGCAGGCAGTTACCGCTGGTCTGGATGGCGTGCATCTGCACGGTGGCCAGCTCGGCCAGGATGTCCGGCACGTCTTCCAGCGCCGGCCAGTTGAACTGTACATTCTGGCGGGTACTGATGTGGGCGTAGCCCTTGTCGAAGTCACGGGCAATCTTGGCCATCATCCGCGTCTGGCGCGACGTCAGTTGGCCATAGGGCACGGCCACACGCAACATCGGCGCAAAGCGCTGGACGTAAAGGCCATTTTGCAGGCGCAGAGGGCGGAACTCTTCTTCGCTCAGTTCGCCTGCCAGATAGCGTCGGGTCTGATCACGGAACTGCTTGACGCGGTCCTCGATGATGCGCTGATCGTATTCGTCGTATACGTACATATAGGTCCTGTTCTCGGCAAATCTGCGCGCACGGCCGCGCACTCCCAACGGAGCCGGCGCACGATAACAGGTTGTGTTTATGCGCTAAAGTGATGTTTGAGTATATGTAAATAACCAAATTGACTATTGAGAGTGATTCTCGGGATAACCCCATTTGTCATGCGGGCAATCATGATCTTTACTGTCGGTGAGTCTTAATGCAATCACCTATAAAACCGACAAGAGGCGATGCGATGAGCAATCCGACAAAAGCCCGTAAACCCGACAGTACCGTCGATGCCTGGGCCATTCTGTTCCTGATCATCCTGGTGGTGGGGACTGCGGTGTTCTGGGTCAGTCACCAGTAAAGCAAAAGCAATTCCAGGGTATGGGAGTAACTAACCTGTGGAGCCGGCTCCCACAGGTTGATGAGTGTTACACCCCGGCCAGGTGCAGCACCAGTTTGACGATGCCAAACAGCGTCAGTGCAAACACCGCGGTGAACAGGATGCCCAGCACGACGAAGTGGCTGGGCTTGCCATGGGTGAAGTCGCGAGCGCGGTTCTTGCCGCTTTGTACGCCAAAGGCCGCAGCCACCACGCTGTGCAGCATCTGCCATAGCGTCGGCGGTTTGTTGTTGGCTGGATCGTCCATGCAACCCTCCTCACGGGTGTGTGAGCATTAGCATAGACAACCCTCAAGGTTTTACCCCCCTGGCTACACCGGTTCCAGTTGCAGGAACAGCTCCCGGTCGAGGGGCGGGCGGATCACCACTTTCTCCAGATTGACCACCGCGCGATTGCTGGCGCGCGCCTGTTCGATAAGTTCACGGCGGGTGAAGAAACGCTCTTCTGGCGTCTTCAAATGGCCGAAGGTGGGCGCGAAGGCGGACGTCTTGGCTGCTGGGTAGTGAAAGTGCGCATACCATAGAACGCTTTCGTCGCCTTGGCGGATCTTGCGTTTGTCGCGCACGGCGTATTCGCTCAGGTAGTCGCCGCCCTTCAGGCGCGTGCGGCTGCGCACCAGGTTGATATCGACGAACCCATGTCGCCACAGGTAAGCGATGTTCGCGGCACTCGGGCGTTGCTGCATCAAGCCCTCGCTGCACAGTTCCTGAGCCAATCGCCGCAGGCTTCGCGCTTCGTCACGGTAGGCCGTGATCAGCGCCTGCGCGTTTGCCTGGTTAGCGTGATCGCGCTGGATTTCATCGGCCAAGGCCTCAAGCTGCATGGCCTGCGGGCTCAACATCTCGTCCCACTCCAACGGGCGCAAGGTGTCGCGGCGGGTGGGGTCGTGCAACTTTTTTTGCTGGTCGCGAATCGTGCCCTCAGCCTTCGCTCTACGCGCTTTGATGTGTTCGGCGTTGTTCTTGATCGCCTCCAGGCTGCGCACCATTGCCACCGCTTGTGGCGTATGTGCAGTGGGCGGGACGACTTCGACCCAGACCCCTTCACTGGCGTGTTCATGGTAGGTCGCGACGATTTTTTTGGTGACAGGGTCCTGAATGTTCACCCTTCTGCCGGCGCGATCCGCCTCGCCTGGCTGCAGGTTCCCGACAAAATGATGCTGGCCGCGGGTCTTGAACACGATCTTGCCGGGGCTTTTGGTTCGCGTAGGGACGCTGACGGGGGTTGTCGCGGGAGCGAAGCCTTCGTCGGCAAGGATCAAGTCGGCCAGTTGGGTTTCAAGGCCCCGGCGCGCTTCGCCCAGGTGTTCCAGGAACGGCGCGCGGTACTCCTCGCGTATGAAGCCCGAACCCATCTCGATCAGGGAATTGACCGCATTTTCCAGGCGCTCGTAAAGTTCCAGCACGTCCTTGAGTACGTCCATTTGCTCGGCCGTCGAGTAGCCGACGGTGTCGCTGATTTCGCCGTGGGACAAAATGATGGTGTCCCGCGCCGGGTCGGACAGCTCCATCACATAGGGGGCTTCGCTGGCCTCGCGAGAGCCATGGTTACGGTTGAATATCAGCTCGCAGAGAAACACCAACAGGCTTTGCTTGATGTCGACCGAGGAGATCGAGGCGTGGTCCGGCCGGTCGTTCAACAGGCTTTTGCGCAGTGCGGGGTCGGCCTGGTGCAGCACTTCCTCCATTTTTTCCGCCAGCACCTTCAGTTGCTTGAACGCCTCAAACTGCTCGCGCGACAGCACCAGAAATTCCTGATAAGCATCGGTGATGCCATCGGGTAACTCGGCAGACGTGCGCTCACTGAGTTCGGCGTAGCTTTCGCCGCGTTCGGTTTGAAAGCTGTGGTTGAATCGTTGCAGCGTGAAGTCATAGAGCGTGCCCCAATAATGGTAGAAATACCCGCTGGCTATATCACTCTTGCGTTTGTGCGCCGGGGTCGACTTGTCGATGGCCATCAGCTCCAGGGCCTTGGCTTGATAAGCTTGCACGGTCGGCAAAAAGTCGTCCTTGGCTCGCTGGTAGCTGGCATAGGCAATGTCCAATTCGACCTTGGCGCTGGCCGTTTTCTGCTGTTCCGTCTCCAGTCGCTTGAGGAAAGGCTCGCGCAGTTCCGGAAGGGCTTTGCCGAGCAATATCCAGACTTGGCGTTGGGTTTTTTTCTGTTGTATCAGTTTGTCACTGGCCGCATTGAGTGCGGCGACAATGGGGGCGGACTGACGATCACCTTGCACGAACTGCACGCCCAGCGCGGTCAGTTCCGCAGACAGCGCTTGCACGCGGTCAGCGTGGTTTTGACGCCATGCGGTGCGCCTGTCCCTCGGCATGCCGCCCTCCAGCCTTGCGCCGCGATCCAGGCGCCAGTGCCCCCTGCCATCGTTAGTCAGCTTGAAGCCGGGGCGCGCGGGGTGCTGTGGATGAACCACGTAGACCTCGCCAAACCCCGGCACCACCGCGACTTGGAACAGCAAACCACCGACACTGGCATGCCATTGACCATCGATGCGATACAGCCCCTTGCGCGGCCCGCTGGCTTCGGCGGCGGGTAACTTTTGCGGCCATGGCACATGCACCTCGAGCAATGCTTCGAGCAGATTGGCGGCGGCCTTGGCGCTGGCAAGCGAGCGGCTGAAGTCCAGCGCCGTATGACCCGTGGCCGGCGGCTCGCCGGGCAAGGCGACCGAGCCCTGCCGGACGTCCAGGGCGTCAAGCGGGGCAGGCGCAGTCGCCGGGCGGCGCCAGGCATCGAGGCGGGCGGCGAGGTCATTCGGTGCGTGCTCGTCCAGCGCTTGCAGCCTGGGATTGGCGGGCGCAGCGGCGTGCAGCAGCACCATGGCCATGTTCAGCAGCAGGTCAATCAGCGCCAGCTCGCGCGTCGTCGGGTCACTGCTGTTGAGCCCGGCGAGGTCTGTTCCAGGCTGCTG
>JAFHKH010000145.1 GCA_016937595.1 Pseudomonas cedrina subsp. fulgida | reverse complement strand
CCACCAGGCTTTCAGCGCTGCCCAGGACCAGGCGGCCGATCAGCAGGCTGCCCAGGCTCAAGGCCGGCAAGCTGGAGAACCATGCGGCGAGCAGCATGAAGACGCCACTCAGGCCGCAGCCGGCCAAGCCAATCAGCACCGCGCGCTTGCTGCCCAGGGTATCGATAAGCTTGCCCGCATAGGGGCGGCTCAGCAGGGTGGCCAGGTATTGCACGCTGATCACCAGGCCGGCAATCACCGCGCCGAAGCCCAGCTCACTGTGGACATAGCCTGGCAAGACGGCGAGGGGGATGCCGATATTCAGGTAGCCGATAAAGGTGAACAGCACGATGGAAACAACTTGCAGCGTGACCGCCATGGGGCGCTGTGTATCTGGCATGGGGAGAGGTCCACTGTCGCAGCAGGTAAAGATAGGCTGCTAATGATACCGCTGCTTTAGCCCGAGCAGGGCGGGTAAAACGCAAAACATCCGGTGTCAGGATTTGGCGGGGGCCAGCAATTGAGTGGTGACCAGGGCCGCCAAGGCGTTTTCCTGGGTACCAAAGCGCTTGAGCAGCACGGCTTGTTTGTCCGCGCCGAGGCGGTTCCAGACCTCGACCATCCGCAGGGCGGCGTCGAGTACGGCGGTATCGGGGGTATCGGTCATTGCAGGGGTCTCGAATGATTCAGGCAGTGTGGAAAGCGCTCAACGCTGCGCTTTCCACACGGTCTGGTACGGCGTCAGTCCTGGCTTTCGCTGTCGACTGGTTTTGCTTCTTTGGCCTCAGGCCGCGTATCGCTGGCCTGCTGCGGGGTTGGCTGCTCAGTAGGGTGCAGGCTTGGGAAGGGGAGATTAGGTATCTCGTGCATTGTCGTCGCTCCTTGCAAAGTCTGTTTTTTCAATCGCAGGTGATTCCGCGCTCTCAAAAAGCCTTGGCAGGATACAGCACTGTAAATGACAAATAGACTTTTATATCGACCCGGACTAGAACGGCACCTTGCCCAGAATCATGTCGCGGTACATCACAAAATCCCCCAGCAAGCTGTAGAACGGGTGCTTGAACGTCGCCGGGCGGTTCTTTTCGAAGAAAAAGTGGCCGATCCAGGCAAAGCTGTAGCCCGCGATCGGCACTGCGATCAGTAAACCCAGCGAACCCCTGCCGATGGCATACGCCAGGATGCCGATCACCAGCGTGGTGCCGATAAAGTGCAGGCGCCGGCAGGTGCTATTGCCGTGTTCGCGCAGGTAATGCGGGTAAAACTCGGAAAAACTGTTGAATCGCTTGATATTTTCCACGATGCCGGCCCTTTGATTGTTATCCCGGGCGAACAGATGTTCGGCGGGGAGCTTATTTGAGTCTAGAGTGATCAGTGGTAACAGCCAGTGACAATGGATGCCACTTTAGTATCCTTGGCCTCCTGGCTGCCCTTTAAGCCTGCATTATTTAAGAAGACGCCATGAGCGAACGAACAACGTCTGCAAGCTGGGCGATGGGGATAGTCAAGGCATTGGAAATGGACAGCCTGGATTGTCGCGCCTTGTTCAAGCAACTCGGCCTGGACTACGCCGCCCTGAGCGATCCCGACGCGCGGTTCCCGCAAGACGCCATGACCCGCCTGTGGCAGCGGGCGGTGGAGCTGTCGGGCAACCCGGCGATCGGCCTGAACATGGGTAAGGTGGTGCGCCCGGCCTCGTTTCATGTGGCCGGCTATGCACTGATGTCCAGCAATACCCTCGCCGAGGGCTTTATGCGCCTGGTGCGCTACCAGCGCATCATTGCCGAAAGTGCTGACTTGAGTTTCAGACTGATCCCTGAAGGGTATGCGTTGATCCTGACGGTGCACGGCGACCTCCTGCCGCCCACCCGGCAAAGCGCCGAAGCCTCGCTGGCCTGTGCCCTGGCGCTCTGCGGCTGGCTGACCGGTCGTACGCTGCAGCCGCGCAAGGTGGTGTTGCAAGGCGATCAACCGACGGACCTGTCGCCGTATAAACAAGCCTTCCACGCGCCCCTGGAGTTCAACGGGCCCTACGACGCACTGATTTTCGAACGGGCCGACATGGACGCGCCGCTGCCCACGGCCAACGAAGCCATGGCGCTGCTGCATGACCGGTTTGCCGGTGAATACCTGGCTCGCTTCTCGGAAAGCCGCGTGACCCATAAGGCGCGACAAGTGCTGTGCCGCCTGTTGCCCCAGGGCGAGCCCAAGCGTGAAGTGGTGGCCCGCACGTTACACCTGTCCCAGCGCACCCTGCAGCGGCGCCTGCAGGAAGAAGGCACCAGCTTCCAGGCCCTGCTCGACGACACCCGTCGCGAACTGGCCGAGCAATACCTGGCGCAGCCGAGCATGACCCTGCTGGAAATTGCCTAC
>JAFHKH010000144.1 GCA_016937595.1 Pseudomonas cedrina subsp. fulgida | reverse complement strand
CCGCTCCCACATTTGTTCTGTGTTGTCCTTCTGAACTTCTACACTCCTGTAACCGCGTGGCGCCCTGCCGCAGGCCTTGTCGTGCTTGGGGGGACCCACATCAAGACAAACGGCATCCGGACGACGCTTGACATCCCCAGGTCGTAAACGTATGTTTCAAACACCTGTTTGACCGCCACTCAACATCCGCGCGGTTGTTCATCCCAGATACATCAGCAGAGGTTTATCGCTATGCCTGACTACAAGGCCCCCTTGCGTGATATTCGCTTCGTTCGTGACGAACTGCTTGGCTATGAAGCGCACTATCAGAGCCTGCCGGCTTGCCAGGACGCTACGCCGGACATGGTTGACGCCATCCTTGAAGAAGGCGCCAAGTTCTGTGAGCAAGTACTGGCACCGCTGAACCGCGTGGGCGACATCGAAGGGTGCACCTGGAGTGAGTCAGGCGTTAAGACCCCGACGGGTTTCAAGGAAGCCTACAAACAGTTCGTCGAAGGTGGCTGGCCAAGCCTGGCCCACGACGTGGAACATGGTGGCCAAGGCTTGCCGGAATCCCTGGGCCTGGCCGTGAGCGAAATGGTCGGCGAAGCCAACTGGTCGTGGGGCATGTACCCGGGCCTGTCCCACGGTGCGATGAACACCATCTCCGAGCACGGCACTCCCGAGCAGCAAGAGGCCTACCTGACCAAACTGGTGTCGGGCGAATGGACCGGCACCATGTGCCTGACCGAGCCGCACTGCGGCACTGACCTGGGCATGCTGCGCACCAAGGCCGAGCCTCAGGCTGATGGTTCCTACAAAGTCTCCGGCACCAAGATCTTCATCTCGGCCGGTGAGCACGACATGGCCGATAACATCGTCCACATCGTCCTGGCTCGCCTGCCCGACGCCCCGGCCGGTACCAAAGGCATTTCGCTGTTTATCGTGCCCAAGTTCCTGCCCAACGCCGATGGTTCGGTGGGTGAGCGCAACGCAGTGACCTGCGGTTCCCTTGAACACAAAATGGGCATCCACGGCAACGCCACCTGCGTGATGAACTTCGACGCGGCCACCGGTTTCCTGATCGGCCCGGCGAACAAAGGCCTGAACTGCATGTTCACCTTTATGAACACCGCTCGCCTGGGCACCGCGCTGCAAGGCCTGGCCCACGCCGAGATCGGCTTCCAGGGCGGCCTGAAATACGCCCGTGACCGCCTGCAAATGCGCTCCCTCACTGGCCCGAAAGCGCCAGAGAAGGCCGCTGACCCGATCATCGTGCACCCTGACGTGCGCCGCATGCTGCTGACCATGAAAGCCTTCGCCGAAGGTAACCGTGCGATGGTGTACTTCACCGCCAAGCAAGTGGACATCGTCAAGTACGGCACCGACGACGAAGCCAAGAAACAGGCCGATGGCCTGCTGGCCTTCATGACCCCGATTGCCAAGGCGTTCATGACCGAAGTTGGCTTTGAATCGGCCAACCACGGTGTGCAGATCTACGGCGGCCACGGTTTCATCGCCGAGTGGGGCATGGAGCAAAACGTTCGCGACAGCCGCATTTCGATGCTGTACGAAGGCACCACCGGCATCCAGGCCCTGGACCTGCTGGGCCGTAAAGTGCTGATGACCCAGGGTGAAGCGCTCAAGGGCTTTACCAAGATCGTGCACAAGTTCTGCCAGGCCAACGAAGGCGTCGAGGCGGTCCAGGAGTTCGTCACACCGCTGGCGGCACTGAACAAAGAGTGGGGCGAGTTGACCATGAAGGTCGGCATGGCCGCGATGAAAGACCGTGAAGAAGTCGGTGCCGCTTCGGTGGACTACCTGATGTACTCCGGTTACGCGTGCCTGGCTTACTTCTGGGCCGACATGGCGCGCCTGGCGGCCGAGAAACTGGCGGCCGGCACCA
Organism: Pseudomonas cedrina subsp. fulgida; assembly: GCA_016937595.1. Classification (GTDB taxonomy): domain Bacteria; phylum Pseudomonadota; class Gammaproteobacteria; order Pseudomonadales; family Pseudomonadaceae; genus Aquipseudomonas; species Aquipseudomonas fulgida. Next base: position 18,379 of record JAFHKH010000144.1, on the reverse strand, counting down.
GCGAGGAGGCGTTCTACACCGCCAAGCTGCAGACCGCGCGCTTCTACTTCCAGCGCATCCTGCCGCGTACCCGCACCCACGTGGCGACCATGCTGTCGGGCGCAGGCAACCTGATGGACATGAAAGAAGAAGACTTCGGCCTGGCTTATTAAGCCTTACCGAACCACGTGAAAGACCGCTGCGCCCTTTGGGGTGCGGCGGTTTTTTTATGCCTGGTAAAAAACCGCACTGCGGCGCTCAGGGCTTACGGACGTCTGCCGTTACAGTGATGGCAATATGATACATGCTCGCCAGGTTGTGATTAACTGTCAGGGCAAGGCATAGTGCCATCATTGGTTTGCGGGTCGGAGTTTTACCCTTGTCGCGCGTGTCCGCTGTACGGTTCAGTCATTTTCTCCCTTCGCTGCTGCTCTTGCTGGCCGGGCTCTCGGCTGCGTACGTCAAGGACCTCAACGTCTTCTTCACCTCGCTGTTCAATGTGCTGCCGACCCTGGTGCTGCTGCTCGGCGGTTCGTATTGCGCGGTGTACCGTCGTCAGCGCGAGCTGTTCCTGATGATCACGGTGTATATCGCCTACTACCTGCTCGACACCCAGACCGATTTCTACCGCGACCACGGCCGCGTGCGCGAAGACGCGGCGGTGGTGTTCCATCTGTGTTGCCTGCTGTTGCCGTTGTTGTTCAGTATCTACGCGCTGTGGCAGGAAAAAACTCACCTGTTTCGTGATTTCGTCGCCCGTGGCGCGGTGTTGCTGGCGATCGGCAGCGTCGCGCTGGCGTTGGAACAACGGTATCCCCAGGGCGTGCTGGAATGGCTGGCGGAGATTCGCTGGCCGATGCTGCATGGCGCCTGGATGAGCCTGATCCAATTGTCGTACCCGATGTTCCTGATCGGGTTCCTGACCCTGGCCGCGCAGTACTGGTACCAGCCGCGTCCGCTGCACGCGGCGCAATTGGTGGGTTTTGTGGGGCTGTTCTGGATGTTGCCGCAGACCTTCATCCTGCCGTTCACCCTGAATATCATGTGCAGCCAGGTGATGCTGATGATCGCCGCCGGTGTGGCCCACGAGGCATATCAAATGGCGTTCCGCGACGAACTGACCGGCTTGCCGGGGCGTCGCGCATTGAATGAACGCATGCAGCGGCTGGGGCGCAACTATGTGCTGGCGATGAGCGACGTCGACCACTTCAAGCGCTTCAACGACACCCATGGCCATGATGTGGGCGACCAGGTGCTGCGGCTGGTGGCGAGCAAGCTGTCCAAGGTCAGCGGCGGCGGGCGTGCTTATCGCTACGGTGGTGAAGAGTTCGCCGTGGTGTTCGCCGGCAAGACGGTGGAAGAGTGCATGCCGCACCTGGAAGAGATCCGCGAGATCATCGCCGATTACGACATCAAATTGCGCAACACGGACCGGCCCCAGGATGACCAACAGGGCCGCCAGCGTCGCTCGGGCAGCGGCGCTTCCAGCGTCTCGGTGACCATCAGTATCGGCGTGGCCGAGCGCCAGGCCGAGCAGCGCACGCCCGAAGAAGTGCTCAAATCCGCTGACCAGGCGCTGTACGCCGCCAAAGGCGCCGGCCGTAACTGCGTGGTTGCGGCCGGGCAGACCCGCCGTGGCGCCGTGCGCATGGAGCGCGCTGCCGGTTGAGTGATGGCGATGTATTCAGCGGTTCTACAGTGATTGTCCGAGGCGAAGGCTGGCAGTAGGTTGGAACCCTCTGCTGATGGAGACATTGCCATGCCTGAATACAAAGCTCCCCTTCGCGACATGCGCTTTCTGATCGACAACGTGTTTGATTTCCACGGCCATTACGCTGCGCTGGGCGCGACCGACGCCAGCCCGGACATGGTCAATGCGATCCTCGAAGAAGGCGCGAAGTTCTGCGAGAACGTGCTCGCGCCGCTCAATCGCAGCGGTGATGAAGAAGGCTGCCATTTCGACAGTGGCGTGGTGACCACGCCCAAAGGGTTCAAGCAAGCGTTCGCCCAATACGTTGAAGGCGGTTGGCATGGCGTGGCGGCGGACCCCGCCTATGGTGGCCAGGGTTTGCCGCACTCACTGGGCCTGGTGCTCAGCGAAATGATCGGCGCCAGCAACACCTCCTGGGGTATGTACCCAGGGCTGACCCACGGCGCGATGTCGGCGATCCACGCCCATGGCACCGCCGAGCAGAAAGATACCTACCTGAGCAAGCTCACCACCGGCGAATGGACCGGCACCATGTGCCTGACCGAAGCCCATTGCGGCACCGACCTGGGCCTGATCAAGACCCGCGCCGTGCCCCAGGCGGACGGCAGCTATGCCGTCACCGGCAGCAAGATCTTCATCTCGGCCGGCGAGCATGACATGAGCGCCAATATCATCCACCTGGTGCTGGCCAAGCTGCCGGATGCGCCGGCGGGCACCAAGGGCATCTCGTTGTTCATCGTGCCCAAGTTCCAGGCGGACTCCGGCGCGCGCAACGCGGTGCACTGCGGTTCCATCGAACACAAGATGGGCATCAAGGGCTCGGCCACGTGCGTACTGAACTTCGATGGCGCCAGGGGCTTTCTGATTGGTGAGGTGAACAAGGGCCTCAACTGCATGTTCACCATGATGAACCACGCGCGCCTGGGCACTGGCATGCAGGGCCTGTGCAATGGTGAAGCGAGTTTCCAGGGGGCGATCAAATATGCCAACGACCGCCTGCAGATGCGCTCGCTGACCGGCGCCAAGGCCCCGGAGAAAGCCGCCGACCCGATCATCGTGCACGCCGATGTGCGTCGCATGCTGCTGACCATGAAAGCCTTCAACGAAGGCAACCGCGCACTGGCCTACTTCACCGCGCAATTGCTCGACACAGCGCACCTGAGCAACGATGCCGGCCAACGCCAGGATGCCGAAGACCTGTTGGCGTTTCTCACGCCGATCTGCAAAGCGTTCATGACCGACACCGGGCTGGAGGTCACCAACCATGGCATGCAGGTGTTCGGCGGCCACGGTTACATCCGCGAATGGGGCATGGAACAACTGGCCCGTGATGCGCGGATTGCGCCGATCTATGAAGGCACCAACGGCATCCAGGCCCTCGACCTGCTGGGGCGCAAGGTGTTGGGCAGCCAGGGCAAGCTGCTACGTGGGTTTACCAAAATCGTGCACAAGTTCTGTGCCGCGAATGCCGAGCACCCGCAATTCAAGGCGCATGTGGCGCAGCTCGATCAACTGAACCGCGAATGGGGCGAACTGACCACCCGTGTGGGCATGGCCGCGATGAAGAACCCCGATGAAGTCGCGCCGCCGCCGTGGATTACTTGATGTACAGCGGTTACGTGGTGCTCGCTTACCTGTGGCTGCGCATGGCCCTGGCGGCCCTTGAGCAACCAGACGGCGACTTCGCCAAGGCCAAGCTGGCCACCTGCGATTTCTACTTCAAGCGCCTGCTGCCGCGCACGGCCACGCATCGTGCGGCGGTGGAAGCGGGCAGCGAATGCCTGATGAGCCTGCCTGCGGAGTTGTTTGGCTTGTAGGAGCGAGCTTGCTCGCGAAGAACTCCCAGACTTCGCGGTCGTCCAGAGCGCAGGCGTTATCACTGGCGTTTTTCGCGAGCAAGCTCGCTCCTACAATAATTCGTGTGTGACTTATAAATACTGGCTGGTCACGAAAGGACCCTATGTGTCTGAAAAGTTGTTCGGGTACACTCTGAGCCTGTAAAACCGATCCTACCGAATCATTTTTCACGTTCTCACGAGGTTTGCCATGGCTGATTACAAAGCGCCGCTGCGTGATATGCGCTTCGTCCTCAACGAAGTCTTTGAGGTCGCCAAGACGTGGGCCCAATTGCCGGCATTGGCAGACACCGTTGACGCCGAAACCGTTGAGGCCATTCTCGAAGAAGCCGGCAAGGTCACCGCCAAGTCCATCGCCCCGCTCAGTCGCGGCGGCGATGAGCAGGGTTGCCGCTGGGACAACACCGCCGTGTTTACCCCAGACGGTTTTCCACAGGCCTACAAGACCTACGCTGAAGGCGGCTGGGTTGGGGTGGGCGGCGATCCGGCCTTTGGTGGCATGGGCATGCCCAAGGCGGTGTCGGCCCAGGTCGAAGAGATGATCAACTCGTCGAGCCTGGCATTCGGCTTGTACCCGATGTTGACCTCCGGCGCCTGTGTGTCGATCGCGACCCACGCCAGCGATGAACTCAAGGCGGCCTACCTGCCGAAGATGTACTCCGGCGAGTGGGCCGGCTCCATGTGCCTGACCGAGGCCCATGCGGGCACCGACCTGGGGATGATCCGCACCAAGGCCGAGCCACAGGCGGACGGCGCCTACAGGGTCAGCGGCACCAAAATTTTTATCACCGGTGGCGAGCACGACCTGACCGACAACATCATCCACCTGGTGCTGGCCAAGCTGCCGGACGCACCGGCGGGTCCCAAGGGGATTTCGTTGTTCCTGGTGCCCAAGTTCATGGTGAACGCCGACGGCAGCCTGGGCGCGCGTAACGCGGTGAGCTGCGGCTCCATCGAACACAAGATGGGGATCCAGGCATCGGCTACCTGTGTGATGAACTTCGATGCAGCCGTGGGTTACCTGGTGGGCGAGCCCAACCGTGGTCTGGCGGCGATGTTCACGATGATGAACTACGAGCGCCTGGGGGTCGGCATCCAGGGCCTCGCTTCCGGTGAGCGCTCTTACCAGAACGCCATCGAATACGCGCGTGACCGTGTGCAAAGCCGTGCTCCGACCGGCGCTCAAGCCAAGGACAAGATGGCCGACCCGATCATCGTGCACCCGGACGTGCGTCGCATGCTGCTGACCATGAAAGCGGCGAATGAAGGCGGTCGTGCGTTCTCCACCTACGTGGCGACGCAGCTGGACATCGCCAAGTTCAGCGAAGATGCCGCTGCGCGCGAACGTGCGGACAACCTGGTGGCGCTGTTGACCCCGGTGGCCAAGGCGTTCCTCAGCGACCTGGGCCTGGAAACCACGGTGTTGGGCCAGCAGGTCTTCGGCGGCCACGGCTACATTCGCGAGTGGGGCCAGGAGCAACTGGTGCGCGACGTGCGCATTACCCAGATCTACGAAGGCACCAATGGTATCCAGGCACTGGACCTCATGGGGCGCAAGATCGTTGGCAGCGGCGGCGCGTTCTACACCTTGTTCGCCGACGAGATCCGCGCGTTCATCGCCTCGGCGGATGCCGAGCTGGCTGAATTCACCAAACCGCTGGCGGCGGCAGTGGATAACCTGGACGAATTGACCGCCTGGGTCCTGGACCGCGCCAAAACCAACCCGAATGAGATCGGCGCGGCGTCGGTGGAGTATTTGCATGCCTTTGGCTACATGGCCTACGCCTACATGTGGGCGCGCATGGCCAAGGCGGCATTGGGCAAGGCGGCTGAAGAAGATTTCTATGCCAGCAAACTCGGCACCGCGCGCTTCTACTTTGCGCGCCTGTTGCCGCGCATCCACTCGCTGAGTGCGTCGGTAAAAGCCGGTAGTGAATCATTGTTTTTGCTGGATGAAGCCCTGTTCTAAGGGATTGGAGGGCGTGTAAGCATTCTCTTACATGACGTGCTGCTATTCGTCCTCTATCGCAAGATTGGATCCATCGATAATCTACTTCACATGGACGTCGCGCAGGAAGCGCAAAGCAACAACACGGACACGTAGGATTCTGCCAGGAAGGCGGAGTGAAATGGATGTCAGGGAAACAGTCTGCAAAGCCCCGCTTCGGCGGGGTTTTCTTTTGCCTGCGAAAAAGTCAGGCGGGCGCTTGCTCAGGCGTTCAGCACCCCCAGCGGTATGTGCTCAACTGTCTGAAAAACGTGCAACAGCACGGTTTAGATGGCCTGACGCCAGATCCCACTGAACCCTCACGAACGCCCAGGGTCGATTAGCTACACGGCTCACACGAGCCGATTTTTCTGGAGCTGACCCATGGATTTCATTCGTATCATCATCGCCATTCTGCTGCCGCCATTGGGTGTGTTCCTGCAAGTGGGCTTCGGCGGCGCGTTCTGGCTGAATATCCTGCTGACCCTGTGTGGCTACATTCCAGGCATCGTGCACGCGGTGTACATCATCGCCAAGCGCTGAGGCCGTCAGCCTTTGGCGATGAGCCGTGAGTTGCGCTCATTGCGAAAGGCCAACTGCTCGATGGTCTGGGTGGCGTGTTCGGCGTCTTCGCGCGCTTGCAGGATGATGCCGTGCTGCTCGGACTTGCTGCACACCGGGTCGGCATTGCTCGCATCCCCCGTGAGCATAAAGGCCTGGCAGCGGCAGCCGCCGAAGTCCTTTTCCTTTTCGTCACATGAGCGGCACGGCTCGGGCATCCAGTCATAGCCGCGAAAGCGGTTGAAGCCGAACGAGTCGTACCAGATGTGCTGCATGCTGTGCTCGCGCACATTGGGAAATTGCACCGGTATCTGTCGCGCGCCGTGGCAGGGCAAGGCGGTGCCATCGGGTGTCACGGTCAGAAAAATGCTGCCCCAGCCGTTCATGCAGGCCTTGGGGCGCTCTTCGTAGTAATCCGGCGTGACAAAGATCAGCTTGCACGGGTGACCTTCGGCCTCCAGCTTGGCGCGGTATTCATTGGTGATGCGTTCTGCGCGCACCAACTGCTCACGGGTGGGCAACAGACCCACACGGTTGAGCTGCGCCCAGCCATAAAACTGGCAGGTGGCGAGTTCGACAAAGTCCGCCTCAAGCGCGATACACAGTTCGATGATGCGGTCGATTTTGTCGATGTTGTGCCGATGGGTGACAAAGTTCAGCACCATCGGGTAGCCGTGGGCCTTCACCGCGCGGGCCATTTCGAGCTTTTGCGCGAAGGCTTTTTTCGAGCCGGCCAGCAGGTTGTTCACCTGTTCGTCGCTGGCCTGGAAGCTGATCTGGATATGGTCCAGGCCGGCCTTCTTGAAGTCACTGATCTTTTGCTCGGTCAAGCCGATGCCGGAGGTGATCAGGTTGGTATAGAAACCCAGCTTGCGCGCTTCAGCAATCAGCTCGGCGAGGTCTTGGCGCACCAGCGGCTCACCACCGGAAAATCCCAACTGCGCGGCGCCCATCTCGCGGGCTTCACGAAATACCTTGATCCATTGCTCGGTGCTCAACTCCTTGCCCTGCTCGGCAAAATCCAGCGGGTTGGAGCAATACGGGCACTGCAACGGGCAGCGATAAGTCAACTCGGCCAGCAGCCACAATGGCAGGCCAATCGCTGGCTTCTCAGGCAAGGGTGATCCAGTGCTCAGCACGGGCGACCTCCATGAACTGCTCGATGTCCTCACCCAGCTCAGGCACGCCGGGGAATTGTTTATCCAGCTCGGCGATGATCATCGCCACGTCACGCTCGCCGTCGATCAAGCCCCCGATCAGCGCGGCGCTGTCGTTGAGCTTGATCATGCCTTCGGGATAGAGCAACACATGGCCCTTTTGCGCGGGCTCATACTGGTAACGATAGCCTGGGCGCCAGGCCGGGGTCTTGTTGCGATCAAAGCTCATAGAGGGATCCCTTTATGCCACACCCGTCGTTCGGTCACGCTGTGATACGGCGGGCGTTTGAGTTCGTAGGCCATGCTCATGGCGTCCAGCATGCTCCACAGGATGTCCAGTTTGAACTGGAGAATTTCCAGCATGCGTTCCTGGCCTTCACGCGTGGTGTAGTGCTGCAGGGTGATCGCCAAACCGTGCTCGACATCGCGGCGGGCCTGGCCCAGGCGGGTGCGGAAATACTCATAGCCAGCCGGGTCGATCCATGGGTAATGCTGTGGCCAGCTGTCGAGGCGTGACTGGTGGATCTGCGGCGCGAACAGTTCGGTCAGCGAACTGCTGGCTGCTTCCTGCCAACTGGCGCGACGGGCAAAGTTGACGTAGGCATCCACCGCAAACCGCACGCCGGGCAGCACCAGTTCCTGGGAGCGCAGTTGGTCCGGGTCGAGCCCTACAGCCTGGCCCAGGCGCAGCCAGGCTTCGATACCGCCGTCTTCACCGGGAGCGCCGTCGTGATCGAGCAGGCGCTGGATCCACTCGCGACGGATCTCACGGTCCGGGCAGTTGGCCAGGATCGCGGCGTCTTTCAGGGGAATATTCACCTGATAGTAAAAGCGGTTGGCGACCCAGCCCTGGATTTGCTCGCGGGTCGCGCGCCCTTCATACATCGCCACATGGTACGGGTGATGGATATGGTAGAAGGCGCCCTTGGCCCGCAGGGCTTTTTCAAACTCTTCGGTATTCATCGGTCCATCAGTCATAAGAGGTCCCCTGTAGGCGCGAGCTTGCGCGAAGGTCGTTAACGATGACATGGGCATTCTGAATGAGCGCGGTGCCCTTGGGTTTTTCGCGGGCAAGCCCGCTCCTACAGTTCAATGCTCATGCCGTCGTAAGCCACTTCGACATTGCGCCGCGCCAGCTCCGCTCGCTCGGGGGAATCTTCATCGAGGATCGGGTTGGTGTTGTTGATATGGATAAGCACCTTGCGCTGGCGGGGCAATTGCTCAAGCACTTCGAGCATGCCGCCGGGGCCGTTTTGCGCCAGGTGGCCCATCTCGCGACCGGTGCGAGTGCCGACGCCACGCCGCTGCATCTCGTCGTCGTCCCACATCGTGCCGTCCACCAGCAGGCAGTCGCTGGCGGCCATGATCTCCAGCAACGGCGCGTCGACCTTGCCCAGGCCTGGGGCGTAGAACAATTTGCCGCCGGTGCGCAGGTCTTCGACGATCAGGCCGATGTTATCGCCTGGGTGCGGGTCGAAGCGGTGCGGCGAATAAGGCGGAGCGGCACTGCGCAGCGGCAGTGGGGTGAAACGCAGATTGGGGCAGGCCGGGATGGTGAAGCTGGCGTCGAGCTCGATACGGTTCCAGGCCAGGCCCCCGTTCCAGTGGGTGAGCATGTTGAACAGCGGGAAGCCGGTGCTCAGGTCTTCATGGACCATGTCGGTGCACCACACCGCGTGCGGGCAACCTTCGCGCAGGCTCAACAGGCCGGTGGTGTGGTCGATCTGGCTGTCCATCAGGATGATCGCGCTGATGCCGGTATCACGCAGGGCACGGCCAGGTTGCATCGGGGCAAAACCCTGAAGTTGCGCGCGGATATCCGGCGAGGCATTGCACAGCACCCAATTCACGCCATCGTCAGAGATCGCGATGGACGATTGCGTGCGCGCCTGGGCCCGCAGGCTGCCATTTCGGAAACCCGCGCAGTTCACGCAGTTGCAGTTCCACTGCGGGAAACCACCGCCGGCGGCGGAACCTAGAATCTGGACAAACATGGTCGCTCCATCAAGCTCAAAACAAAAACGCCCCGGGCGAACCGAGGCGTTGTATTACCCAGCGGATTAACGGCTGGCGAAGTACATGGTGACTTCGAAACCGATGCGCAGATCAGTGTAAGCAGGTTTGGACCAGGTCATATTCTTACTCCTACGAAGGGATGGGACGTTTACTACCAAGTAATACATATAGTCCACCTCCAGTCGGAGATGTTCATATGTGTGCGTGGGAATGTTACGCAATTCTTTTCAAGTTAGCGCTGTCTCGGTGGAAAAAGCCTATTGCAGGGGTGGCAATGATCAATCGGCCGCTTGCCAGGCAACCGTTACACGCGGGCCGTTGGCCACGCAGCGCCAGCCGCCCGCGGCATCGTTCAGTTGCCCGGCGGCAGCCAGCAGTGCTGCCCGCGAACAGGCTTGGATCCGGGATTGCAGATCAGCCAGATAACCCGACGAATGGCCTGCCAGATGGGCGTGCCACAGCAGTTCAGCGGCTTGGGCGTTGGGCAGGGTCTGGGCTGAGAACTGCTGCGCCAGGGCCTGGTTGCCCGCGTCGTCGTTACTCTCGATCAGCGTCGGCAGTTGCTTCAAGAAGTTTTGCAGGTGATCAGCGATGCCTTCCAGGGACACGCTGGGGGATTGCACGCCGAATAGCAGGCCGGTCTGGCCGTTTATCTGTCGGATGCCGCTGAAGACTGCGTAGCCGATTTGCAGCTCTACCCGCAGACGCTGGTAGAACGGCGCCTGGAGCAGATGGCCGAGCAATCGCCATGCCGCCTCATCGGCCAGGGACCGGCTTGGCGTTGGGCAAAACAGCAGCAAGGCGGCTTCGTCAGCGTTGGTGTTCACCTCATGCCATACGCGTTGGCCACTGAGGGCGGGGAATGCTTGATCGAGCGTTGCGGACTGTCCTGGCAAACGGGCCGCGGCGGTTTTGATCGCGGCTTCATACGCGGCCGAAAAGCCCACCCCCAAGCCTTGCCAGTGGGCGGTGGTCCACGCAGCCGGTTGAGGGGTGCTGGCGCTGCAGCAAGTCGGCAGTGCCTTGAGCAATTCTCGGATGGCGATCATGGCGGGCGCGGCGGACTGAACCTCTTGCGGTTGATCCAGGCCTTGCGCCAACGTGTCCAGCACGGCAGGCATGGGTTCCTGCAGCCCGACCATTGTTAGCAGCGAGTCGTTACCCAGGCTTTCGAACGACAATTCGACACCCGCCTGCCGGGCATTTTCGCGCAACGATTGCACGGTGATTGCCAGGCCGGAAGGGGCTGATCGCCAGTGCAGATACAGCGCCGCTTCATCAGTGTCATGCGCCAATGCCGGGCTGAAGGTCAGCGCTGACGCTTCCCTGCGCCCACGGGAGCGATCCTGGGCAAACGTGCGCAAGCCACGATGGGCACTGGTCTGGCCACGAATCAGGCCCGCGCGTGCTTCCCTGGCTGGTGGACGCAGGAAGGGGTTGTTCGGCGGCAGTTGCCAGCCGTGCCCGGAGGGCGGCAGGCGCAGCGAAACCAGCCAGGCCTTGAGGGCGGCGACATCTTGTTCAGAAAGGTCTTGGTTGCCGTGTCTGGCCAACGCCAGGGCGCCCTGGATCTGTTGTTGGCGGGCGGCCAGCAGTGCGAACTCTTCGCGCAGTGACGTCCAATCGCAGTGTGTGAAAAAGCTCAACCAATCGTGCAGCAACGTCTCGATCTGCGTGGCCGCTTCGCTCTGGGTGCTGAGCGTAAAGTCGATATCCACCAGCGCTTGCCCGGCGAAGTGGTACAGCACTGACGCCTGCAAGGCACTCGCCAGTTGCCGCGCTTTCAGTTCAGCCAGCAACCCGCCGGGTGCCGAGGCGTTGAGCCCGGTGCAGAGGAAATCCAACGCCTCATGAGGCACATCACAGCTGATGACGTGGTGCAGGTGGTTATCGGCGATGTGCTGATAGCTGCGCGCGTGCCCCTGCATCAATGCCCCAGGCGCGGATTGTGGGCGCAGAGGCCCCGAGGTCAATTGTTCGCTGAACCGCTGCGCCAGATTTTCCAGTGTGTCCAGCGACTGCGGACCGGCCAGGCTCAAGGTCATCTGGCCGCTCTGGTAGAAGTGCGTGTGGAAGTCGCGCAACGCCTGCTGAAACGCCTCACGTTCCACCGGCAGGCTGTCACGGTTGCCGGCATGAAAGCCCCGCAGCGGATGCTCCGCCGCCAGGCCTTGCAGCAATGCGACCTGCTGCTGCGCCTTGGCGTCCTGTGACCAGGCGACAAATTCCGCCTGCAACACTTCGCGCTCGCGCCGTTGATCTTCCAGCGCCAGGCGTGGAAGGGTCAGCATATCCGCCAGACGCTCCAGCCCACCGGTAAACGTTGCAACCGGCAGCTCAAAGAAGAACTCGGTGGTGCGCTCACGGGTGCTGGCATTGACCTGCCCGCCATGACGTTGCACGTAGGCCATCAACCCTTCACCTGTGGGAAAACGCTCGGTCCCGAGAAACAACAAGTGTTCCAGGAAATGCGCCAGTCCCGGCCAGGCCACTGGCACGTCATGGCTGCCGGCATCCACCCGTAGAACGGCGGCGCAACGCTTCAAGCGCGGTGCATGCCGCAAGGAAACCCGCAAGCCATTGGCCAGGGTCAGGTGGAGAGCTTGAAGGTGGGCCGGCGCAGGCATGGGCATTTCCGAAACGTATGAAATGCCTATGCTAACAAACCCGCCGGATCAGGGCTTGTGCAGCGCGCCGTACAGCTCGGGTCGTCGGTCTTGCAGGTAGTGGTTGGCGGCGCGTGCATCGAGGATCGATTGTCGCTCCAGCGTGCCGACGATCAAGGCTTCATCCAGGCCGGCCTGGGCGATGCGCTGACCATTCGGTGCGGCGATGCTGCTTTGCCCGCAATACTGGATCTCGCCTTCGTGCCCGCAGTAATTGGCATAGGCCACATAGCACTGGTTTTCAAAGGCCCGCGCCCGCACGGTGACATCGGCGACAAAGTCGAACGGCACCATATTGGCGGTGGGCACCAGGATCAGTTCAGCGCCGGCCAGGGCCAGGCGCCGGGTGTTTTCCGGAAACTCCAGGTCGTAGCAGATCAGGAAACCGAGCTTCCAACCGTTGAGTTCCACCAGCGCGCAATCATCTTCGCCGGCACTGAACATCGAGCGGTCCAAATCACCGAACAGATGGGTCTTGCGGTAGTTGCACAGGCGTTGGCCATGGGCGTCGATCAACTGCACGGCGTTATAGATCTGGCCGTCCTCGGCCCGCTCCGGGTAACCGTACAGGATCGCCAGCCCGGCGCTTTTGGCCAGTTCGGCAATCGCCTGTGCCGACGGCCCGTCCTGCGCCTCGGCCAGGGCTCCGACGGCCTCGGCGCCGATGTTATAGCCGCTGAGAAACATCTCCGGCAGCACCAGCACATCGGCGCGGACGCCTCATGCGCCAGTTGATGCAGGCGCTTGAGGTTGGCGTCCACATCCAGCGGCAGGGGCGGGCATTGGTAGAGGGCGACACGCATGGCTTGGCTCCTTACTCAGGCAGGGCGATCGGCCCGATTTCATCGAACACATCACCCGGCCCCGGGTTCTCGGGGTGAGTGCTGCCGCCGAAGTGATTCATGATGCCCCACACCGCGTTCAACGAAGTTTGCACCGCGCCTTCGACCCAGGCCGGCGTCCAGGAGACGTCGTCACCGGCGATAAAAATCCCACGCTGTTCGGCGGGCATGTCCTTCTGCATGAAGTGTGCATACATACGCTGGTTATAGCGGTAGTGGCCGGGCAGGGCGCCCTTGAAGGCGCCGAGGAAATGCGGGTCGGCTTCCCATGACACCGTGATCGGGTCGCCGATAATGCGCGCCTTGATATCGACGTTGGGGTAGATTTTCTTCAGCGCATCGAGGGCCAGCTTCACGCGTTTGTCGATGGGCTGCGGCAGCATTTTCAGCGCGTCGCTCATCCACGAATACGACAGGCAGATCACGCCGGGTTTGTCGTCGCCGTTATCGAATAGATACGTGCCACGAGTGAGGCGATCGGTGAGGGTCATGCTCATCAGGTCGCGCCCGGTTTGCGGGTCTTTGTCTTTCCAGAACGGGCGGTCGACCATCACGAAGGTTTTCGACGATTGCATGTAGCGGGTGCGGTCCAGGGCCATCCACATCTTTTGCGAGAACAGGGTTTCGTCGCATTCGATCTGGGTGGTCAGCAGCCAGCTCTGGCAAGTGGTCAGCACGGCGGCGTATTCGCGGGTGTCACCGTAGTTATCGGTGACGGCGAAGCGGCCATCGGCCGCGTGGGCGATACGTTTCACCCCGGCCCGTGGCGCGCCGCTGTGCAGCGAGCTCAGGCTGGTGCCGGCTGGCCAGTGGGCGCAACGCTCCGGTACATGGCGCCAGATACCCATCGGTACCTGGGCGACGCCGCCGACGATCAAATGCTGGTGGTCGTCGCAATTGGTCATCACCACGCGGAAGATTTCCAGCATCGAGTTGGGAAAGTCCGAGTCCCAGCCACCGGTGCCGAAGCCGACTTGGCCGAACACTTCGCGGTGGTGAAACGACAACTTCGCGAACGCCTTGGAGGTGGCGACGAAATCATAAAAGGTGCGGTCGTCCCACAGCGGCACCAGCGTGTTCCACAACGCCTTGAGGCGCGGCACGTCACGGTCGCGGATGGCTTGCTGGATATCACCGAACTGCGAACCGGCTTCCAGCGCATCGGCCCAGGCGTCAGCCACTTCCTGGAACAGCACCGGCAAGTCGGAGAGTTTCTGTGCGTAGTGGGTCTGGCCTTCGAGGTCGATTACCGTGCTGCCGGACGCCGGGGTCAACGGGTTGGGAAAGGGTTTGGTTTCCAGGCCCAGCTTGTCCACATAGTGATAGAACGCGGTGGAAGACACCGGAAAGCGCATCCCGCCCAGCTCGGCAATAATGCCTTCGGCACCTTCAAAGGCCTGGGAGCGCAGGCGGCCGCCCATCTTCGAGGCTTCATACACCACCGGCTTGAGGCCCAGCTTCATCAACTCGTAAGCGGCCACCAGGCCCGCGATCCCCGCGCCGACAATCGCCACTTCCGCGCCATGGTTGGCCGCGGGGATACTGCCCAGGCCGGCCGGATGCTCGATCCAGTCGTCAAAGGCGAACGGAAAGTCCGGGCCGAAGATGGTGATGGGTTTCTTGCCGTCTGCAGGGTGGCGATGGGGCTTGGCGAGGGTGCTGGACGGAATGCTCATGGCTGACCTTACTGGCGACTGGGCGGACGTGACCCGCTGAGTATAGGAAAAGATGGCAGCCAGTTTAGGGAGCGTTACGTCCGTTAATAAGACGCAATGTGTCGTCGGATTGAATTGATTTTAGTCGAAGTGACGAGATCGGTGATCAGATTGGTTGTCCGCGATCCAATTTGTTACTCAGGATGATAGACGTGGTGGTTTTTTCCACGCCGTCTACGCTACCGATCTGGTCGAGCAATTGGTCGAGCTGTTCCGGCGAATCCGTGCGCAGCCAGGCAACATAGTCAAACTCGCCACTGACCGCGCACAACTGCTGCACCTGAGCCATGGCGCTGAGCCGGCGCAACACTTCCTTACCCGAGCGCGGTTGCACGGTGATCCCCACGTAGGCCTGCAACCCACCGTCCGCCACCTGCTGGCCGAGGCGCACGCCATAACCGGTGATGACCTGGGTTTTTTCCAGACGCGCCAGGCGCGAGGTGACCGTGGTACGCGCGATGCCTAGCTGCCGAGCGAGCATGGCTACGCTTTCGCGGGCGTTGAGCTGCAGGGCGGCGATGAGTTGGCGGTCGATTTCGTCTAGGGTGGGCAAGGTGGGGGGCTCCGGTGTGGGCGGTGATGGGAGCATGTTACAGGCTTCCGGATACGCAAAAGCCGCGCAATGCGCGGCTTTCTTGTTGGGTAGGCCTACACGGACAGCGAGAAATTGGCTCCAGTGTACCTGCGCGGGATAACAAAGCCGTCCATGGACGACATGCCGTGCAGCCATACCTGCCATCGAATACAGTACAACCTCCTTTCAGCAGAGTAACGCCATGAACGTACAAATCGGTGGAGGCGCCCTCGCGGTCATTCTGACAGGCATGCTGATAGTTTTCGGCGTCAGCGAGTGCCAGCGTGGCCCGTTGACCCCGGAAGTTGCCGACGATGCCAGCGACGCGCAACAGACCTGGCTGACTATCGAGCACCGCATCAAGCGTTATGATCCGGCCCTGACGCAGGTCACGCGAGACCAGCAGGCGCTGACCGTTTTCTACCGTCCAGCCACGCCCGCCGAGGAGGCCGACGATTGGGCCCCGGACATGCTGCGCATTGTCGGCCACGGACTGGCGGCGCTGAACGGCGCGCCAGGAGGAAAGGCGTACACCCAAGTGACCGTCAGCGCGCGAATGCTCGCCGATGATGATGTGGTATTGGTGTACGACATGCCGGGGTTCGAGGCCATCAAGACCCAGCAGGATGGTTACTTCAACTTCGCCAGCCTGCCGCGCAGCCTGTCATTCAGTCCGGCCGCCCTGGCGCAGATCATCGACGCTTGCCGGGGCATGAACGCCCAGGCGTTCTATCCGCAATTCTGCCGACGAGTCAAAGAGGCCGCAACGAGCCATCCCTGAACGCGTTCGCAGCGCATGTTTTTAATCCGGTTTTTGACGCAATACTGTCAACTTCGTGAAAAAGGCGTGCAAGCGAAGCCGCACTGCACCGACGGTTCCGCCAGAAACACGAAAGCCGCGCAATGCGCGGCTTTCTTTTTTGGTGGGCCCACACGGACTTGAACCGTGGACCAAGGGATTATGAGTTGCCTAGAAACTCTGCAAGCTTAATAAAACCAGACAGAGCTTAGCGTAGGTACACAAAGCTGAAAGCGCCGTAAGCAGTGGGTTTGGCGTAGTTTTTAGAAATCTGCGATAGGTCATTACTGTACCGCTGTTGTACCGGCGCGCCGCTACCTCGTCACAAATCCGCCATGACATGGCTCAAGTCAATTAGGCCCTCACTGCAATACTTATCGCTAGCTTGTCGGAGCACATGGGGGGAACTAGAAAATACCGCCTTTCCCGTCTCATACTGCTTAGCAGCCGAGCTCAGGGTTCGATGCATAGGCTTGTGAAACGAGAAGGAGTGCTTTGGAAGCAACGGCACAGATAACTGCCAAGCCCGTTATCATAAATGTTAAGAACCACAGCATGTCGTTAATAGAGGCTGGGTCCATAAGGTTTGTAACGCCAATCATCACCATCCCGTAAAGCAGCGGAATCAATGAGAGGCATAGCGCAAGCTTGGTGAATCTTTCAAGCATAAAAATGAATCCAGCCCTTTTATTGCAGCGAGTCGAGCCTTTAGCGGACTTCAATGCCAGCCTGGTGCGAATCAGATCGTAAATTGCAGCTGCGCCGCCTACAAAACAAACCCAAGCCATGGGGTCGTTCAGCATGAACTTAGACTGAGATCCAAAAAAATAAAGGGCGAGGTAGCCAGCAGGTGCGATCAGGAGGAAAAACACCACACCGTAGATGTCGAAAGCTGCCTCGATGAACTTTTTCTTAATATCTCCTTCTAGTTTTTGGCTAATACACCAATACATCAAAGGGATGAATAGGATTACTATTAAAAAGGCAAAGGCGGTGGCGACTTGGACCCAATTTTGGGCAAAAAATTTTTCAAACATTCAGGCTGCTTCCTTACAGTTAATATAACAAGTCAGTATATGTGGGTTTTACACCACGTTGTCGTTGTCGCATTAGGGCCCCGATCTACTGAATCCCTGTTCGTATAGAGCGCATCATTCGAAAATGGTACGGGTCTTTTTTAATCCAATAACTAGTCGAAATGATCCTAAAATTTTAAAGCAGACGACCAAGTCGTCTGATTATTTCAATCTCATCAGGCTACGCGATTTACCGCTTATTTCAGCCACTTGTACAAACGATAACCACCGTACCCAGCAACTGCTACTGCAGTCGCAGGCCAAGCTGCTGCATTCGCAGCAGCAATAGCTCCACCATAAACTATCGAAGCGTTGGCTATGCCAGCTGCTGCGCCAGTGGTGATGGCAGAACCAGCTGCAGTTTTATCACCGATTTCCATGGGGTTACCAAATCTGATTTGCTTGGAATTCTGATGATAGCATTATGATTTCATTCTGGGGTGCATCCGCTTTCGGCGGATGGTCAACCCTCAGCCTTTTCGGATAGCCCCCATCGCTGTATCACGCCGTCGGAGGCTATCTGCGTCTCTTTATGGGAGTTGTTCATCACCGCCTTCGTCGAGGAATATCTAAAACCATTCATAACGATTACGCAAAAGTTCACCCTCCCAGAGCGCTCCAAAAAAAGTTGGCGGTAAGAGCAATTGCCACCGCCGCGCTGTGCAGAACCACCGGCAGCAAAAGTCCGCCTGTCTGAATCCTCGCCACAGAAAAAATCATCCCGAGGGTAAGCATCAACGCGTGTGTGGACCAGAAATCGTAGCGGCCTAAGTGCGCGTACATAAAAAAGGTAGATGAAAGGATCACTGCCACGGTAGCTACGAGGAAATTGTGCTTGAACGGCAGCATTCCGAGGATGAAGTGCCTGAATGCAATTTCCTCCACGATAGGTGGCAGGATTAGTAATGAGATCACCATAAGCAGGTACTGCGGCTCGCTTTTGCCAAATCCTAGCCCTTGCATCGACAGCTCTCTGCCGAAGCCGAGAATAATGGAGCCCCCGATACTGGCTGCGTAAGCTGCTAACACCGATACAAGACCAATTACTAGATGGCGACGCTTAATTGTGCCCAGCAAGCTGTCTTGTGGTCTGAGTCGCTTCTGCAGCAATAGCACTGCGACGAGCAGAATCGCGGGTGGACCATAAAGAATGGGGACGTCATAGGCTATCAGAGTGAGGTATAGAGTATTCTCCATAAGCATTTTAACGAGCTGCCGGTAAATCACGTAAACGGCAGGGCCTATGAGCAGCCAAGGCATCAGTGCCAAACCGTGATCCCCCCAAAATAGGTGCCACGTTTTTGATCTGGGTGTTTCAGAATCCTTCTTAGCTTGGTTTGCCATCGTCTTCACTTCTCGTAATGTTCAGATTTTCGCGCCGCGAAAATGGGAATGGTGTTGCCGGTTTTTCGGCGGGCGCGAAAATCTATGGTTGCTGGT
>JAFHKH010000143.1 GCA_016937595.1 Pseudomonas cedrina subsp. fulgida | reverse complement strand
GCTCGCGAAGGCGGTGTACTAGTCGACATATTCGGTGACTGACACTCTGCATTCGCGAGCAAGCCCGCTCCCACAGTTTGATGTGTGTTGTCAGTTAGAGAGTGCGTCCTTGAGAAAACCGGGGGCGATATAGCGCTGGTAGTGCGCCTCGGACAGGATAAAAAACTCGCGGTCAATCGCATCACGCAGGCCCGGCAAGGGCCAGTCGCGAAACTCCGGCAACAACACCATGCCATAGGCCTCCAGATTGGAAATCACCCGCGCGCCCCGCGCAATCAGCTGGTAGGCCCAGCAATACTCGGACTGGTGCGGCACAAAGCGGATCTTGCGTTGCTCCAGTTGGCCGCGCAGGGTCGCGGGATCGAAAACTTCCAGTTTGGCGACCATCACCTGCACCAGCAGTTGCTCCAGCCGCAGCCAGACCGCGCGTTTTTCTTCTTCGTTATAACCGTTCCACTGGATCACTTCATGGTGGAAGCGCTTGCAGCCACGGCACACGAGGTCGCCGTAAACCGTGGAGCACAGGCCGACGCAGGGGGTCTTGATGACTGGCTGGGACATGGCAACGGCACTTAGATCAGCGAAACAATGCGCCATGTTAGCCCTTTGTCTAACGTCCATCACCCTGCAAACTTGGCGTGGCAACTTACCTTTAGCTTTTTTTTGCCGTAGAATCACCCGGCCTTGTAAGGCGCCAATAATCCGCTGGAAGCTGTTTTCAAAGCGTCACGAGCACAGTCGTTCCTTCAGAACGGTGTTGGCGATGGTCAATGACTCGGTAGGTCAATGCCCTCGCCAACCCTCATCAGCTCCGTTCTGCAGGCGTAAAACTTTGAAAGCAGCTTCTGTGAGAAATGCCGGCAGCGCTGGCTTTGCGGCTCAAAAAGCCCCCGAGCGCACGCGTGCCGGTCATATCTGGATGAGCGTCCCGTGGGACCACTGATGAGGGTAATAACTGTGCTTGAAGCCTACCGCAAACATATCGAAGAGCGTGCAGCCCTGGGTATCGTTCCCCAGCCGCTTAACGCCGAACAAACCGCAGGCCTGGTCGAGCTGCTGAAAAATCCTCCGGCTGGCGAAGAAGAATTCCTCGTTGACCTGATCACCAACCGCATTCCACCAGGCGTTGACGAAGCTGCCTACGTCAAGGCCGGTTTCCTGTCCGCCCTGGCCAAGGGTGAAGCCACTTCCCCCCTGATCGACAAGAAACGCGCCGTTGAACTGCTTGGCACCATGCAAGGCGGCTACAACATCGTGACCCTGGTCGAGCTGCTGGACAATGCCGAACTGGCCCCTGTCGCCGCGGCCCAACTCAAGCACACCCTGCTGATGTTCGATGCGTTCCACGACGTGGCTGAAAAAGCCCGCAACGGCAACGCGCACGCCAAAGACGTGATCCAGTCCTGGGCTGACGGCGAGTGGTTCAGCAAACGCCCTACCCTGGCCGACAAGATCAGCCTGCGCGTGTTCAAGGTCACCGGCGAAACCAACACCGACGACCTGTCCCCTGCGCCGGATGCCTGGTCCCGTCCCGACATCCCGCTGCACGCCCTGGCGATGCTGAAAATGGCGCGCGATGGCATCGTGCCGGACGAGCAAGGCAAGACCGGCCCGATGAAGCAGATCGAAGAGATGCGCGGCCAAGGCTTCCCGATCGCCTACGTCGGTGACGTGGTCGGTACCGGTTCCTCGCGTAAATCGGCGACCAACTCCGTGCTGTGGTTCTTCGGCGACGACGTGCCTTACGTGCCGAACAAGCGCGCCGGCGGCTTCTGCTTCGGCAGCAAGATCGCTCCGATCTTCTACAACACCATGGAAGATGCCGGCGCACTGCCAATCGAATTCGACGTGTCCAACATGAACATGGGCGACGTGATCGACCTGTACCCCCACGCTGGCAAGGTCTGCAAACACGGCACCGACGAAGTCATCACCACCTTCGAAATGAAGACCCCGGTGCTGTTGGACGAAGTCCGCGCCGGCGGCCGTATCCCGCTGATCATCGGTCGCGGCCTGACCGACAAGGCGCGTGCCGAACTGGGCCTGGGCCCTACCAACCTGTTCAAGCTGCCTGAAGCGCCTGTCGACACCGGCAAAGGCTTCACCCTGGCGCAGAAAATGGTCGGCAAGGCCTGCGGCCTGCCGGAAGGCAAAGGCGTTCGTCCTGGCACCTACTGCGAACCGAAGATGACCACCGTGGGTTCCCAGGACACCACCGGTCCGATGACCCGTGATGAACTCAAGGACCTGGCGTGCCTGGGCTTCTCGACCGACCTGGTGATGCAGTCATTCTGTCACACCGCGGCCTATCCCAAGCCGATCGACGTGACCACCCACCACACCCTGCCTGACTTCATCATGACCCGTGGCGGTGTATCGCTGCGTCCAGGCGACGGTATCATCCACAGCTGGCTGAACCGCATGCTGCTGCCGGACACCGTCGGTACCGGTGGTGACTCCCACACCCGTTTCCCGATGGGCATCTCGTTCCCGGCCGCTCCGGTCTGGTCGCGTTCGCCGCAGCCACGGGCGTTATGCCACTGGACATGCCGGAATCGATCCTGGTGCGCTTCAAAGGCAAAATGAAACCTGGCATCACCCTGCGTGACCTGGTGCATGCCATTCCTTACTACGCGATCCAGTCGGGTCTGCTGACGGTCGAGAAGAAAGGCAAGAAAAACGCCTTCTCCGGCCGCATCCTGGAAATCGAAGGCCTGAACGACCTGACGCTGGAACAGGCTTTCGAGCTGTCCGACGCCTCGGCTGAACGTTCGGCGGCCGGTTGCACCATCAAGCTGTCCAAAGAGTCGATCACCGAGTACCTGAACTCCAACATCACCCTGCTGCGCTGGATGATCGGTGAAGGCTACGGTGACCCACGGACGCTGGAACGTCGCGCCCAAGCGATGGAAGCCTGGGTGGCCAACCCTGAGCTGATGGAAGCCGATGCCGACGCCGAATACGCCGAAATCATCGAGATCGACCTGGCCGAGATCAACGAGCCGATCCTCTGCGCGCCGAACGACCCGGACGATGCCCGTCTGTTGTCCAGCGTTGCCGGCGAGAAGATCGACGAAGTGTTCATCGGTTCGTGCATGACCAACATCGGCCACTTCCGCGCTGCCGGCAAGTTGCTGGAGCAGGTCAAGGGCCAGTTGCCAACTCGCCTGTGGCTGTCGCCGCCGACCAAGATGGACGCCCACCAGTTGACCGAAGAAGGCTACTACGGCATCTACGGCAAGGCTGGCGCGCGCATGGAAATGCCGGGCTGCTCGCTGTGCATGGGTAACCAGGCACGTGTCGAGCCAAACTCGACCGTGGTATCGACGTCGACCCGTAACTTCCCGAACCGCCTGGGTGACGGCGCCAACGTCTACCTGGCGTCGGCCGAGCTGGCGGCAGTGGCGTCGACCCTGGGTCGCCTGCCGACCGTCGAGGAGTACATGGGCTACGCGGCGAAACTGGACACCATGGCCAGTGACGTCTACCGCTACCTGAACTTCGACCAGATCGCTGAGTTCCGCAAGATCGCAGCGAGCGCCAACATCCCGGTGATTCAAGCCTAAGGGTGTGTTGATGTGAAGGACGCCGCGTATCGCAAGGTACGCGGCGTTTTTTTATGCCTGGAATACAGCATCAAGAACACCACAAAACACCTGTGGGAGCGGGCTTGCTCGCGAATGCGCTGTACCAGTCGACATATTCTGTGACTGACACTCTGCCTTCGCGAGCAAGCCCGCTCCCACACAAGCCATACAGTTTTGACCGCGTTACCCCTTAAGCAATCAGCGAATACACCAACGCCGTAATCGCCACCAGGCCTACCGCCGTGACAAACACATTCGACGCCTGCCCGCGGTACCTGGCCATGGCTGGCACTTTACGGATCGCGTACATCGGCATCAGGAACAGGATCGACGCAATGATCGGCCCGCCCAGGGTCTCGATCATGCGCAAAATGCTCGGGTTAAGCGTGGCAACGATCCAGCACACCACCAACATGAAGGCGGCCGTCATGCGGTCCAGACGCTTGGCGCTTGGGCGGCGGCCGGTTTTCAGCACCAGGCCCTTGAGGCCTTCGCTGGCACCGATATAGTGCCCCAGGAACGACTTGGCAATCGCCACGAACGCGATTACGGGCGCAGCGAACGCGATGGTCGGGTTGTTGAAGTGGTTGGCCAGGTAGGACAGGATCGACAGGTTCTGCGCTTTCGCTTCGGCCAACTGCGCCGGCGACAGGGTCAGCACGCAACTGAACACGAAGAACAGCACCATCGCCACCATCAACAGGTGCGCACGGGACAGGATCTGCGAGCTGCGTTCATCGGCGTGGGCACCGTACTGGCGTTTCTGGTCCACCGCGAAAGCCGAGATGATCGGCGAATGGTTGAACGAAAACACCATCACCGGAATCGCCAGCCACAGGGTATTGAGCAGTGCTGACGGCGCCGGGACCACGCTGCGGTGCTGAGGATGCCGCCATTCCAATGCGGCACCAGGTACACCGCCAGAAACAGCAAGGCGACGATAAACGGATACACCATCAGGCTCATGACCTTGACGATCACCTGTTCACCGCAACGCACCACGGCCAACAGCCCGAGGATCAGCACGAATGACAGGATCGCCCGTGGCGGCGGCTGGATGTGCAACTGGTGCTCCATGAAGCTGCCCACGGTGTTAGTCAACGCCACGCTGTAGATCAGCAGGATCGGGAAGATTGCGAAGAAGTACAGCAACGTGATCAGCGCACCGGCCTTGATGCCGAAGTGTTCTTCCACCACATCGGTGATGTCCGAGCCTTCGCGCCCGGACAGGACGAAACGGGTCAGGCCACGGTGGGCGAAGAACGTCATCGGGAAGGCCAGCAGCGCCAGGATCACCAGCGGCCAGAAGCCGCCCAGGCCCGCATTGATCGGCAAGAACAGCGTGCCGGCGCCAATGGCGGTGCCGAACAGGCCAAGCATCCAGGTGGTGTCCTGGCGGCTCCAGGTCGCGAGGGTTGCAGGTGTCGTCTCATAGCGTTCGTCGACGCTATTGGCCTGATCATTCATCCGGTCGGATCTCCGCATTGACACGGCCGGGACGAGTCAGAAAACCTGACAGGCAGCGCCCCAACCATAGAAGGGGCCGGATTGTCCGGGATTCTTTTGAATAAGCAAAGACTTAGCTGAGGAACGGCGGGCCGGTGCAGCGGGCACCCATCTGAATACGACTGAATATGTGCTCTGCGAATATAGGTCTGATTTGATGTGTTAAAGCGACATGCGCTTATGGCTAGCACGCCGGTAATTTCATTTACCCGACGTGACCTTGCCCCGAAATACCCAAAATCCCCATGTGTTGTAAACAAGCGTCACCGGTACCAATACCGCAAAGCCCGCGAGCATAAAGGCCTGGCTCGAGGGTGGGGAAGATGACTGGCTGATCGTCAATGAGGGGGGAAGGATCAAGGGGTACAGGGCAATGATAGCGGCAACGAAAGCCACGCCGAACCATCCCAGCACCGCGAACAAGGGCAGAAACTCGAAGCGGCTGGAAAACGCCCAATAAAAGCCTGCCACCAGCGCACCCTGGAGTACTAAAAGCGGCGGGCTCAGGCTGGAGCTCAGAAGATGATCTCGATAGAACGGGTTGGACAGACTGGTCCATAGCAGAATCACCGTCATCCCGAGCAGGGTCAGCCAGCCGAGTGTCCGCGCCTGGCCTTTTGCCGCGGCTTGCAATCGCCCTTCGGTGCGCCACACCAGCCAGCAGCTGCCCAGCAGCGCATAGCCGATCACCAGCACCATGGCGCAGGTCAGCGGAAATGCGCCCAGCCATTCCCAGCCGTGGCCGCTGAACCTGCCCTCCTCTTGCTCGACACCCTGTACGACGCATCCCATGATGAGGCCCTGGCACAGCGTCGCGATCAACGAGCCGGCCACGAGACTGATGTCGAGCCAACGCTTCATTCGCGTCGATGCGTCAGCCCGGAATTCGAGTGCAACCGCTCTGGCGATCAACGCCAGCAGCATCGCAATGAGCGGGATGTAGAGCGCGGAAAACAGCACGCCGTACACCACCGGAAACAGCGCCAGCAACCCTCCGCCACCCAGCACCAGCCAGGTTTCGTTGCCGTCCCAGATCGGCAGGATGGAGTTGACCATTATCTTTTTCTCATCAGGAACGTGACGCGTCGCCAGGAGCATCCCGACACCCAGATCGGTCCCATCCAGAATCACATAAAGAATGATCGTAAAGGCGATCGCGGCCGCCGCCAGATCGGGTAACAGCGCTTCAGACATGAACATGGCGATCCCCCTCTACGCAGGCCCTTATTGGCTGGCGTCCGCCGTTTCTGCCGGCAGTTGCCTGACTGCTCGCAACAGATAGAAAAGACCCAACCCGAAAACCAGCACATACATGACCACGATGGCGAGCAGGCTGCCCGCAACGAATGAAAGGGGTTGCTGCGAATGGCTGTGAACGGTGCGCATCAATCCGTAGACCGTGAAGGGCTGTCGGCCGACTTCGGTGACGATCCATCCGCACAGCATGGCCACAAACCCGGCCGGCGCCATGAGGACTGAACAGCGCAGCAGCCACCGGCATTCAAACAGGCCACCGCGCCAGCGCAGGCAAAGACTGGCAATGCCCAAGGCCACAATCAGCAAGCCGAGGCCGACCATGATGCGAAACGCATAGAAAACCACGGCCACCGGCGGGATATCTTGCGCGGCGAACTCATCCAGGCTCTGTATGGTGCCGGTCCAGTCATGGCGCAGGTACAGCGAGCCAAGATGAGGGATTGCCACTTCGAGATCGTTTCTACGCAGGGTCTGGTCGGGGATCGCAAACAGCCTGAGTGGCTCGCCCTCGCCCGCTTCCGGACGCCGCCATGACCCCTCAATGGCGGCCAGCTTTTGCGGTTGATAATCCCGTGTATTTTCACCGTGCAGGTCCCCTGCCACGATCTGAAGGGGGCCTACCAGCGCCGCCATCCACAGGGCCATTGAAAACATCACCCGCGCGGATGCGTGACGGCTGTTGCGCAATAGATGCCACGCGGCCACACCGCCCACCAGCATGGCCGTGCCGAGGAATGCGGCGAGGCTCATGTGAACCATGCGGTAGGGAAACGAGGGGTTGAAGATGATATCCAGCCAGTCTTGCGCTATGAACCGGCCATCTTCGGCGATACTGAAACCGGCCGGCGTGTGGATCCATGAATTGGCTGACAATATCCAGAATGCACTGAATAACGAGCCAACGGCCACGGCACACGTCGACAGAAAATGCAGGCGCGGGCCGACTTTATTCATGCCGAACAGCATGACCCCGATGAAGCCAGCCTCCAGAAAAAACGCGACCATGACTTCATAGAACATCAGCGGCCCCAGAATACCTCCCGCTCGATGGGCCAGTGCGCCCCAGTTAGTCCCGAACTGAAACTCCATGACGAGCCCGGACGCAGTCCCCACGGCAACCGTCCAGGCAAAGATTTTCAGCCAGAACGTGTAGACATCCCTGTAGATCTGGCGCTTGCGCCATAACCACAGGGCTTCCAGCACCATCAGATAATTGGCCAGGCCGATGGAAAACGCAGCGAGCACGATATGAAAGCTGATCGTGAAAGCAAACTGATAGCGCGCCAACATCCACGCGGAATCCAACGGTTCCATGTGCAGGCTCCGATCAGGCGTCGCTGGGCTTGCCAGTAAACTGGCTGATCGGTTTGTCGACCGGCCTTTTCATCCCCTCGCCCATTGCCTTCAAGCCTTCCAGAAGCGGTGTAATCGCATGCCAAAGCGATTCGTCATGCAGCAAACGGTAGGTGCCTTTGACACCCGGCGCGAGGTTGTCATGATCCGGCGCGCGCCATTGGCTGACGGCGGCACCCGCGTCTTTCAGCGCAAACACCAGTCGGTAGAATTCATCGGGCTGAACCCGTGAAAGCGCCATCGCCAAAATCGACAGATTCTGGATGACGTTGAGCGTGCCGTCCTTATTAAGGCCGTCCACCAGCACGTTGGTAATCGCCGTGTTGGCGCACACCCAATCATTGGCCATGCGCAAAACGCCGTGTTGATGAAGGCTCTGAAGCAGGCGATCCAGTTCATCCTTCGCGTCAGGCTCGGTCTTGGTCGGTTTGACGTCGTAATCGATAGGCTCAGCCATTAAAACCTCTCCGGGTGGGGCGCCGGGGTATCGATCGGCGCGTAATCGTCTCTGGCCCATTTCACGGCCACGTCCACGCCCTTGTTCGGCGTCCTGTGGCCATGCCGGAAATTTGCCGGCGGCAATGGCGGACGGTGGCGTGGCGCCTTCAGGACCTCCATCTTCACGGCGGTTTCCTTATAGGCAGGCGTATTGACGTCCGGGTCATGATGTTCGCCAGTGAGTTCATTGATGCCGGGTTTGCCTTGGTGAATCGGCATAAAGAGCACCTTTGCGCGTACACGATCGGTGATCACCACCGGCGCAGAGACCGACCCACGTCGCGAGGTGATACGTACCAGGGTCCCCTCCTGCAGGCCACGCTCGGCGGCAAGCTCGGGACTGACTTCGACAAACCAGTCAGGTGACAACGAATCGATGCGGTCTCCACGTCCCGTCTGATTGTTGCCCTGGAAGTGTTCCAACATGCGTCCGTTGTTCAGCATCAGGTCGAATTCGCTGTCGGGCGCTTCCGCCGGGCTTTTCCACTCGAGCGGATACAGCACGGCCTTGCCATCGTCGGTGTGGAACCGCTCGGTATAAAGCAGTGGCGTGTCGGTGCCATCTGGCTTCACGGGCCAAAGCAGGGATTTCCAGCCGTCCAGCCGCTCATAACGGGCGCCGGCAAACAGGGTGGAAATACTCGCCGCCTCCTCCAATATTTGCGAAGGATGCTCATACCCCCAGTCATGCCCCATGCGCCTGGCCAGGTCGGTCAGGATGCGCCAGTCCGGCAGGCTGTTGCCCAGCGGTGGAAAGACTTCATAAAAACGCTGGATCCGCCGCTCGGTGTTGACGAAAGTCCCGTCCTTTTCAACGCTCGGGCAGCCTGGCAACACGACATCGGCAAATTGGGCGGTGCGACTGAAAAAAATATCCTGGACCACCATGAAGTCCAGGTGCTTGAAGGCCTCATGCACGTTTTCCGTGTCGGCATCCGAGAACGCCGTCTCTTCACCGATGATATACATGGCCTTGATCCTGCGTTGCGCGGCGTGCTCGACCATCAGGAAATTGTCTTCGCCGACCTTGTTGGACAGCGCCTCGGGCGCCACGCCCCAGGCTTTCGCCCATTTGGCTCTCACCGCTTCGTCAGTGACCTTCTCGTAGCCGGGATAAACATCCTTGAGGCAACCGAAATCGCTGGCCCCCTGGACATTGTTGTGGCCGCGCATCGGGTAGCCACCCGTGCCAGGGCGCCCATAGTTACCGCTGACCAGCAACAGGTTGGAAAGCGCCGTGCTGGTGTCCGCGCCATGGCTGTGCTGGGTGATGCCCATCGCCCACAGCAGGCACACGCTTTTCGCCTCGTCGATCATGTGCGCGGCCCTGATCAGTTGCGACTCGGCCAGGCCTGTGGTTTGCGAGGCGAATTCCAGCGTAAACGGATCAAGCGAGCGCCGGTACTCGTCTACCTTATTCACGCGTTTTGCCAGAAAATCCTGGTCCGCCAAGTCATGGTCGAACAGATAACGTGACATGGCGCTGGCCCAGACGATGTCTGTGCTGGAGTTGATCTGCAGGAAGAGGTCGGCGCGCTCCGCCATCTCATGTTTGCGCGGATCGACCACCAGCAGCTTTTGCCCCTTGTGCTTGCGTGCAGCCTTGATTTTCGAAGCGATGACGGGATGATTCTCCGCCAGGTTGCTGCCCACCAGGACGATCAGATCCGCCTGCTCCAGGTCGGCAATCGTGCCGGCGTCACCGCCATAGCCCACCGTGCGGAACAGTCCTTGGGTGGCCGGGTTCTGGCAATAGCGCGACGAGTTGTCGACGCTGTTGGTCCCGATGATCAAGCGCGCGATTTTCTGCGTCAGGTAGGCCTCTTCATTGCTGGCCTTGCTTGAACCGATGAAACCGATGGCGTCGGCGCCGTGCTCGCGCTTGATCGCCAGGAGGCGCTCGGCGACCACCGTCAGCGCTTCGTCCCAGCTCGCCTCACGGAATCGACCGTTGTCGCGGATAAGCGGTGTCGTCAGGCGTTTTTCGCTGTTGACGAAATCCCAGCCGAACTTGCCTTTGATACAGGTCGATACGCCGTTGGCCGGCGCATCTACTACCGGCTGCACTTTCAACAGGTGCCGGTCCCGCGTCCACATTTCGAACGAGCAACCCACCCCGCAATACGTGCATACGGTTTTGGTGCGTTTGATTTCGGGCTGGCGCCAATGCATGTCCATGACGGAAACGGCGGTGATGGGCGGTGCGCCGACGGTGTTTTCCAGGGTTTTCACCGCATCGATAAGCGGACGCTTGATGCGTTCGGGCATTGATGTCAAAGGCCCGGCATCCGGCTGCATGGTTTTTTCGAGCAAGGCGTTGCAGGGGCAAACGGTGACACAATGACCGCAGCTCACACAGCTGGAACCTTCAATCGTGGTGCCTCCATCCCACAACACCCGTGGATGCTCCATGGTGAAGTCGATACTCAAGGTCTCGTTGACCTCGACGTTCTGGCACGCCTCGACGCAGCGTCCACAGAGGATGCATTGGTCGGGATCGTAGGTGTAAAAAGGGTTGGAGTGATCCTTGCTGTAAGGCTTGCGCTGGTACTTGTAGCGCTGGATCGCAGGGTTGATGTCGGCGACGGTATTGTGCAGCGTGCAGTCTCCGGTGTTGTGCTCGCAGACGCTGCAATACAACTCATGCTTGGCAAGAATCCGATCCAGGCCTTCTTCTTGAGCGGCTTTTACGCGAGGCGCATCACTCACCAGCTGCATGCCGTTGGCCGTACGCAACGTACAGCCGCGAACCCTTTCACCATTGTGCTCGATCCAGCAGACATCGCAGGTCTGAAGCGGCACGAGAGCTCGGTGATAGCAGACGTGAGGCAAATCGATACCCTGCTCTGCGAGGAAATCGATCAGCGGCTGGTCAGTTTTTCCACGAAGGATGCGACCGTTGTATTCGACGCTGCACTGGATATCGTCACTCATGAAAACTCGCCCCGTTCGCCGTTTATTTGCCGTTGCATTGGCTCCGTGAGAACGCCTTGAAGAATGCGCAGACAGAAATATTCAGTTACAGAGTCGATGTTCCCCACGCAAAAAACGTTCAAAATTTTTTCTGCTGACGTTGTGAACGGTCATTCCCGAGCTTGAGTTGATTGCGCCGGCCAGGTGCCGACGCAATCGGCAACGAGCGTTACTCAAGCGTCGCCTCCTTCAGCGACTGACGCGCAATACCACTTTGCCATGCACGTGTTCGCTGCTCAGGAAATCCAGCGCCTGCGAGGCCTCGTTCAACGCAAAGACCTTGGTGACGTAAACCTGCACATTGCCCGCTTCGATCAACCCTGCGATCTCAGCCAGCTCTTCCCCTCGAGGGACGGCGGTAAATCGTGTGCCAGTCTTGCCTGCTGCCTGCTGCCTGCTGCCTGCTGCCTGCTGCCTGCGGATGGTGGGCGTCGGGCATTGTCAGGGTAGACACAAGCCGACCACCCTCCCCCAGTACCTGCCAGGAACGCGCCTGGGGCTGTCGGTGGACGCAGTGGGTTTGGGCTCTGGCACGTCCACCTCAGTTAACTGCATGACCTGCGGGCCTCCGAACTGCTTGATTCTGATTGCTTTCATGCTATGCACCTCGTTGTCTTTTCAGAACACTCAGGTGTGTGGAGGACCGTCATTGTTTGTGGGTTCAGTGAATATTGAACGACACAGACAAACGGCATCTTCGGTTCGCGAAAGACCGTTCATCGAACGCTGCGAAATTTCTCAAAACGTTTTTAAAAGGTTCGCTATCGCAATAGAAGTCCGCTGCATTGATGTTCGAACGTGCAACCTGCCGCGAAACGCATGGGTGGGCTTGTTCACTTCCAGGCGGCTTAATCCCCCTCACTGACCACGCGAGGTGCAACATGAAAGCTATTGTGTTCCACGGTGTCGGCGACATCCGGCTGATGAAGTGCCCGAGCCCACGCTGCAAGCGCCCAACGACGCGATCATCCGCATAACCGCTTCGGCTATCTGCGGCACCGACCTTCACTTCATTCGCGGCAGTGCGCCGGATATGCAACCCGGCACGATTCTGGGCCATGAAGCGGTCGGTATCGTGGAGGCACTGGGTGACGATGTGCGCAACCTGAAGATCGGCGACCGTGTGCTGGTGCCTTCGACCATCGCATGCGGTAACTGCGCCTACTGCCGCGCGGGTTATTTCGCTCAGTGTGACGTGGCCAACCCCAACGGCAAAACGGCCGGCACTTCCTTTTTTGGGGGGCCAAAGACCACAGGCCCGTTTAATGGGCTGCAAGCGGAAAAAGCCCGAATCCCCTTCGCCAATATCGGTTTGATCAAACTGCCCGACGCAATTACCGACGATCAGGCGATTGCAATGTCGGATATCTTCCCTACCGCCTGGTTCGGCGCCAAGATGGCGGAAATAAAGGACGGTGACACCGTCGCGGTTTTTGGCTGCGGGCCTGTAGGTCTGTTTGCGATCGTAAGCGCCAAGCTGCTGGGCGCCGGGCGCATCTTCGCCATCGATGGCCTGGACGACCGATTGGAGCGCGCGCGAGACCTGGGCGCTGAGTGCATCAACTTCGAAAAGGAAGACCCTGTTGAAGCCCTGCATCGCCTGACCCATGATATTGGCGTGGACCGAGCGATTGATGCCGTAGGCATCGATGCCAACCACACTCACCACAGCCACACCAAAACCCCCGGCAGCGCACAATGGCAACCGGGCGATGAGCCATCACAAGCCCTGGAATGGGCTGTTCAAGGATTGGCCAAGGCAGGCACGCTCTCGATAATAGGTGTCTATCCTGCAGGATTCGAGCGTTTCCCCATCGGCGCGGCGATGAATAAAAACCTGCGCATGAACATGGGTAACTGCCATCATCGCAAGTACATCCCCAAGCTCATTGAAATGACATTGGCGGGTCGTGTTGATCCATCCAAAGTGCTGACACAGCACGAGCCCATAGCGGATGCCGTCAGCGCCTTCCAGAAGTTTGATCAGCACTTCCCTGGCTGGATCAAGGTCAAGCTGGAGACTGGCGCCAAACCTGGCGCACCCGGTCTTGGTTGAGCAAGCCGTAGCTTGAGTGACGTTCAGGCCGCTCCTTTACTTTCAAAAGAAGTGATGTCGCGGCCTGAATCAACCGCAAATGCTCGCTATCATTGTCTCTCTCGGACATCGGCCAGGCGCCCGATTCGGTGACGCCAGTGCAAAGCCAGCGCCAAAATCGTCGAGCACTTGCAGCACGCCGCTCGACCCCATCTCGATCAGCCAAACTTATCAACAAGACTGCAACAATACTCCGCTGCGCCCTGCAAATCTCGCATACTGATCCCCTCAAACCCTTCAGGAAGAGCCTTCCGATGACCGCTACTGTTCTGGTCCTGGTTGAAACCATCAACGAATACTTGCCCATCATCGAGAGCAATGACTTTCATGTGATCCTGGCGCCGACGCCCGCCGAACGCGCCAACGCGATCAAGGCCCACGGCGGCCAGATCAATGCCGTGCTGACCCGGGGCCCGCTGGGCCTGTATGCCGACGAAATCGCCGCGCTGCCGCTGCTGGAAATCATCTGCGTGATCGGTGCCGGCTACGAACACGTGGACCTGCAGGCCGCCAGCAATCGCGGGATTGTTGTCACCAACGGCGCCGGGGTGAATGCGCCGTCGGTGGCCGACCATGCCATGGCGTTGCTGCTGGCGCTGGTGCGCGGCATTCCGCAGACCGACGCCGCCGTGCGCCGCAGTGAGTGGCCGAAGGTGATGCGCCCTTCCCTGGATGGCAAGCAATTGGGCATTCTCGGGCTCGGCGCGGTGGGCCTGGAGATCGCCAAGCGCGCGTCGCTGGGGTTCGGCATGGAGGTGAGCTATCACAACCGCCAGCCGCGCGATGACGTCGACTACACCTACTGCGCCACCCCGGTGGAACTGGCGCGCACCTCGGACTTCCTGATCCTGGCCACGCCCGGCGGTGCCGGCACCCGCCACCTGATCGACCGCCGCGCCCTGGACGCCCTCGGCCCCAATGGTTACCTGGTCAACATCGGCCGTGGCAGCGTGGTGGTCACCGCCGACCTGGTCGCGGCGCTGGAGCACCGCCGCATCGGTGGCGCGGCCCTCGATGTGTTCGACGATGAGCCCAAGGTGTCCGATGCGCTCAAGACGCTCGGCAATACCGTGCTCACCTCCCACGTCGCGGGCCTGTCGCCGGAAGCCGCCCATGACACCGTGCAGCGCGTGGCCGACAATCTGGTGGAATACTTCGCCGGGCGCCCGTGCTCACGCCGGTGGCCCTGCCCCCGCCCAATAAATGACCGATCAGGCACGCTGATTATCCTCCAACACGCTAACCTATTAAGCCGCCCCGACCTTGTCGCTGGGCGGTTGCGCGCATTAGATTAGGAAATAGTCTAAGGCCTCTAGAATAAGCAGAAGGGATAAGCATGGCGCTGAACGACCAATCGACCCAGATTCGCCCAGGCGAAGAGCTTGATGCCGGCCTGATCGATCCCTACCTCAAGGCCCATATCCCCGGCCTGAGCGGCACGCCCGTGATCAGCCAGTTTCCCGGCGGCGCGTCCAACCTGACTTACCTGCTGGAATACCCGGGCCAGGAATTCGTGCTGCGCCGCCCGCCCTTCGGACACAAGGCCAAATCCGCCCACGACATGGGCCGCGAATTCCGCATTCTCAATCAGCTCAAGGACGGCTTTCCCTATTGCCCCAAGGCGTATGTGCATTGCACCGATGAGGCGGTGATCGGCGCCGAGTTCTACGTGATGGAGCGCGTCAATGGCATCATCCTGCGCTCTGACCTGCCGCCAGAGCTGAACCTGGACGCCAGCAAGACCGAGGCCTTGTGCAAAAGCTTTATCGACAAGTTCGTCGAACTGCACCGGGTGGATTACAACGCCTGTGGCCTGGCGGACCTGGGCAAGCCCGAAGGCTATGTGGCACGTCAGATACGTGGCTGGAGCGAGCGCTACGAAAAGGCCCTGACACCCGATGCGCCAAGCTGGGAAGCCGTGCGCGCCTGGCTCAACGACAAGATGCCGGCCGACCATCCCACCTCCAGCATCGTGCACAACGACTACCGCTTCGATAATGTGATTCTCGACCCGCACAACCCGATGCAGATCATCGGCGTGCTGGACTGGGAACTCACCACCCTCGGCGATCCGCTGATGGACCTGGGCAACACCCTCGCCTACTGGATCGAAGCCGGTGACCCTGCGCCAGTGCAACTGATACGCCGCCAGCCGAGCAACGCCCCCGGCATGCTCACCCGCCGCCAGTTCGTCGACTATTACGCCGAGCGCTCGGGCCTGCAGATCGACAATTTCGATTTCTACTACACCTACGGCCTGTTCCGCCTGGCCGGCATCGTGCAGCAGATCTACTACCGCTTCTTTCATGGCCAGACCCAGGACAAACGCTTTGCGCAGTTCATTCAGATGAACAAGCTGCTGGAGCAGATGAGCCTGAGCGTCATCGGCAAATCAGCGCTCTGACCGCACACAATAAGGAACCCCCATGTCCAAGACCCACCTGTTCGACCTCGATGGCAAAATCGCATTCGTGTCCGGCGCCAGCCGCGGTATCGGCGAGGCCATCGCCAAGTTGCTGGCTCAGCAAGGCGCCCACGTGATCGTGTCCAGCCGCAAGCTGGAAGGCTGCCAGCATGTGGCCGATGCGATCATCGCCGACGGCGGCAAGGCCACGGCCGTGGCCTGCCATATCGGTGAAATGGAGCAGATTGCCCAGGTGTTCGCCGGGATCCGCGAGCAGTTCGGGCGCCTGGATATCCTGGTCAACAATGCCGCGACCAACCCGCAGTTCTGCAACGTACTGGACACCGATCTGGGCGCATTCCAGAAAACCGTAGACGTGAACATCCGCGGCTATTTCTTCATGTCGGTGGAAGCCGGCAAGCTGATGCGCGAAAACGGCGGTGGCAGCATCATCAACGTGGCGTCGATCAACGGGATTTCGCCGGGTGCGTTCCAAGGCATCTACTCGGTCACCAAGGCCGCGGTGATCAACATGACCAAGGTGTTCGCCAAGGAATGCGCCGAGTTCGGTATTCGCTGCAACGCCCTGTTGCCGGGCCTGACCGACACCAAGTTCGCCTCAGCGCTGGTGAAGAACGACGCGATCCTGAAAATGGCCCTGGCGCAAATCCCGCTCAAGCGCGTGGCTGCCCCAAGCGAAATGGCCGGCGCGGTGCTGTTCCTGGCCAGCGACGCCTCCAGCTACACCACGGGTGTGTCGTTGAATGTGGACGGTGGTTTCCTGTCCTGATCACTCAGAGACCGCAGAACTTAATGTGGGAGCGGGCTTGCTCGCGAAAGCGGTAGGTCAGATACAAATTCTGTAACTGATATACCGCCTTCGC
>JAFHKH010000142.1 GCA_016937595.1 Pseudomonas cedrina subsp. fulgida | reverse complement strand
TGTGGGAGATTCTATGTTGCAGGGGAACCCTGCAACCTTAAATTCGGCTGGTATTCGCTCTGGTTTTTCATGAGAGCGAATGCCACTCGACAGAGCTTGCGAGCTAGGATCACCAAAGCCTGGGTTCTTGCTAAACCTCTTGCCAAGTACGATTCATAAAAAGGTTTCCAGGTGGGAGACCGACAGGCGGCCATCGCCGCGTTATGGGCCAGACGCCGTATCTCCGTATCACCTTTTTTGCTCAAGCGGCGAGGGCCGGTCTTTTTTCCGGAGTCTTTTGCTCTCAAGTCCATCCCTAAAAAGGCAATGAACGCATCACTACTAACAAAGTGGCCGCGCATAAACGCGGTCGCCAAGCCTAAAGCCGTAAGATCCCCAACCCCTTCAATGGCTTTGCAACGCTTGATGTTTTCAGTGAGACCCGCTTCTTTGCTGACTTTTTGCAGCAACTTCTGAATGGACTGCTCAGCCTGTTTGAAAGACTTCAACTGCAAAGCCAGCTCATCTTTCAAAAGTGGTTCGCTCGACCAACTCAGCGTGATGCTCACGCGCAATCTGATGAGTTCCGCGCGCCTGTGCAGCAGGCTTTTCAACACTTTATAGGCCTGCGGAGGTGGGCTCCAGACACGTAACCGATCCTGCTCACTCGCCAAATAACGCGCCAGTAAACGCGCATCACAAGGATCGGTTTTCGCCCGTTGACCAATGCTTTCGCGGTAGTGGCTCAGCCTATAAGCATCCACAACGTAAACCCGATGCCCCATTTCATGGGCAAGTTCCGCCGTGTCCAGGTGGTAAGTGCTGGTGGCTTCCAGGGCAATGGAGCTTTGCGCAGGCAACATTTTGAGCCAGCGGCCGAGCGTTTGTCGGTCGTTGACAACGGCCTGAATGGTTTCAAGATCTTCGCGGTAAACAACAATTTCGGCTTTGGCCACATCGACACCAACTACCGTTGGCGAGGTAAGGATTGTCATAACGAATCCTCGGAGCTAGGGTTTAAGTGCTTGTTGGGGTCTACCGGAGCGCTGGCTTGCCTCTATCGTCGGTTTTACCGATGCATTCCTTATCGGCGCTTTGGGTAGAAGGGGCGGGACGAGAAGTCTCCCACGGTCCGTACTGGTAAGAGTCGGAATCGGGCTTTTAGTCCCGCCCACCCCTTCAAGTCTAAACATACAAGCTGGCTTGCCTGCGATAGCATCACCGAGGTGTGAATGATTCACCTCGGTGTCTGCATCGCGGGCAAGCCCGGCTCCCACACAAGCCCGCTCCCACATTTGTTTTGCGGCGTTCTTTAGCGCAGGTTGAGGCTGAACCCAACCCGCGTCAGCCACTCCGCTTCCTGGGCAAAGTCCGCCTGGGTCAGCTGGTTTTCATCCAGCCAACCGTCCGGGAACACCACGTCCAGGCTGTCGCCCGCGGCGCGCAGGGCCACCTGGGGCATTTCCTGGGTGCCACGGATATGGTGGAACAGGATCGCAAAGCGCAGCAGCACGCACAGGCGAATCAGCTTGATGCCGTCATCGCCGAATTCCGCAAACTTGTCCTTGGGGATGTTACGGCGATGGCCGCGCACCAGCAGGGCGAGCATCTGTTGGTCCTCGCGGGAAAACCCAGCCAGGTCCGAGTGTTCGATCAGGTAGGCGCCGTGCTTGTGGTAATGGTAGTGGGCGATATCCAGGCCCACTTCATGCACCTTGGCCGCCCAGCCCAGCAGTTCGCGCCATACGCCGTCTTGCAGGTCCCAGTCCTCGGCCACCTGGTCGAAGGCATGCAGGGCTTTGCGCTCGACGCGAGCGGCTTGCTCCTGGTCGACGTGATAGCGCTCCATCAGCGAGGTAAGCGTGCGCTCACGCACGTCTTCGTGGTGATGACGGCCCAACAGGTCGTAGAGCACGCCTTCGCGTAGCGCGCCGTCACAGTGGTCCATGCGTTGCAGTTCGAGGGCGTCGAAGATCGCTTCGAGAATCG
This sequence comes from Pseudomonas cedrina subsp. fulgida, assembly GCA_016937595.1. GTDB lineage: Bacteria > Pseudomonadota > Gammaproteobacteria > Pseudomonadales > Pseudomonadaceae > Aquipseudomonas > Aquipseudomonas fulgida. The sequence goes on along the minus strand of JAFHKH010000142.1, from coordinate 16,727 downwards.
CCAGGCCGGCCGGGAAGATGGTGCGACGGTCGGGCTTGATGCCGTCGAAGTCGATTTTCTCGGCATCCCCCAGCTTGAACAGTTTGCGCTTGAGCCACGCCAGGCCTTCGGCATTCACCTCGCCGGTGCCATGGCCGCCGGCTTTCAAGGCCAGGCCGATGGCACGGATGGTGCCCGACGAGCCGATGGCTTCATCCCAGGTCAGGCGGTGCAGGGCGTGCTCGATGCTCATGATCTCCAGCCGCGCCGCTGTGTAGGCCTGGGCGTAGCGCGCCGGGGTGATCTTGCCATCCTTGAAATAGCGTTGGGTATAGCTCACGCAACCCATCTGCAGGCTTTCGCGCAGCAGCGGCTCGAAGCGCTGGCCAATGATGAATTCGGTACTGCCACCGCCGATGTCGGCGACCAGGCGCTTGCCGGGGGTATCGGCCAGGGTATGGGACACGCCGAGGTAGATCAGCCGCGCTTCTTCACGGCCGGAGATGACCTCTACCGGGTGCCCAAGGATCTCCTCGGCGCGGCGGATGAATTCGCCACGGTTGCGGGCCTCACGCAACGCGTTGGTGCCGACGATTCGCACGGCGCCCAGGGGCATGCCGTTGATCAACTGGGCAAAGCGCTTGAGGCAATCGAGGCCGCGCTGCATGGACTCTTCGTTGAGTTGGCGCTCGTCGTCGATGCCGGCGGCCAGTTGTACTTTTTCGCCGAGCCGCTCAAGGATGCGGATTTCGCCGTTCTGGGCCTTGGCCACGACCATGTGAAAGCTGTTGGAGCCCAGGTCGATGGCGGCGATCAGGGACAGATTCTTGGCTTGGGATTGCGGCATGGTAAGGGGGTCTCGGTCGATAACCCAGCCATCGTGCCACGATCGACCTGTGGTGCCAACGCGTAGTGCGTGGGTAATTTGCCCATGGGGGGTGTGAGGATTTCCTGTGGGAAGTGTCAGGGGGCTTCCCCGTCACCCGCGCAGGGTGTTCCGAATTTGTAGGCGTTAATAACTTCACACTGCAGTTGTGATTTTTGTGAAGTTGCCTACAAGGAGCGGTTAATAATCTGATTGGGTTCGTGTTTAAGCCTACTCGATGATTAGAGTTGGCCTCACTTATCATATTTACGGCTCCCACAATGACTGGCGTGTTCTCTGATTCTTTAACCCGGTGCTGAAGCGACAGACTGTCACTCGGCAATTTTGCCGTGGTGTTATTTATGTATGGTCGAATATCGAGGGATGAACAGGCTTAATGGGTAATGGATACCCGCCATAGTAAAGGCACCTGCCTATTTTTAAGATGACAGGTTAAACATGAAGAAAAATATGCTGGGTTTGACGATAGGTACTCTTTGTCTGGTAGCAAGTATCGGTGCTCATGCAACAACGGTTGCCGAGCTGATTGTACGCGGGACTATCAAGCCGCTGGCTTGCAACCTGAGCCTCGCCGGGGGTGGCATCGTTGATTACCAGGTCATTCCCTCCGGTAGTTTGTCTGCGACACAGTTCAATCCTCTCGCGCCGAAATCCGTGAGCCTGGCCGTCAGTTGTGGCCAAGCGCCAGCGAAGTTCGGCTTGGCCCTGACTGATCTGCAATCGGGGAGCAAGGTTCCGGGGATTCTCGGTGCCGGGTTCTCCGAAGCGCAGAACTATGGTCTGGGCCTTGCCAGCGGCAGGCGTACCGGCGGCTACTCGGTCACCCTCAAGGATCTGCGTTCAACCACCGGAAACCTCAGCCCGCTCATGCGTGTGGGTACCACCGGTTCCTGGCAGTCCAGTGACGGCAAGGTCGCTCAAAAGCCCAGTCAATATTCATGGCGCAGCGGCACCAGCCTGGTACCCGCGTCCATTACCCAACTCAATGGCACTCTTGAAGTGAAAGCTGTTATCAACCGCACTCAGGACCTGGACCTGACCCGCGATATAACGCTGGATGGTCGCGCCACGCTGGAATTGACTTACATCTAAATACGTCATCAACAGTCGACATTAATGCACAGACAGCTTCACGTCTTTGTTTAGTGCCGGCTGTTTTACGTGGGCGTTTGTTAATTGTCAGCTTTATAACTTTGGGAAAATTCGGTGAATGGTCTATCAACAAGCGTGATGTCGTTGCTGCGATTCATAAGTTTGTGTTGTTGTTTGTGTGGTATCGCAGTCGCCGACGGAATGCAGCCTGAAACAACCGTCGTGATTCTGAATGAAGAAGACGGCGAGGCAACGCTTAATATTAAAAATACCGACCCTGGGCCGGCACTGCTTCATTCGGTCATAGAAAACATACCGGAGGACCAGGAACCGTTATTGATCGTCACGCCGCCTATTACCCGGGTCGAAGCGGGCGACACCCAACTGGTGCGTTTCATCAGTACGGTGAAGGCCCCTCTCAAGACCCAGCGCCTGAAGCGGGTCTCCTTTGAAGGCATTCCCCAGGCGCGCACTCCTGGCGGTGCGACCATTGGTATCACGCTGCGGCAGAACCTGCCGTTGATCCTGCATCCCCAAGGGCTGCCCAGGCACGACGCGCCCTGGCAGTTGCTGTCATGGAAGCGTGAAGGGGACCAATTAAGGGTTCACAACGACAGTGCCTACGTCGTGCGCATGTCGCTGGACGTGCAACTGCATCCGCAGGCAGAGGCGGGGACGTTGCCGCGCACTTACATCCTGCCGGGTGAAGTGCTGACGGTCGCGTCGGCCGGTTCAGTGGCGGGCGTGGTTGCCGTGGAGTTCCAGCCGGCCACGGTCTACGGGTTCACGGTGGACAGCTACCGGGCCGCCGTTGCGGCTGGCGCGGATTGATTGACCTATGAAAACTAACAGGCATTCAACGCGCGCGGCCAAACGTGCGGCCAGTAACGGCTTCCAGGCGCGCTCCAAGGTCCTGCTGGGTCTCGCGACGCTGTGTGGCTTGCCGGCTTCGAGCGCGGCTGTGGGCCTGGGGGAAGGGTTTGACCTGGCGGCGCTGACATCGCTGGGCATTGATCCCCAGGTATCCGAGTACTTTCGCAGCGCGGCTCGTTTTCGCGAGGGTGTGCACGTGGTCGGGCTACGCGTCAATGGCACCCCGCTGGGGTTGGTTGACGCACGTTTCGATTACCAGGGCCAGCTGTGCTTCACCCCGGCGTTACTGGCCAAGGCCGGTCTGGTGACGCCGTCCAGGGTGCTGCGCGAAGGCATCAACCCCGACCAGACCTGCCATGATTTCGTTGGGCAATACCCGGCGACCATGGTGCGGCTGCGTCCCAGCAGTGATGAGGTGACCTTGGTGGTGCCGACCCAGTCGCTGCGTGCGCCTGAGTGGGAGGCCGGGAATTTTTCCCAGGGCGGCGCGGCGGCTATCTTCAATTACACCGTGTTGGGTTATGACACCCACTCGCGAAGTGGGCCGAGTCGCTTCGTATCGGCCTATACCGAGGCAGGGTTCAACCTGGGTAACTGGATTGTTCGCAGCCGTCAGTTCTATGTTTCCGATAATGGCCGGGCGCGGACCGAGCAGGTGGATGCCTACGCCCAGCGTGATGTTGCGGCGCTGCAGTCGACCTTCCAGGCGGGGCAGATTTCCAGTAACAACCCGATATTTGGTGGCGTACAGCTGACCGGCTTGCAGTTCTTCCCGGACGGCCAGCAGCGCGGGGGAGCGGGCAGCAGTGAGGTGGTGGTTGAAGGCCTGGCCCAAAGCCAGTCACGGGTCGAAGTCCGGCAGTCGGGCGCGTTGATTTATTCCACGCTGGTACCCGAAGGTCCGTTCAGGCTGACCGGCTTACCGTTGCTCAACAGCACCAGCGACCTGGATGTGAGCGTGATTGATGTGCAGGGCGCACAGCGCAGTTTCGTCGTGCCCGCTGCGTCTTTTCGCGGCGGGGTTCCCGTGACGCCGGGCTACTACTTTTCGCTCGGTAAGGTGCGCGAGACATCCATCGACAGCCGGGAACCGGACTCGCCCGTGGTGGCCATGGGCAGTGGAACCTGGGGGCTGGGACAGCGCTCGTCGGTGGGTTTCGGTGTGCTCGGTACCGACGAGTACCGGTCGGCAGGCGGTACCCTGGGCAGCGTGTTTTTCCACCAGGTCACCGTGGACTTACGCCATAACCTGTCCCGTGACGGGCTTGACGGCGTGGGGGGCGCGCGCAGCACGCTGTCAGTAGGCAGCCCGTTGTTCGCCAACCTTGACATGAACCTGAGCGCGTCGACACAGAACAGAGGCTACCGGGAAGTGCTGGACGCAGGCCAGGCCTCTCGGGGTTACGATCTCGATGCGCGCTTCAAGCGCCAATACACGGCGGGGCTGAACTGGGCCGATCCCTTCATGGGGGGCTTTTCCCTCAGTTTCACCCGTAGCTCGCAATTTGATGGGCGATCCACCGATCACCTCTTTGCGTCCTGGAACAAATCGTTCAATGGTGTTGATGTGGCGTTGATCGCGACGCACAGGTCGGTGGAACCGGGCCTCGACGCCTGGAGCGGACAGCGGGAGGACGCCGTGATGAACGGCTGGACGAGGACACCTCCCTCCGGCTGCAGGTCACCTTGCCCCTGGGGGGTGATCGCCGCGTGAGCAGCTACGTCAGTCGCCGAGGTGATCGCCTGGATGCCGGCACGGCCCTCAGCGAGCGGGTCAACGACTATGTGGACTATGAAGTGGGTGTTGATCGAGACGTGAACGAGCGGGAACAGCGCGTGCGTGGCCGCGTCGACCTGTTACCGCGGTATACCCGCGTCAGCCTGGGCGTGAGCCGTGATCCCTCGAACACTCACTATTCCGCCCAGCTGCAAGGCGGCATCGTGGCCCATGAGCACGGGGTGACATTCTCGCCGTACGCGGTGCAGGACACCTTCGGCATCGTCTCGGTGGGCGATATCGGCGGCGCGAAGGTGTCGACGCCCCAAGGGCCGGTATGGACCGACTTCAGCGGTCAGGCGGTCATTCCCGGGCTGCAGGCCTACGCCAACAACCCTGTGCAAGTACAGACCCGGTCACTGCCCAAGCGCGTCGACCTGAAGAACGGCACCAAGGTGCTCGCGGCCGGCCGTGGTTCAGTCAACATCCTCGACTTTGATGTGGTGAAAGTTCGGCGTCTGTTGCTGGAAGCCCAGGACGAACAGGGCCGCCCCTTGCCTCAAGGCGCCGCGGTGTTTAGCGAGGACAACCACTTTGTGACCAGCGTGGTGGGCGAAGGCATGATTTTCCTCAGCAACATCGATGGGCCGCAAACCCTGAAGGTTTCCTTGCCGGATTCGGCGTCCTGCCTGCTGCACATTAACCCTGAGCAAGAGCCTGACGATGACCAATTTTACGAAACCGCGCCGGTGGTATGCCATGCGCGCTGAGCGGATGAGCGGCCCGCTCGCCTGCGGCCTGTGCCTGTTGTGGGGTGCCCTCATGGCAAGCCAGGCGCGGGCCGATGACTGCCGGATGAGCCTGAGCGAGCCGAGGGTCGACTACGGGGTGATTCGTCCCACGCAAGGGGCATTCGGGAGGGATGCCGTGCGACTCACTACCCAACGCACGCTGCACTTGAGCGTGCTCTGCGCAAACCCCGCCGCAATGGTGCTGCGCTTCGGCGGTGTAGCCGCCGATGCGCAAGGTTTTCAATTCGGGCGGCAAGGGCGTTTTACCTTGAGCCTCAAGCACGCTCAGGTCGATGGCCGGCCGGTTACCTGGCAGCCCGACGAAACCGCCGGCGGGCGGCTGCTGCCCGGTCGTGCGCTGTCTGCGAACGTAGCCGGTGTGCCCGTGACGGCCATCGGTTGACGGCCCAGGTGGAGATCGACATTCAACTGCCGGCCGACGCCCTTGCGGTGCGCCGGGAGACGCTGCTGGAAGGGCGCGGCCAGTTCGAGCTGGTCAGTCCGGCTGCTCTGTAGAGCCGATGAAGTTGGCCAGTTCGGCGGTTTGCGGGTGCGCGAACAGGTGCTTGGGGTCGCCCACTTCATGCACCTTGCCCTGGTGCATGAACACCAGCTTGTCGCCGACTTCCCGGGCGAAGCGCATTTCATGGGTCACCATGATCAGCGTCATGCCGTCCTTGGCCAGTTGGCGCACCACGCTGAGCACTTCATTGACCAACTCCGGGTCGAGGGCCGAGGTGATTTCATCGCACAACAGCACCTTCGGTGACATCGCCAGGGCGCGCGCGATCGCCACGCGTTGCTGCTGGCCGCCGGACAGGCGATCGGGGAAAGCGTCGAATTTCTCTCCAAGCCCGACGCGTTCCAGCATCTGCCTGGCCAACTGCGCGGCCTTGGCCTTGGGTACCTTCTGTACCACCTGCGGCGCGAGCATGACGTTTTCGCCCACGGTCAAATGGGGGAACAGGTTGAACTGCTGGAACACCATGCCGACTTTCTGTCGCAGGCTGCGCAGGTCGGCACGGGCGGCATCGAGGTATTCGCCATCGACTTCGATCACGCCGTCGTTGATGGATTCCAGGCCGTTGAGGGTGCGCAGCAAGGTGGATTTACCCGAGCCGCTGCGGCCGATGATCGCCACCACCTGGCCTTCTTCAACCGTCAGGTCGATGCCCTTGAGTACGTGGTGATCGCCGTAATACTTATGCAGGGCGGAAATTCTAAGCAGAGGCATGCAGTCTCCTTTCCAGGTAGCGCGCACTGAGGGACAAGGGGTAGCAGAGTAAAAAGTAACCAAGCGCCACCAGGCCGTAGACCATGAAGGGCTCGAACGTTGCGTTGGCGAGCATGCCGCCGGTCTTGGTCAGTTCGGTAAAACCAATAATCGAGGTCACGGCGGTGCCTTTGACCACTTGCACCGAAAACCCCACGGTGGGCGCCACGGCTATGCGCAGGGCCTGGGGCAGGATCACGTAGCGCAGTTGTTCAAGCGGGTTGAGCGCCAGGCTGGCCGACGCTTCCCACTGCCCGTGGGCGATGGAGTCCACGCAGCCGCGCCAGATTTCAGCGAGGTAGGCGCTGGTAAACAGCGTCAGGGCGATCGCCGCCGCCAGCCACGGCGAGATATCGACACCCAGCAGAGCAACGCCGAAGAACACCAGAAATAACTGCATCAGCAGCGGCGTGCCCTGGAACAGTTCGATATAGGTGCGCGCAACGTTGCGTGGGAAGGCCTTGCTACTGATGCGCAGGACCATCACCAGCAAACCGATCAGGCCGCCGCCGACAAACGCCACCAGCGACAGCAGCAGCGTCCATTGCAGGCCGGTGAGCAGGTTGCGCACGATGTCCCAGAAGGAGAAATCACTCATCAACTGTTCCTCATCACAAACCGCCGGCCGATCCAGTTGAGCAACTGGCGAATCATCAGCGCCATGCACAGGTACACCAGGGTGGTCAGCGCATAGGTTTCGAATGCACGGAAATTGCGCGACTGAATAAAGTTGGCGGCAAAGCTCAGCTCTTCAGTAGCGATCTGTGAACACACCGCTGAACCGAGCATCACGATGATGATCTGGCTGCTCAGCGCCGGCCACACCTTGCCCAGCGCCGGAAGCAGTACCACATGACGGAACGCTTCGAAGCGCGTCATCGCCAGCGCGGCGGCGGCTTCCAGTTGCCCTTTCGGGATCGCCTGGATGCCGGCGCGGATAATCTCGGTGGAATAGGCGCCCAGGTTGATCACCATCGCCAGTACCGCGGCTTGCCACTCGGTGATCTTCAGCCCCAGGGACGGCAGGCCGAAAAAGATGAAGAACAACTGCACCAGGAACGGTGTGTTGCGGATCAACTCGACATACACACCGAAGAACCAGGCGAACGGCTGGATCTTCCACGCCCGCACCACCGCGCCGACGGTGCCCAGGGCCACGCCGAGGATGGCGCCGATGGCCGTCAGCTCAAGGGTGAACAGCGCGCCGCGCAACAGCAGGTCGGTATTGGCCAGCACCGGCACAAAGTCAAATTGATACGCCATGAGTCAGCTCCGTCGCCTCAGAGGTCTGCGGGCAGCGGCTCTTTGAGCCATTGCATAGCGTTCTTTTCCAGGCTGCCGTCAGCCTTGGCCGCGACCAGGATCTGGTTGACCTTCTCCAGCAGCGCCGGCTCGTTCTTGTTCACGCCCACATACACCGGCGAGTCCTTGAGCTTCACTTTCAGCGCCGGTACGCGTTTGGGGTTGCGTTCGCTGATCGCTACCATCACCACGTTGCCGCTGGCGATCAGGTCGACCTGGCCGGCCAGGTAGGCGGCAATGGTCGAGTTGTTGTCTTCGAAGCGTTTGATGGTGGCTTCCTTGGGCGCAACCGCGGTCAGCTCGATGTCCTCAATGGCGCCACGGGTCACGCTGATGGTCTTGCCCTTGAGGTCATCGGTGCTGCTGATGGCCGCATCAGGCGGCCGAACACGGCCAGGTAGAACGGCGCATAGGCCCTGGAGAAGTCGATGACCTTTTCCCGCTCCGGGTTCTTGCCCAGGCTGGAAATCACCAGGTCGACCTTGCCGGTGGTGAGAAACGGGATGCGGTTGGTGCTGTTGACCGGGGTCAGTTCCAGCTTGACCTTGAGCTGGTCGGCCAGCAGCTTGGCGGTGTCGATGTCCAGGCCGCGCGGCTTCATGTCGGGGCCGACCGAGCCGAAGGGCGGGAAGTCCTGGGGCACGGCGACCTTGAGGGTGCCACGGGCAACGATGTCGTCCAGACCATTGGCCTGGGCGGGTGCCTGGCTCAGCATCAGGCTGGCAAACAGGGCAATAAGCAGGGCGCTGTAGCGCTTGGTCATGGCAACTCTCCGAAAAGTGCGAAGGAATTTTCTGAATTTGCTCAGTGCACAGCCCATGCCAGCCTCTTCAAGAATGTTCGCAACCCAGGGTGTTGTTGAGCCGCGGTGGTCTTACTGGTCTGAACAGTGCCGAGTCTTTTTGCACTGTTTTCGAGCGCCGGCAAAACCACGCGAGCCCCTTTAGGGCGTGGCTTGCCGCTGGCTGCGAATAGCTTTACAACTAGCCCCTCAGTTGACTGGAACCTTGAGTTTTTATGAATTCCATCGCCCAAGCCGTACCGGAAGCGGCCCTGCAGGCCATCCGTAAACTGATCAAGCAGCAAGGCTTCGGGCCGGGCGATGCGTTGCCGTCCCAGCGCGATCTGGCGGTGCAATTAGGGGTGAGCCGGGCATCGCTGCGCGAAGCCTTGTCGTCCCTGAGTGCGCTGGGCGTGGTCAGTGTGCAGCCCGGCAAGGGCGTGTTCGTGCAGGCAGCCGAGGAATCGCCGGGGTTTGCCTGGCCTTTCGCGGCGCAGGCCACGCCGCTGGATATCTTTCAGTTGCGCTATGCCCTCGAAGGCTTTGCGGCAGGGCTGGCGGCGGTGACGCTGAGCATCGATGAGCTGGATCGCCTGGAAGATAATGTCGAGGCCATGCGCAAGAGGCTCAAGGCCGGCGACTTCGAAGCGGCGGCCCGGCTGGACTTCGAATTCCACCAGCGCATCCTGCTGGCCAGCGGCAACCAGGCGATGGTGAGTATCCTGAGCGCGAGTGCCGAGGTCTTCCTGGAAAGCCAGAAACTACCGTTCATCCGGCCGAGCGGGCCATGGAAACCTGGCAGGAGCACCGCCGGATACTGCGCGCCCTGGCCCGGCGCGCCAGTGCGTCGGCGCAGAAAACCATGCAGGAACACGTGCGCAATGCGGCATTGCGTACGGGGATCGCCTTCGTAACGCCTATAACGCCGTGAGTCGGGTCATACCCAAACTCATGCACCGCCATAGCAAGACTCAATCAGAGGCGGCTTCCTGAACGGGGGAAGGGCGGCTATGATGGGCCACGTTTTTTTTGCTTACAATCCGGAGACATCCATGAGCAACGATCTTATCAAGCACGTCACCGACGCGACCTTTGAGGCCGAAGTACTCAAGGCTCAAGGCCCGGTGCTGGTTGACTACTGGGCTGAATGGTGCGGCCCTTGCAAAATGATCGCTCCAGTCCTGGACGATATTTCCCAAGATGATAATTACAAAGGCAAGCTGACCATTGCCAAGCTGAACATCGACGACAACCAGGAAACCCCTGCCAAGCACGGCGTGCGTGGTATTCCGACGCTGATGCTATTCAAGAACGGCAACGTCGAGGCCACTAAAGTGGGCGCGCTGTCGAAGTCCCAGCTGCAAGCTTTCCTCGACGCCAACATCTAAGCGTTGTAAAAATGCCCCGCAAATCGCGGGGCATTTTCGTAAAACAGGGCTAGACGCTCCGAAACTCAGGTGGTACATTCGGCCCCGCACTGGTTTCTCCACTGCCCCCTGCAAGCCGTCGCCGACGCATTCCTTTTCGATAGTACGCGATCCTGTCGCCTTCTCCGCGGCGCGGCCTCATTAAGCCAAAAGCTTAATTTCCCCCCTCTATAAATGATTACGTCATTCCTATATGAATCTGACTGAACTCAAGCAAAAGCCGATTACCGACCTGCTCCAGCTGGCCGAAGAAATGGGCATAGAAAATATGGCCCGTTCGCGCAAGCAGGACGTGATTTTCTCCCTGCTCAAGAAGCACGCGAAAAGCGGCGAGGAAATCTCCGGTGATGGCGTGCTGGAGATTCTCCAGGACGGCTTCGGCTTCCTCCGCTCCGCAGACGCCTCCTATCTTGCCGGCCCAGACGATATCTACGTCTCGCCGAGCCAGATCCGTCGCTTCAACTTGCGCACCGGTGACACCATCGTTGGCAAGATCCGTCCACCGAAGGAAGGCGAGCGTTATTTCGCCCTGCTCAAGGTCGACACGATCAACTTCGATCGTCCCGAGAACGCGAAAAACAAGATTCTCTTCGAGAACCTGACGCCGCTGTTCCCGACCGTGCGCATGAAGATGGAAGCCGGCAACGGTTCCACCGAAGACTTGACCGGCCGGGTGATCGACCTGTGCGCCCCGATCGGCAAAGGCCAGCGTGGCCTGATCGTCGCACCGCCGAAAGCCGGTAAGACCATCATGCTGCAGAACATTGCAGCCAACATCGCACGTAACAATCCTGAAGTTCACCTGATCGTGCTGTTGATCGATGAGCGTCCGGAAGAAGTGACCGAAATGCAGCGCACCGTGCGCGGCGAAGTGGTTGCCTCCACGTTCGATGAGCCGCCGACCCGCCACGTGCAGGTTGCCGAAATGGTGATCGAGAAGGCCAAGCGCCTGGTCGAACACAAGAAGGACGTGGTGATCCTGCTCGACTCCATCACCCGTCTGGCGCGTGCCTATAACACCGTGATCCCGAGCTCCGGCAAGGTATTGACCGGTGGTGTCGATGCGCACGCCCTGGAGAAACCGAAGCGTTTCTTCGGCGCCGCGCGCAACATCGAAGAAGGCGGTTCGCTGACCATTATCGCCACCGCGCTGGTTGAAACCGGTTCGAAGATGGACGAAGTGATCTACGAAGAGTTCAAGGGTACCGGCAACATGGAATTGCCCCTGGACCGTCGCATCGCGGAAAAACGCGTGTTCCCGGCGATCAACATCAACCGTTCCGGCACCCGCCGCGAAGAGTTGCTGACCGCCGACGACGAACTGCAGCGCATGTGGATCCTGCGCAAGCTGCTGCACCCGATGGACGAAGTCGCTGCCATCGAGTTCCTGATCGACAAGCTGAAAACCACCAAGACCAACGACGAGTTCTTCTTGTCGATGAAGCGTAAGTAATACGACGTTTCAGGTCCGAAAGAATGGCGCCCTCAGGGGCGCCATTTTTTTTGCGTCGGTTTTTTAAGCACTCTATGCCCCCAAATGCACCGCGACAGGCTGCCAGCCGCCGTTATAGCAGGTAGGATGTAGGCCTATTTTACGGGTGGCATGGTTAATGAAATTCAAGGATCTTCGGGATTTCGTGCAGCAACTTGAGCAGCGCGGAGAGTTGAAACGTATCCAGATGCCGATCTCGCCGGTGCTGGAAATGACTGAGATTTGCGACCGCACCCTGCGCAGCAAGGGGCCGGCACTGCTGTTTGAGAACCCGACCGGCTTTGATATCCCGGTGCTCGGCAACCTGTTCGGTACCCCGGAGCGCGTCGCCTTCGGCATGGGCGCCGAGTCGGTCAGCGAGCTGCGCGAGATCGGCAAACTGCTGGCCTTCCTCAAGGAGCCCGAGCCGCCCAAGGGGCTCAAGGATGCCTGGTCGAAGCTGCCGATCTTCCGCAAGATCATCGCCATGGCCCCCAAGGTGGTCAAGGACGCGGCGTGCCAGGAAGTGGTCATCGAAGGCGATGACGTCGACCTCGCCATGCTGCCGGTGCAGACCTGCTGGCCCGGCGACGTCGGCCCGCTGATCACCTGGGGCCTGACGGTCACCAAGGGCCCGAACAAGGACCGCCAGAACCTCGGTATCTATCGCCAGCAAGTGATCGGCCGCAACAAGGTGATCATGCGCTGGCTGAGCCACCGTGGCGGCGCCCTGGACTACCGTGAGTGGTGCGAAAAACACCCCGGCAAACCGTTCCCGGTGTCCGTGGCCCTGGGCGCCGACCCGGCCACCATCCTCGGCGCTGTCACGCCGGTGCCGGACAGCCTCTCCGAATACGCCTTCGCCGGTCTGCTGCGCGGTAACCGCACCGAGCTGGTGAAGTGTCGTGGCAATGACCTGCAAGTACCGGCCACCGCCGAAATTATCCTGGAAGGGGTGATTCATCCCGGCGAAATGGCTGACGAAGGCCCGTACGGCGACCACACCGGCTACTACAACGAAGTCGACAGCTTCCCGGTGTTCACCGTCGAGCGCATCACTCATCGGATCAAGCCGATTTATCACAGCACTTACACCGGCCGGCCGCCGGATGAACCGGCCATTCTCGGCGTGGCGCTCAACGAAGTGTTCGTGCCGATCCTGCAGAAGCAATTCCCGGAGATCACCGACTTCTACCTGCCGCCGGAAGGCTGCTCGTACCGCATGGCCATTGTCACCATGAAGAAGTCGTACCCCGGCCATGCCAAGCGGGTAATGCTCGGCGTGTGGTCGTTTTTGCGACAGTTCATGTACACCAAGTTCGTTATTGTCACCGACGATGACATCAATGCCCGCGACTGGAACGACGTGATCTGGGCCATCACCACGCGCATGGACCCCAAGCGCGACACGGTGATGATCGACAACACGCCGATCGACTACCTCGACTTCGCTTCGCCGGTGTCGGGCCTGGGTTCGAAGATGGGCCTGGATGCCACCCACAAATGGCCGGGTGAAACTACCCGTGAGTGGGGCCGGGTGATCGTCAAGGATGAAGCCGTCACGGCCCGTGTCGATGCGATCTGGAAAGAATTGGGAATAGATTGATGCGTGTAACCCTGCAACCTTCAGGCGCTGTACTGGAGCTGGTCCCCGGCGAGCGAATCCTCGAAGGCGCGCGTCGCCTTGGCTACGAATGCCCCCAGGCCTGTCGCAACGGTGTGTGCCACGTATGCGCCGCGCTACTGGTAGAGGGGCGTGTGCGGCAAGGTAATGAGGTGCGCGGCCACGGCGAGTTCTACACCTGCATCGCCGAGCCGCTGGAAGATTGCATTGTGTTGTGGGATGGCGTGCTGGCGCCGGGAGAGCTGCCGTTGCGCAAGTTGTCGTGCCAATTGAGTGAATGCGTGGAAGTCGGTGGCGATGTGTGGCGCGTGCGCCTGCTCGCGCCAGCGGGCAAGGCGGTGCGTTACCACGCCGGGCAATACCTGATGATCGAGCGGGAGAATGGCGAGAAATCGGCCTTTTCCCTGGCGTCGGCACCTCACGCCGGGCGCGAGTTGGAGCTGCACGTACTGGCCCGCGAAGACAGCGCGCGCACCTTGCTGGAGCAACTGCAACGCAACCGGATGGCCCGCATCGAGCTGCCGTTCGGCGACACCCACCTGGCCGAGTTGCCGGATGGACCGTTGGTGTTGATCGCCGCCGGTACCGGCATGGCGCAGATGCACAGCTTGATCGAACATTGCCGCGCCAGCGGCTTCAAGCATCCCGTACACCTTTACTGGGGCGTGCGTCGCCCGGAAGATTTCTACCAGATCGAACACTGGGACCAGTGGCTGCAATTGCCCAACTTGTTCCTGCACAAAGTCGTCAGCGATGTGTGCGGCTGGGAAGGGCGTTGCGGGCTGTTGCATGAAGCCGTGTGCGAAGACATCGCCGACCTCAAGGCCGTTCACGTCTATGCCAGCGGTTCGCCGGCAATGATCTACGGCACGCTGGATGCATTGGTGGATGCCGGGATGGATGCGCACCAGATGCGTGCGGATGTGTTTGCCTACGCCCCGCGCCCCTGACTCGACCCCATAAATAACGGGTTTACGCCGATCAAACGGTGGGAGCGGGCTTGCTCGCGAAAGCGATGTATCAGTACCAGATGTACTGACTGACCCACCGCTTTCGCGAGCAAGCCCGTCCCCACATTGGGATCTGCGCGTAGCAGAAAATTGGCCGTTAGGCTTATATCTGCGCTTATTCGCTTACGGTATTTAGGCATTCGGACAAACGTCCTTAAGCTATATCCGAAAATGGCCAGCTTATTGCTGCTGGTTTGACTACGATAAAGCTGGCTTACATGGGTAACACAGGAGGCGCACCGCTTTTCGCCATGACCGTCATTGAAACCGATCTTCTGCAATTGGCTTACCCTCCGCGCCTGGATCTCGGGCCGCAACTGACTCACGAACAATTGATGAGCTCGATGCAAGCCACCATGGCGCGGCATAAGGGAGGGCCGGTCTGGCTATTTGCGTATGGTTCACTGATCTGGCGCCCCGAATGTTCGTCGACCGAACGGGTGCGGGCGCGGGTTCATGGCTATCACCGCGGGCTTTACCTGTGGTCACATGAACACCGAGGCACACCGGAAATCCCGGGCCTGGTCTTCGGACTGGATCGCGGCGGCTCATGCAGCGGGTTTGCCTACCGCCTGCCTGAAGATCAGTTGGAAGCCTCGCTCTACGCCTTGTGGCAGCGCGAAATGCCGTATCCCTCTTACCGTCCGCACTGGCTCAGCTGCCGGCTGGAGGATGGCACTACGGTGCAGGCTTTAGGGTTTGTATTGGAGCGGCACTTGCCCAGCTACGCCGGTAACTTGCCCGATATCGTGCTCAACCATGTATTGCAAAGCGCTTGCGGGCGTTACGGCACTACCCGCGATTATGTCGAGCAGACCGTCAACGCCCTGCGTAGCCACGCCATGCCAGATAAAAACCTGGAGGCGCGGCTCAAGCGTTGTGCAAAAGGTTGCGCAGGGATTAACGCGCCGAACTGACGCTATTGGTGTGCCACAGCGTTGGGATCAGGAAGGCGATTGCCAGCACGCATGCACCGATCAGCAGCACAAAACCACCGTCCCAGCCAAAATGGTCCACGGTGTAGCCCATGGCCGCACTGGCTGCCACGGAGCCACCCAGATAACCGAACAGACCGGTGAAGCCCGCAGCAGTGCCGGCGGCTTTCTTCGGTGCCAATTCCAGCGCCTGCAGGCCGATCAGCATCACCGGGCCGTAAATCAGGAAGCCGATGGACACCAGCGCGATCATGTCGACCATCGGGTTGCCCGGCGGATTGAGCCAGTACACCAGGGTCGCCACGGTCACCAGCGCCATGAACACGATGCCGGTCAGGCCACGATTGCCACGGAAGATCTTGTCTGACATCCAGCCGCACAGCAGCGTGCCCGGAATGCCCGCCCATTCATAAAAGAAGTAAGCCCAGGACGACTTGTCGACCGTGAAATGCTTGGCTTCTTTCAGGTAGGTGGGCGCCCAGTCCAGCACGCCGTAGCGCAGCAGGTAGACGAACACGTTGGCGAAAGCGATGTACCACAGCATTTTGTTGCGCAGCACGTATTTGACGAAGATTTCCTTGGCGCTGAATTCGTCTTCGTGGCTGGCGTCGTAGCCTTCCGGGTAATCGTTCTTGTACTTCTCGATCGGCGGCAGGCCGACCGATTGCGGGGTATCGCGCATGCTCATGAAGGCAAAGGCTGCCACTGCCAGCGCCACCGTGGCCGGCACGTAGAAGGCTGCATGCCAGTCGTTGAACCAGGCCATGCCCAGCAGGAACAGCGGGCCGATCAGGCCGCCGCCGACGTTGTGCGCCACGTTCCACACCGACACCACGCCGCCGCGTTCTTTCTGCGACCACCAGTGCACCATCGTCCGCCCACTTGGCGGCCAGCCCATGCCTTGGGCCCAGCCGTTGATGAACAGCAAAATGAACATCATGGTCACGCTGGACGTCGCCCAGGGCGCGAAACCGAAAATGAACATCACCCCGGCTGAAACCAGCAGGCCGAAGGGCAGGAAGTAGCGTGGGTTGGAGCGGTCGGATACCAGGCCCATGAGAAACTTGGACAGGCCGTAGGCAATCGCGATGGCCGACATCGCCAGGCCCAGTTCGCCGCGGGTGTACCCCTCGTCGATCAGGTAAGGCATGGCCAGGGAGAAGTTTTTACGCAGCAGGTAATACCCGGCGTAACCGAAGAAAATACCGGCGAAGATCTGCCAGCGCAGGCGTCGGTAGGTGCTGTCTATTTTTTCTTCAGGCAGGGGCGCCTGGTGTGCGGCTGGACGAAAGAAAGCAAACATTCAAGAGCTCCAGATTTCTTGTTTTGACTGCGGATGCGAATGTTACAGTTTCGTTACCGAAAATAGCATCGCCTCTTGGCTGCAAACACAGGAAATGAGCGCAATTGCATGTTCTCTTATGAACATGTCGCGGATAGATAAATATCGGTCGTGATTGAGGCTCGGGGTTGCCGGCGATCAAATGTGGGAGCTGGCTTGCCTGCGATAGCGGTGGACCAGCCAACACGCATGGCGCTGACAGACAGCAATCGCAGGCAAGCCAG